>CAYMTQ010000012.1:0-8169 GCA_964393395.1 uncultured Sangeribacter sp.
CTATTCTTTTTAATATTACTCACTCCCGACTTCCGTTTCGCCGGAGGCGCAGGTGCTTATTGTTCGGCGTATGACAGAACCGTCGGGCTCTGGACATCGACACCATATTCTGCGGCGAATTTTAGAATCGCACGGGCCAGTTTGGGCTTCAGGTCCTCCGGGCAATAACGGAAATATGCTTCGGCAGCTCTTACATGGGCCGCGTCAGGCATGGGATACTCTCTGCGTTCAGGAAGTCCGAAAACACTGTCCGGTAACTCCTTCTTTTCTTCATAACTTAATACGTCACTCATAATTTTGTTTTTTTGGTATTTGATTAATGAGATAACGTTTGACGGCCCTTTGCAGTTCATCATCCGGCAGTCAGGTTTTCAGCCCGGTCTTATCAGATTTTCAGCCCTCTTTAGTCAAACTTTCTGATCTTTTAGTCAAACCTTCAGATCCTTTAGACAAGCTTTCAGTCCTCTATATAGGACTCGAGCAGTGTGATCTTTTGGGTCGGATCCACTGTTATTCCGCGTGCCTGGGCCGGCACAAGGACCACATCACCTTTTCTGAGTCTCATTTCTTTTGCTCCGGGACACTCTTCCGGGTTCACCTTGACCTCGGCTTCGCCATCGATCACTACTAACAACACAAAAGAGTCGAGTCCGGAATAATTTCGCGAGACAGCTCTCTCTCCTGTCAGTAGATTGACGGTGAACTCGGGACGTGAAACGAGTTTATGATCCCCTTTCGAGATTATTTCGGGCTTAATGCACCCTCCGTCGCAATCCACAAAATTCAGGGCACGCAATGCTTTCTCCGTGTGCAGTTCGCGCAGGTTGCCGTCGGCATCACGGCGTTTGTAGTCATAGATCCTGTAGGTCGCGTCGCTGCTCTCCTGAATCTCACAGATGAGGTTCCCCTTGCCGATTGCATGTATCCGGCCGGGAGGAATCAGGAAAGACATTCCGGGGGAAGTGGGGGTATGACGGAGCCATTTTTCAATTTCTCCCGAGTGGACAAGATGTTCGTAAGTGGTCCGGTCTACGGGACGGATAAAGCCGTTGGCTATTTTGGAGTCCCGGTCGGTCCGGATGACATACCACATTTCCGTCTTTCCGTTTTCGAGACCTTCATCCGTCGCCATCTCTGAGTCGGGATGAACCTGGATCGAGAGGTCGCGCGAGGCATCAATGAATTTGACGAGGAGCGGAAATCTTGTTCCGAAACGTTCAAAATTGTTTTTCCCGAGAAGGTCTGCACCATATTTCCCGATCAGATCTCCGAGAGACAGACCGCGGTCTTCTGCACTGTCTACAACGGACACTGAGCCGGGAACCGACGAGATCTCCCAGCTTTCTCCGATGTTGGCCTGAGACAACTTTTCGCCTTTCAACTCAGCGATTTGAGTGCCTCCCCAGATAGTAGTTTTGTAAATAGTGCTAAAACTCCACATGATGTGTTAGTCCGTGGTTAAGACAGTGTCTTAATCGCAAAATTAACAAAAATATTTGAAATATGTAAAATCCGGAGAGATGAATATTTTGTATATGTAGCTTAGACTCCCTCCCACAATAAATTAAGAATCACAGGTCTCAGATGCGTTCCGAACTTTTGATAAGGGATCTAAATTTGCTTATAGTCATTTTATTTAGTAATTTTATTGGCCCGGGAAAGGCCTTGAATAACAGTTGTCAGGTCTATTTCCTGTCGTTTTAATCATGAATTTTAATCCCTGTTTTAAACGCAGGTTCGGGACTCTGTTTCCTCTCTACCTGCTGTGTCTGTCACTTTTATCCTGCTCTGATGCTGTTGAGTTCCACGATGATCCCGTGGGGAATTTCGATGCGCTGTGGAGCATAATAGACCGTCAGTATTGCTATTTTGACGAGAAGTCGATAGACTGGAATGACGTTTATTGGAAATACAGGCCGCAGGTAAACAGTGAGACAGGAACAGTGGAGCTGTTCGATATTTGTACCGCAATGCTCGATGAGCTTAGGGATGGTCATGTTAATCTGATCGCCCCTTTCTCGACAAGCTACTACAGAGCATGGTGGAGCGATTATCCGCGGGATTTCCTATGGCGGACAGTCCAGCAGGATTATCTGAAGTTCAATTACTTCCAGACGTCAGGTATTTCGTATGCCATTTTTGAAGCCGACGGGACCAGAATAGGGTATATGTATTATCCCTCATTTTCTACTACGATAGGCGAGGGCAGTCTGGATTACATCATGGCCGCTCTTTCCGAGTGTGACGGGCTGATAATAGACATCCGTGATAACGGCGGTGGTCTTCTGACCAATATAGAGGTTCTTGTTGGCCGTCTGATTGACAGGGAAGTGCCGGGGGGATATATCCGTCACAAGACCGGCCCCGGACATGATGAATTCTCCGACCCCTATCCCATAACCTATAAGCCTGCTGATAAAGACCGCATAATGTGGAACGGCTCCCCGGTGGCCCTGCTTGTCAACCGTGGGTGTTACAGCGCCGCCAATGATTTTGCCGCCGTGATGAAATCGCTCGACGGGGTAGTGCTCATTGGAGCGACTACCGGTGGAGGGGGCGGACTTCCTTTCTCATCGGAAATGCCGAATGGATGGGGAATCCGTTTCTCCGCTTCACCTGTGACGGATGTCGAAGGAAACTGCACCGAATACGGTATCGCGCCCGATATCTACGTTCACGCTCCCGACGAAGAACTGATCTCGGGAAAGGATGCGATTCTTGACAGGGCAATCAAGTATCTTTCCGATCCAAACGTTGATCAGTAACTTTGATGTTCTCGATGACGATCCGGATTGTTGGAATGGTTTTTGCCCGTGGTTTGAAGAAAATTAGCTATATTTGCTCTCATGTCAGACGAATTCGATTATCAAGACTCAGTAGAACAGAACAATGACGATAATGCCGGAGTGGATTCCGGTACACTGAATCAGCGTCCCTCAGGGGGTGTCGAGGACAGAAGGACGGTCCTCGGCGGAATGTTCCGTGACTGGTATCTTGAATATGCCTCATACGTAATACTTGAAAGGGCTGTCCCCCACATCGAGGATGGCCTGAAGCCGGTTCAGCGCCGGATCCTTCATGCCATGCAGACCATTGATGACGGCCGTTTCAACAAGGTCGCCAACGTTGTCGGCAATACGATGCAGTATCACCCTCATGGCGATGCCTCGATCGGCGATGCCCTCGTCCAGCTCGGCCAGAAGGAACTGCTGATCGATACTCAGGGAAACTGGGGTAACATATTGACAGGAGATTCAGCCGCCGCTCCCCGATATATCGAAGCGCGCCTTTCTGAATTTGCCCTCGAGACTCTCTTCTCACCCAAAATTACCGAATGGACTCCTTCTTACGACGGCCGCAAGCGTGAGCCGGTGACGCTCCCCGTGAAGTTCCCCCTGCTCCTTGCCCAAGGTGTCGAGGGTATTGCCGTGGGTCTTTCGTCAAAAATCCTTCCTCATAACTTCAATGAAATATGCGATGCCGCTGTCTCCTGTCTGAAAGGTGAGGAATTCAAGCTTCTTCCCGATTTCCAGACCGGAGGCCTGATGGATGTCTCGCGATATAATGACGGCGCACGCGGTGGTGCGGTAAAAGTCCGCGCAAGAATCGAGAAGATTGACAACAAGACCCTCTCCATAACCGAAATTCCCTTCACCAAGACGACGACAACCCTCATCTCCTCGATTCTCGGAGCGATGGAGAAAGGGAAGATCAAGGTGCGTAAGGTTGATGACAACACCGCCGCTACGGCTGAGATTCTTGTTCATCTCCAGCCCGGAACCTCAAGCGACAAGACGATTGATGCGCTCTATGCCTTCACCGATTGCGAAATCTCCATTTCGCCCAACTGCTGCGTCATTATGGACCGCAAGCCCTGTTTCCTGTCGGTGAGCGATGTGCTGAGGTACAATGTGGAGCACACGCGCGAACTTCTCCGGCGTGAACTCGAGATAAAGCTTGGCGAAGCCAGGGAATCGCGTCTTTTCTGTTCTCTCGAGAAAATTTTCATCGAGAAACGGATGTATAAGGACCGTGCACTCGAACAGGCCCCCGATATGGATTCAGCGATTAACCGTGTCGATGAACTCATGGAGCCCTACAAACCGACCTTCTTCCGTGAGCTGACCCGCGACGATATACAGCGTCTTTGGGAAATACGCATGGGCCGAATCCTGAAATTCAATTCAGAGAAGGCCGATGAGAGGATTTCCAACCTCGATTCCGAGATAGCCCGTCTGGAGGATAATCTCGCCAACATGACCCGCTACACGATCGGCTGGTTCACCCACCTTAAGGAGAAATATGGAGAACGATTCCCTCGCAGGACAGTCATCCGCTCGTTCGACAACATCGAGGCGACAAAAGTTGCCGAAGCAAACAAGCGTCTCTTCTTCGACAAGGAGGGAGGATTCATCGGCACCGGTCTCAAAGAGGGTGAGTTCCAGTTCACCTGTTCGGACATTGACGATGTCCTGATCATTTTCCGTGACGGAACCTACATGATCGTCAAGGTCCAGGACAAATACTTCATCGGCAAGGGAAAGAAAGTAGTCCACATCTCGCTCTACAAGAAGAAGGACAACAGATGTATCTTCAATGTCATCTACCGCAACGGTTCTCTGAAAGCCGGCGGCACATCGCCAAACGATGAAAACGGCAACGGCTACTATTATTATAAGAGGTGTACCATCACCGGACTGACACGGGAGAAGGAATACAATCTGACAAAAGGTGCCCCCGGAAGCCGGATCGAGTGGCTGACATATAATCCCAACGGAGAGGCGGAGACCGTCAGGGTTATTCTGAAGGATGAACCCGGACCCGACGGACGGCGCCCCCGAAACCGTGAGATAATGGTCGATTTCTCCCAGCTGAAACCGCGTAGCAAGGAGTCACTGGGAAATCTTGTCACGAAGTTCCCGATAGAAAGGCTCTCGCTTGAGCGCAAGGGAACATCGACGCTCGAAGGACGCAAGGTCTGGTTCGACAGGGATGTCCTGAGGCTGAACTATGACGGCCGAGGCGAACTCCTCGGCTCCTTCCAGGGTGATGATCAGGTGCTTGTGATTACCAAAGACGGTGAATACTTCACCGGGTCATATTCCGACGAGAACCATTATGAGGACAACATCCTCAGGATTGAAAAATTTGATCCGTCCAAGGTCTGGACTCTGGCTCTTTTCGATCCTCAGCTCGGCTATCCTTACCTGAAGCGCTTTGTTTTCGAGCCTTCGGCCCGGCCACAGCGTTTTGTCGGCAATGACGCCTCAGCGCGCAGTCTTCTGCTGACAGATACTCCATATCCCCTTCTGAGGGTCGTATTCGGCGGTCACGATGCTGTCCGTCCGACACTGACAATCGATGCCGAGGAATTTATCGGAGTCAAGGGTTTCAAAGCCAAGGGTAAACGCATTTCGACATATAACGTCGAGTCTATCGAAGAACTGCCTCCGGTCCGTTTCCCTGAACCCGAGGAACCGGAAGAACCTGTTGAGGCTGAAACAGAGCCTGACGAAGAGCAGGAAGAGTCCCCGAAAGTCATTCAGGGTGATCTTTTCGCTGCATTGGATACTGAAGATGAGGAGACACAGGAATAGCAGACTTATGACAGGCTGGTTTATCAAACGACTGTCTTCGGCTGTTCTGGTTTTCGTAACCGGAACGGTCTCTTCGTCCGTATATGCCGGAACGTCGCCGGAAGAACAGGAAAATCCCCGACGGATTGTTTCCGAATGGTCGATCTCAGCCGGACGGGCAGACATGCTTTCAACCTATCTCTCTCCACTGAACTATTCCGGATTCAGTCCCTCTCTGATGGGAGCATGGTCAAAGGGGATGCCGTTTGACCCCCGGAGATGGAGGATGCGTTTCGAAGCGGAACTCGGAGCGGCGAGTCTGAGCAATTCTCCCGGGACTGCATCGGAATATGACGTGACAGCCGCCTTTTCATGGGGTATGGAACGTGTCTGGCACACCGCTTGCGGATTCTCATTCTCATGTGGTGGCAACGTCGGGTTTGATGCCGAGGCTCTGTGGAATCCGCGGAACAGCAACAACCCTGTGTCATTGCCCCTGCGCGCGGACCTGTCCGTGACAGCCTCAGCGTCCTATGATCTCCATTTCGGGCGCCTTCCGGTGACACTCTCAGAACGTGTTGCGGTTCCCTCGCTCGGAATCTTCTTCATGCCCGGATATGGCGAATCGTTTTATGAGATATATCTCGGAAACACATCCGGACTTGTCCATTGCGGATGGTGGGGGAATGCGGCTGCCGTGCGCTCACATCTTCAGATGACACTCCATTTCAGAAAAGCCTCTCTTTCAATAGGCTATCTTCTCGATTATTCCCGGACGGCGGCTAATTCGCTTGAGAACCGACGCGTCCTCAACGCACTGACCGTCACCCTGGTGAAGTAATAGCCCGTTCTTAGGCTCCGTTCGTGTATTCTGCTCCCGATTGTACAGTAGGGGAACACAGTCTCACATTGCAGTAAGCTAACCGAAAGAATGCCCCTTTGCCGCACCAAATCCGAAAACATGTTCTAAAAAACGGTGTAGCCGGGCGTCTATGATAGAAAAAAATATTAAATTTGTGCCATACATACTAACACACTGTAGATTGATGAAGAAATTTTTACTGACATGCGCGGCCGCAGTTGTGGCTATGTCACAGTCATTTGCAGCCCAGACCTCATTCGGCTATTGCGAGAATGAGATCATTGACTGCCTGGGTAACTATATGGCCGGCCAGTACTCCGGCGCAGCTATCATGATTCCGGGAGGTGTGCTTGCCGGCTATGGCGACGCATCTCTCAAGGCCGTAGAAATAGGCTATGGCAAAATGACCAATACAAAGGTTTCGGTTTTCCTCACATACGCTCTTGATGAAGAACCGTTCTATATCCAGGAGGCGAATATTGAGCCGATGAAGTTCAATACTGTCACACTGGATACTCCTTACACATTGACCGACAAGTCCCTCTATGTAGGTTACATTGCCCGTACCACCTCCAACTCCGACCGTCCTTTTGCAATGGACGGAACAGACGTCACAAATCCCAACGGTGCATTTGTCGCATATTCCTCCAAGAACAATCTGTCGACCAAACAGTGGGATGTTCAGGAAGGATACGGTAACCTCTGCATCCGTGGAATCATTGACACTCCCGTCAATATGAATAACTTCCTCTGGGCGACATCGGTGAATATGCCAGGAATGACAGGCGTAGGCAAAGAATTCTCCGCTGAACTGAATGTCTGGAACCTCGGCCTGAAGCCCGTGACTTCTGTTGAAGCCAGCGTCAAGGTCGGTGATTCAGCTCCTGAAGTTATGAAGATCGATGTCCCGGCAATTGCCTCCGGAGCACAATCCGTAATAACTCTTTCAGGCCTGAAGACCACCGAGGTCAACGAAGATACTCCCGTCAGCATAAGCATCACGGGCGTTAACGGTGAGACCAATGCAATGTCCGCCTATTCCCTCGATAAAATCATTGCCTCTTTGAGCGATTATTACACAAGAACAGTCGTTATCGAGGAGGGCACCGGAACAGCCTGTCCCTGGTGCGTGCGCGGATATACCGGAATGGAATACATGCGCGAGGACTACAACGACAAAGGTTACATCGGCATCGCCGCTCACGTCTATAATGACAACGACCCGATGTATTGTGCTAAATATAATGTTGCCGCAAAGGTGATATTCAAGAATCCTGTATCCGGAACAGTCGGTTTCCCATGTGCTGTTGTGAACCGTCAGGAACTGTTCGACCCGTCGATTGAGGACTGCCGGAAGGTTTACGACAAGTATCACAACACATATTGTTTCCAGAAAGTCGATTTCACCGCCCGTTACACCAACCCCCACTACGAGGAGGTTGAGGTTATGTGCGATCTGACATCGCTGACCGATCTCGATTCTCACAAGCTCGGTCTCGCCGTCGTGACCACAGAAGATGAGGTCGGACCTTATGATCAGGATAACGGTTATTCCGGCGGTAATCAAGGTCCGATGGAAGGTTACGAGAAACTTCCCCCGAAAGTGAGCCTCATCTTTAACGATGTCGCACGCAGCATTGTCTCCTGGAATGGCAATACAAATGCGCTTCCCGATAAAATTGAGGCCGGAGTGCCCGCAAAAGCTGAGTCTCTCTACATTTCGACTGAAAA
>CAYMTQ010000012.1:8269-34586 GCA_964393395.1 uncultured Sangeribacter sp.
TTCGGCAATCTCTGTATCCGCGGCGTGTTCTCCGTTAACAAAGCTGACTATGTCAACCCGCTGAACGTGACGCTCCCCTATGTCGTGAAACCCGAAGAGGCCTTCTCCGCAACGTTAAGCTTCACCAATCTTGGAACAAACCAGGTCAATGCCATAACCATCAAGTCTCAGATCGGTGATGAGCCCGAAGTCCTCTATGACATCAATTTCCCCGATGTCCTTCCCGGCCGGGAGAGCCAGATCAATATAGAAGGCCTGAAAGCCACATCTGTTGCAGAAAACGCACCTGTCAGCATGGAGATCGTGAAGGTCAATGGTGCCGACAATGCAATGCCCGTAAAGGTTGTCACAGGAACAGTTCACGTGATGAGCGAATACTATAACCGTCCCGTGGTGATTGAGGAAGGAACAGGAACGACTTGTGGATTCTGTCCCAGAGGTTACCTCGGAATGGAATATATGAGGGAAAAATATAATTCCTCAGAGTTCATAGGAATAGCAGCTCACATCTACAGTGATAAGGATCCGATGTGGTGCGGATCATATAAGTCCGCTGAATCCATCTTCATCGCGCCGGGTGCCTATTTGGCGAATTATCCCTGTGCGACTGTAAACCGCACTACTGTCTTCGATCCCTCTCCGGATGACTGTCAGCTTCAGTATGACGCCCAGGAGAAGATTGCCTTCAGAAAAGTTGATTTCACAGCGAGATACACAAATCCCCACTATGAGGAGCTCGAAGTAATGTGTGAGATCACTTCAGCCACTGATCTCGAATCACACAATCTCGGTCTTTCCGTTGTCACAGTCGAAGATGGCGTGGGCCCCTATCAGCAGCAGAATAACTTTGCCGGAGGCCGCTATGGAGAAATGGGTGGTTTCGAAAAGAAACCTACACTCGTTGAACTCACCTACAACGATGTTGCCCGCACGATTGTGAACTGGAACGGCAATGCCCAGGTAATGCCTGAGACACTGACCGCCGGTGTACCAGCGAAAGCCGAATCTCTCTACATTACGACTGATCGCATCAAGGATCTGAAGAACTCATTTATCGTTGTTCTCCTGATCGACAAGAAAAACGGACGCATCGTCAACGCACATCGCATCGCCATGCCCGATGCTGTTATCGAGAACGTCGATCCCGCTTCTGCAAAGGTGGTTCTCGCCGATAATGCAGACGCTGAGTTCTACACACTTGATGGCCTGCGTGTGACAGACGAATATCTCGCCCCCGGACTCTACATCAAGCGCCAGAACGGCAAGTCCGAGAAGATCCTCGTCAAATAATTCAGATTTCATCTTGAGTTTCTTGTCAAAAGACGAGAAACTCAAGATGGAAAAATAAGACCATAAAAGAACCGGCCCGCTGATTGAAAAATCAGCGGGCCGGTTAGCTTTTGTGCGCACGAAGGGACTCGAACCCCCACGTCGTAAGACACCAGATCCTAAGTCTGGCGCGGCTACCAATTACGCCACGTGCGCGTCTTCACCGGCAAAATTACAAAATCTTTTCAATACCTCCAAATCACACTCAAAATCCGTCCTGTACAGTCATGAATTAGACCTGACCCCCATTCTGAACGCCCCTTAATTGTCACGGAACCGCCCGGAACTGACCTGAAACAGAGTCGTAAATTTGCCGACTCATAAAGTTTCGTTAACTTTGCACTCTGAACCGCAGCCGGGCGGCGTATCGGGCACAGTCTTATTGACTGATGTCTGCCGAACTTCCTTGGCTTGCGCAAACTAACCTAATAATCTGATACTCTTGAAACGCTTCTTTCTCTGTTCAGCCATCGCTGCCGGCGTATGTCTCTCTGCATCCGCCCAGAATGACCAGGATCTTCTCAATCTCAGCCTCGGCGCACGGGTAGACTGGCAGTATGACCGGATTGACGGCCATACAAATGACGATTACTCCGGATTCACCGGAAAGTACATCATGCTCCGTGCCGACGGTCAGCTCTTCAAAGGCTTCACTTATTCGTGGCGCCAGAGATTCAACAAATCCATCGCTCACGGATCTTTCTTCGACGCGACCGACTGGCTCTATGTCCAGTATAAGCCCGGAAGATACGGCGTCAGCGCCGGTAAGGAGATTGTCGCAATCGGCGGATACGAGTATGACCGCTATCCCCTCGACGTCTTCGCCTCGTCCGTCTTCTGGTATAACATCCCCTGTTATTCTCTCGGTGTTTCCGGCAAATTTGATCTCACTCCGAAAGATATGGTCCAGCTCCAGATCGTCCAGAGTCCCTTCCATGCCTCGCCGGGAAACAACAACAATACCTACGGCTACTCAATCTTCTGGAGCGCAACCCATGGAATTTGGAAACCGCTCTACAGCATAAACCTCTTTGAGTATCACCCCGGATCCTATATTAACTATATAGCTCTCGGAAACCGCTTCGATTACGGTCAGTTCTCTCTTGAGGCTGACTTCATGAACCGCGCCGCCTCGGGCCAGACTTTCCTCTTCAAGGACTGCTCGGTGATGGCCGATCTGGGCTGGAATGTGTCCGACAGCTGGAAGGTGCATCTCAAATATACCTACGACGTCAACAAATCCGGAACTGACAAAGATTTCACCGTCGGAAACGGTACCGAACTCAATTCAATCTCTGCCGGAGCCGAATTCTGGCCCCTTAAGAAAGATCGCTGGAGCCTCCGTCTTCATGCTGACTGCGCTTGGTATTGGGGGCGGAACACGTTCTCCGCTGCCCCGATGCAGGACAAGACCCTCTTTGCGAGTGTCGGCGTCACATGGCACATGAACTTCCTCAAGATTAAATCTAAAAATTAAAGAAGGTAAAGTCTAAAAGATAAAGTCCTGAAAAACTAAAAGCGATGGCGACAATAGAAAAAAAGAAACTGAAGAAGGATTCGCCCTGGTCCGGTGTGATTTGCCTTGTGATCGTGATCGGCCTTTTCTATTTCCTCGGTCAGACGATGGGAATGGCTAATCTGCTGAACACAATGATGCACACCGCCCACGATCTTCTGCTCAACACCGTCTTCTATCTCATGGCGATCTGCGTGCTCACCGGAGCAATCGGGCGTCTGTTTGTCGAATTCGGTGTCGTCAAGCTTCTCGAGAAACTTCTTCGACCTCTGATGAAGCCCCTGTTTAATCTTCCCGGCGTAGCGTCGCTCGGAGCCGTGATGACGTTCCTCAGCGACAATCCGGCCATTATTTCTCTGGCTCAGGACACACGTTTCTCTTCATATTTCAAGAAATTCCAGTTCATCTCCTTGACAAACTTCGGCACAGCCTTCGGAATGGGCCTGCTCGTGATTGTCTTCATGGTGGGTCAGGGATTCTTCTGGCAGCCTCTCATCGGTTTCGTCGGAGCATTCTTCGGTTGCGTGATCTCCACAAGACTGATGCAGCGTTTCGTCCTTAAAGCCTATCCCCATTTCGCACACGAGAGCGTCGCTGAGCTTGAAGAAGAACAGCACGAGATCGAAGTGCACGAAAAGAAATCCGTTTTCCTCCGCACCCTCAACTCTTTGCTTGACGGTGGCCGCACCGGTGTCGATGTCGGAATAGCCATCATCCCGGGTGTGCTCATAATCTCTACCCTCGTGATGCTCCTGACTTTCGGTCCGAGCTCCACCGGAGAATATACCGGAGCCGCTTATGAAGGTGTCGAATTCCTCCCCTGGATAGCCCAGAAAATCAATATCGTTTTTGAATTCCTGTTCGGCTTCGGAGATCCTCACCTGATCGCCTTCCCGATTACAGCTCTCGGGGCAGTCGGAGCCGCCCTCGGACTCGTTCCCAACTTCATGACACAGGGTTGGATCGACGGAAACGCCATTGCAGTCTTCACCGCCATCGGAATGTGCTGGAGCGGTTATCTGTCGACACACACCGCGATGCTTGACTCCCTCGGCTATCGTGACCTGACATCCAAGGCAATTCTCGCCCATACGGTCGGAGGCCTCTGCGCGGCCATTATCGCCCACTGGCTTTTCGTGCTCGTCTCCCTGCTGATCGCCTGATACCGAAATCGATCTTTTCTCATTCAGGATCCGCAATCAGACATACGGATAATCCTGAATAATGCAAAAGGCCCCGCATTCCGCTCCTGTTAGCGTTGAATGTGGGGCTCTCTTGACAATAGGCTTTATTAAAAAATGGATATGCCTGTTGATTGTTGATAAAAGGCCAATAAGCGACCTAAGAGGCTCTAAAACGTTGCTAAGCGTGCAGAAACGGGATTTAAAGAAGATTTTAAAATTGTTGAAATTTGTTATATTTGCACCATGATGGTAAAGAGCAGCCTTGTTCGACACAGAATTCCGATGCTTTTCCTGTTCGGAACAGCCCTCTTTCTGTGTCTCTATTCGTGCTCCAAGAGGCCTGAAGTCGATGCTGACAGTCTCGCAGCAATGAATGAGCGGTTCTCGGCCATGATGGCTTCCGGTGAATATGACAGGGCTGACAGCATGATTAATGCCGAAAGATCCATTGCCTGCGAAACAGATGACTCCGACCGCTGGTGTGCAACAAAAGTTCAGGAAGCGGTCCTCAATTACTATCTCTGCCGCCCGGACGGCATGCTCTCGGCAATAGATTCAGCCGTCTCATATCTCGACAGAATGCCTGAGACTGTCGTGCGTCTCCGAATGCACCAGAAAGCTCTTCAGGCAAAAGGAACCGTCTACACCCAATTCTATTTCAACCCCGACTCCGCGACATATTACCTGACTGCCGGTGCTGACATGGCCGAAAGGGCAGGGGACCGCAAGGCATACGCTCTTGCCCTCGCTAATGCGGCAGATGCCTTCAAGACCAATTCTCAGCTCGACAAGGCTTCCGACTATTATCACCGTGCGATTCTCGAAGCCGACACAGCCGGATTCCTCCCCCAGGATTATATCTCCCTCTATGGCGGCCTTGCCACTGTCTATACAGGCCTGCGTGACTTCGAAAACTCCGCGATATGGTGGAAGAAGACAATGGCTCTCTGGCCAAGCATGATACCGTATGAGAAGTTCAATAACCTCAATAACTACGGCAACGACTTCTACTATAGAGGAGACTATGCTGGAGCTCTCAATGTCTTTCGACGTCTGGACCACTATCTTGACTCTCTTCCGTCCGCGACGTGGGAAAAGAACTTCGTTTCCGTCAATCTCGCCGACTGTTACCTGAGGCTCGGAATGGCAGACAGTGTCAAAGATATTCTCCCCGCCGCTTCGAGATATTTCACCGAAGAACAGGCAAATCCCGTCGCGATGTCCTACATCCACACCTTGCAGATGCGCAAGGCATGGCTGAACGGCGACAACAATGAAGTTGACAGACTGATTGGCCAGCACCCCTTCTCCGATACACTCCGTCCCGAAATGCAGCTTCTGAGGCTCGAATTCCTGACAGATTACTATGACGATATCGACAATAAATCCAAAGCATTCGGAACTCTAAGGCAATATGAGCAGATAGATGATTCACTCCGCTCCGTGACAGTCAGCCAGAGTATAGCCGCGAGAAGATTTGAATATGAACGGGATGCGGACCTCCTCAGGCTCAAGGCCGCGAATGCCGAGCAGGGAAGCCGCATAATGAGGCTTCTCGCTGTGATAGCCGTCATTATCGTCGTGTTGCTGACGGTGATCGGAATTGTCCTCATCTCGCGCAGGAACATCCGCAGGCGTGAAGAAAGAATGCTCGAGAAAATAGCATCGCTCCGCTCTGAATCAATCCGTTCGCGCATAACGCCCCATTTCATTTACAACGCACTGAACCACGAGATCCGGAATCGCGATGCCGGAATGCCGTCGCGTCTGGAGTCGATAGTATCCCTTTTGCGCCAGCAGCAATTTGTCGCATCCGAGCTTCTGACCTCACTTGAAAAGGAAATCGAGTTTACCGACGCCTATATCGCTGTGCAGTCCGACAACCTCCAGGGGCGTCTCGACTACAAACTCAGCATAGAAGACGGCCTTGATCCCGCCGCACTGAGAATGCCCTCAATGTTGCTCCAGATATTGGTCGAGAACGCATTCAAGCACGCTTTCCCGTCCATCCAACCTCCGGAGCCCTGTCTTCTTTCGATCAGAGTTTATAAGGAAGGAGACGAAGTCCATATTGAGGTATTCAACTCCACGTCGCCTGACAGTCCGACAAGCGGTCTGCCTCCGAAAGGAACCGGATTGCGCATCATCATGGAGACCATACGGATACTGAAAGAAAAACATCAGGTAGATATCCACTTTACTTTGAATCTTAACCATAAAACGGCCACTGACGGTGTGTCAGGATGCTTGGCCTCTTACACGATCCCTTACCAATGGATGAAGAATATTTAACTGATTGTCACGAATCTCAACCACCTGCGAACAAACATATATCCGTAATTATAATTGACGACGATCTCCCGTCTGTTGAAGTACTGTGCGAAGCTCTCTCGGCCTATCCAGAAGTTGAGATTGTCGCGAGATGCTCCGATCTGGAAGAGGGGAGAAGCCAGATTGAGCTCCACACACCCGATCTTGTTTTCCTCGATATTGAATTTCCCGGAGGTGTCTCCGGACTTGATCTCTTTGAAAACGGAAAGACATATCCCGGAATCAGATTCGTCTTCTACACCGTCTATTCCCGATACATTCACGAAGCCCTGAAACTTCAGACCTTCGATTACCTCCTGAAACCATTCGATCCCGAAGAAATTGGGCTTATACTCGAGCGCTTCCGGATCGAAGACCGGCTTCCCGGAATAACAGCAGAAGAGGTGAACCGGACTCTTCCTTCGAGAAACGTCTCGAAACTCATCGCCATCACCACACTGACCAACGACCGGGTGATTGTCCCTCCCGGCTCCATTCTGTTCTTCAAATACGATTCAGGAAGGAAGATCTGGGAAGTAATACTGACGACCCTGCAGAGATATATGTTGAAACGGCACACGACCGCCGAGATGATCCTCAGCTACGGCGAAGATTTCGTGAGGACCCACAAGACATATATCGTCAACATAGCCTACATCGGGCTCATCACCGGCAACGAATGCCGCCTGCTTCCGCCATTCAACGACATCACCGAGATCAAGATATCGAAAAACTTCAAGCGCTCTCTCCTCGACCGCTTCTACGACATCTGATCCCCACCCTTTCTCCCTCTCTCCCTTTCCTTCCTCCCTCCGCCCCCTCACCTCCCTCTTCCTCTTTCTCACCCTTACTCCCTCTCCAATTCCTCTATTATCTTCTGCTTCTTCTTCCTGAACATACTCAAAGAAACTAAGAGACCGGCTCAACTTTGAACCGGTCTCTATATCATTCCGCAGGCGGTTTGCCGTAGGTCTCCGCAGGGGGGTTGTCGTAGGTCACCGCAGGCGGTTTGTCGAATCTCCGCAGGGGGGTTGCCGAATCTCCGCAGGGGGTTTGTCGGAAGGTGTCTGGATATCAGTTCCTGCCGTGGCAGTTCTTGTACTTCTTGCCCGAACCGCAGGGACACGGATCGTTTCTTCCGACCTTCTTGTCGGCTTTGATCGGAGTCGAAGCCTTGGAGGCATTCGATGCGGCGCGGCCTGCAGCCTGTGCCGCCGCCCTCATTGCCGATTCGCCCGGGTAGGTGTCGCGGGTTGTCGAATAGTTCGCGTATGGGTTCACCATTCCTGCTGTCGAGGTGTTCGAATATGCGGAACGGTTCTGAGCCTGCGCTGTCTGCGCCTGTTCCTGGCGTGCGCGCTCCTCTTCCATCCGACGGGCCTCTTCAGCTTTGTGTTCCTCATAATCCGGAACGGCAAGGCGTCCGCGGAGCAGAGTGCCGACAGCCTTCTGATTCATCTCCGAAAGCATCTTGCTCCAGAGATTGAAGGCTTCGAGCTTATAGATCACCAGAGGATCCTTCTGCTCGTAGCTGGCGTTCTGAACAGACTTGCGGAGTTCATCCATCTCGCGCAGCTGCTCCTGCCATGCCCGGTCAATCGAAGAAAGCAGGACGGCCTTCTCCCAACCTTTCGTGACGCTCCGGCCCTTATCTTCATAAGCCTCCTCGACATCACAACGGATGTTGAAGACACGACGTCCATCCGTGACGGGAACACCGACCTCTCCCTTGGCTCCGCGCTCCTCGACAAACTCCTTCAGATAGGGATAGACGGACGCCGCCATCTTTTCCTTCGAACGGTTGAAACTCTCGAGAGCTTCCTGAGCAAGAGCTTCTGTGACCTCCTGAGGGCTCATCTTCGAATACTCCTCGGCTGAGAACGGAGCCTCGATCGACATCACCCTGCGCACTTCCTCATCAAACTCCTTGAAGCCACCTTCATAGACTCCGTTGGCGAGATCTGAAGCGGTGTCATAGATCATATTGGCGATGTCAGTGCCGATACGTTCACCCTTCAGCGCATTCTGACGGCGTCCGTAGATGCCGTTTCGCTGAGCGTTCATCACATCGTCATACTCCACGAGGCGCTTACGGATTCCGAAGTTATTCTCCTCGACACGTTTCTGTGCGTTCTCGATAGATTTCGTGACCATCTTCGACTCGAGCATGTCTCCCTCCTTGAAGCCGAGGCGGTCGAGCGTCTTGACAACATTGTCGTTGGCGAACAGACGCATCAGCTGGTCCTCGAAAGATACATAGAAAACCGAGCTGCCCGGGTCGCCCTGACGGCCGGCACGACCGCGGAGCTGACGGTCGACGCGACGCGACTCATGGCGCTCCGTACCGATGATGGCCAGACCGCCGGCATCCTTCACTTCCTGCGGAAGCTTGATGTCGGTACCGCGGCCCGCCATGTTGGTTGCGATAGTTACGGTTCCCGGTTTGCCGGCCTGAGCTACGATATCGGCCTCCTTCTGGTGGAGTTTCGCATTCAGGACCTGATGGGGAATTTTCCGCAGGTTAAGCATCTTGGACAGCAATTCCGAAATTTCGACAGAGGTGGTGCCGACAAGAACGGGTCGTCCCGCCGAAACCATGTCCTCAACCTCCTGGATGACCGCGGCATACTTCTCCTTCTTGGTGCGGTAGATGCGGTCATTCTGGTCATTCCTGATCACAGGACGGTTAGTCGGAATCTCGATAACGTCGAGCTTGTAGATATCATAGAACTCACCGGCCTCCGTCATTGCGGTACCTGTCATTCCGGCGAGCTTGCGATACATTCTGAAATAGTTCTGGAGCGTGATGGTGGCGTAGGTCTGAGTGGCGGCCTCGACCTTGACACCCTCCTTGGCCTCGATTGCCTGGTGCAGACCGTCGGAATAGCGGCGTCCTTCCATAATACGGCCCGTCTGTTCGTCGACAATCTTGATCTTGTTGTCGTCAATCACATATTCAACATTCTTGTCGAACAATGTGTAGGCCTTCAGGAGCTGGTTGACAGTGTGGACACGCTCGGCCTTCACTGCATAGTTCTGAAGCAGGTTGTCCTTCTTCTCCTGGCGCTCCTCTTTCGTGAGTTCCTCGCTGTCAATAGTAGCCAGCTGGCTCGTGATGTCGGGAAGCACGAAGAATTCCGGATCCTGGGTTGAATCCGTCAGGACAGCGATACCCTTGTCTGTCAGTTCGATCGAATGGTTCTTCTCGTCGATTACGAAATAGAGGGGCTCGACGGCGATAGGCATCTCGCGGTTGTTGTCGGCCATGAACCGTGCCTCGACTTTCAACAGAAGCTGTTTGATTCCGTCCTCAGACAGATAGCGGATCAGCTGATTGTGCTTCGGAAGAGCCTTGTAGGCGCGGAACAGATCGAGTCCGCCCTCTTCGAGAAGCTGGTTGGCTGTCATCGGTTTTCTGGACGGATCTTCCTGACGCGCTTTGTCAAATTTCGCAATCTTCTCGGGATCACCGCTCTGGGCCGCTTCAATCTTGGCTTTTGCGTCGATCAGGAGACCCTGGGCGAGGCGGCGCTGTGCGGCTACGAGTTTCTCGACATTCGGCTTGAACTCATTGAAGAGCTGGTCGTCGCCCTTGGGAACCGGGCCGGAGATGATCAGCGGCGTACGTGCATCGTCGATCAGCACAGAGTCGACCTCATCGACGATTGCATAGTAGTGGTCTTCACGCTGAACGAGATCGTCAACGCGGGTCGCCATGTTGTCACGCAGATAGTCGAAACCGAACTCATTGTTGGTGCCGAAAGTAATGTCGGAACGATATGCACGGCGTCTTTCCTCCGAGTTGGGCTCAGTCTTGTCGATACAAGCCACGGAGAGACCGTGGAACTGATAGAGCGGTCCCATCCATTCGGAGTCACGCTTTGCCAGATAATCGTTGACCGTCACGACATGGACACCTTCTCCGGTCAGTGCGTTCAGGAATACGGGGAGAGTAGCCACGAGTGTCTTACCTTCACCTGTTGCCATCTCGGCGATGTTGTTCGTCACCTTGTCGCCCTGCATGATGCCGTGAAGAACCATGCCGCCGATCAGCTGAACATCATAGTGGACCATATCCCACGTCATCAGATTGCCGCCGGCAACCCATGAGTTCTTATATATCGCCTTGTCGCCGTCGATCGTGACGAAATCCTTGCCGGCGCCTGCAAGTTCGCGGTCCGCATCGGTAGCGGTGACCTCGATTGTCTCGTTGTTGGCGAAGCGTCGCGCAGTCTCTTTGACTACAGCGAAGACCTCCGGAAGAACTTCGTCAAGCTTCCGGCCGTACATCGCATAGCATTCGTCGCGCAGATCGTCGATCTTCTTCCAGAGCGGTTCGCGTTTTTCATAATCAAGAGTCTCGATCTCGTCGCGGAGACGCGCCATTTCGCTTTTATATGTTTCCGCTTCGTTGCGAATGTCCGCGCGGATTTTATCGATTCTTCCGCGGAGCTGATCATTGCTTTCTCCGACAAGTTGTTCCGAGATCGGGTTGATCTCTTTGTTCAGTCGGTTCCAGAGGGGACGCACAGCGCGTTCGCTCTGATCACCGAAGATTTTTTTAAGAAGGTTATTAAATCCCATATTATGCTATGAGTGTGGTGTTTACATCAGAATTGCCTCGGCTTCCGGACTCCCGGAACACGAGGTGCATGAATCGGCTTGACAAGATGTCATGCCATTATCCTGCAAAATTAATATAATTTATTGACTTGGCGAGGGTTTTGTGACGATTCTTTGTCTTCCTCACCCGCAGTTGAGAGTTCCGTAGTTGAGATTTCCGTTCAACGTATCGGTTTGCCGGCCGCGTTCGGACTCCGGATTCTGAGAATGCCAGACACTGTCGCGGCGAGTCCTGTCGCATCTTCGCGTGTATCTATCTTTTCAGCTTTGACACCCGGCGCAAGGATAAATGCCGGTGTGGCTGTCGCGCTCTCGCGGACAACTTTCTTCACCACCGGAAATGTCTGATCGTCAGCAACCGTCCATCCCGGAAGGTATTCTATCGTCAGATCCGGTGCTTCCTGCGGGTCTATGGCGAGCTGCAATGCGCGGGTCTCCGGCGTCATTCCGGACAATATCTCGTCGAGCGTGTAGACTCTTGAGATACCGCTCATCTTGCTCAGAAATTCCCTCGCTTCGCGGATCACATCCTGACGCGAAAGACGTTTTTCCTCAATCACCTGCTCTTTCAGGCTGACTCCGTCTCTGCCGAGAGCGTCGATATAGTCTGCATTGCCGAAACGGGCCGAGAGGAACGAGTTCAGCAACGAACGCATCCTCTTGAAAGAAATCTCGCCTCCGGGAATCCTGAACTTCGGGTCGTCTGCGACAGCCTCGTCACAATATCCGGTCGACGACAGGAACAGCAGAGTCCGGTCGAGACCGACATTCTCGTCTATAGCTTGGATCAGACGCTCGAGCTGCTTGTCCAGACGGATATATGAGTCTGCAAGTTCGAGACGGTAACTGCCGTCCGATGCCTCTTTATATGGCGCAGCCGTATAACCGATCCCGAGCATATCCATCGCGTCGCTTCCGCGGTTGCCCAATTTCTGGCCTTTCAGGATGTCTATAGCCAGATCCGTGATCTCACTGTTGATCAGTGGTGTGCGCGCCAGACGTCGGTATGCGTCACGGTCCGACTTCGGGAATGTGTAGCGGAAAGGATAGAATTTTTTCTGCGGAGCCACTCCCGGGTACATCCCGATCGGAAGCAACGGCTTCCAGACCATCGTGTCTATCCTCGCCTGAACGGAATTGCGTCCGTTGCGCAGCTGAGCCGCCTGGGGGAGGGTGCCGTAGTAGGAAGAGGTCGCCCACTGTCCGTTTGTGGGACTCAGCCAGATAGCTGAATTCGCGGCATGTCCGGCCAGGGCTACCGCAGTCGGCTCATCCGGTGCGATAGTGTAGACATTCGCCATCCCCCCTCCGTCAATGGCCACTTCGTCAGAAAGCGTCGAGACCCTGATTGCTTCGGGAGACAACGTACCCGACGAGGTCGTCGCCCACGTCACTCCGTTGGTCCTCGGATAGGCCCCGGTCATCACTTCGGCTGTCGCGGCCGCACCGTCGAGACGGCTGACGTTGAAATCCACATTGCGCAGATTCAGCGCACTGTCCACAAGAAGACGGAACCCCTTTTCACCAAAAAGGTCCTTGAGATAATCTATGTAGTCAGTCCTCAGCTGGTCGACCATGATGCCGACCACAAGCTTCGGTTTCGTCGGATCAGCCTGAATAACGGCATTCAGTCCGACAAGTCCGACAAGGACTGAGGTTATGATTCTGTTCATTTTATTCTTTTCTCCTTCCTTACCCTTCCGGAAGCCTTTCCTTTGCCGGATTTTCCTCTACCGGTGCTCCCGGAGCCCCTTTTCCCATTTCCCTTTTCAGAGGGAAGCATCAGCCAACCTGCGCCTAAGACCACACAGCTCCCCATCAGCGGGAAGAAGGACGGATTAGCGACCTGGCGTCCGAAGCCCCACAGCAATAGCATGATGCCGACTACGACAAGGTTATACCACATCATCACCGTCACCGCCGGACGTGTCCGTCTGCTCCAGATGCAGGCAGGAACGATCAGCTGTAACGGGTTCAGCCAGAAGATCAGCATATTCGGAGATGTCGCTTCATGAGTCGATACGAAGACGAGAAATGCAATCACGCACCCTCCAAGGCCTGTGACGGCAAAATAGAGCGCATACCACCAGTGGAGTGCCCTTTTGCGCACGAAACCGTATATCGCAATGCCTGTCGAAATCAGGAATATGATCCAGCATACGGATAGGGGAGAGCACCACCGGGGGGTGGGGCCGAGGATGGCTGCATCCGAACCCTCGACAATCACCTTTGCCGGACCGACTACGGGCCGTCCGTCGGGGCGCACGGCCGTCGCGAACCGGCGCATCATCTCGTCCGGCGCAAACATCTCGTCGCGCGAAGTGACCGGAACGTCGAGACCCGAACCCAGCGCCAGATCAATCCCGAACTGATACCACGGATAGTTGGAGTGATGGGCCGTCATTTCTTTCCGGTAGCTTCCGTAGTGGAGCGTGTCGGTATAACGGATTTCGCCGACGGCTTGTTCAATGTTGTCCCGAATCCGGGTTGCGCAGTTGTCTTTGATATAATTATACCGGTAGACACTGTTCTCCGGCTTTATATCGTTCCTGATTATTTCGAGTAGACGCTCCTTTTCTTCAGGCGATAGAAGAAGTTCCTGTTCATAGACGCGTGATCCCCGGAGGCTGTAGTCCGGCAGAAACCAGCCTGTCGGATAAGCTCCCGCCATATAGTCTGTCTCTCCCTTGACGAATCGGTAGACAAAATTCGGCTGATCGAACGAGAAGAGGCCGTAATTCCACACACTGTCGCCATGCTCTGTGACGATCCTGAGTGCGGAATGTCCGTTGAGCTCGTAAATCTCAGGACCGGGCATGCATGTCAGAAGACTGATCTTCGTCTCGCAAGACGCAGAAAACGCGCCGGCAAAGGCCAGCACGTAAATAACGCCAATTGCGATTATATATTGAACCCTCTTCATCTTTATGCGAAGTTACGAAAAATCGGTTGATTGCGCAAATCCGGCTCCATTCCCGTTTTTTGAGACGGGATCTGATATGTTGCTGTCCGATGGAAGTGAGGTTTCACTCCGTCCGGATGAAGAGCAGTTTTGAGTTGTGCCGCGGAAAGAAGATGGTCAGTGAATTGTCCGACATATGAACCGAAATATCATCTCCGCATGACCTTTTCTCCGCATCATACCATTCCGCTTTCCAGTCATCCTTGTATGGTGATACCCGCAGACGTCCCTTGAGATCTCCTGTCTTCCACAATTCAGGTTTTATTCTTGCGCCGGACAGGTATAGAATGTCATATCCGTAATTCCCGTTTTGCACTTCTTCACCCGATGGAATGATCACATTTTGTTCTTTATCACCGGATGGTATGATCAATAGGCAGTAATCTCCTCCCTTTCTCATCAGACTTTCGTCTGTCGATGAACTGTAAAGGTGCCACATTCCTGCAGGACCGTCCGATTGTCCCGCGATTCCCAGGGCCTTAAGATTAACCCGGATTTTCCCGGAGTCGGTCCAGTCGAGAGCCGCAACCCTTGAATCTGAGGGCAAAACCGGTGTCCGCCATGTCTGGAGAGCATCGATACGCACCTCTCCACCCATTTCTGTTCCGACTGTTATTTCTTCTATTTCTGCCGGCATCCTGACATAAATGTCAGGAACATCCATTATCGAGAATATGGTCTCGTCTCTTTTGATGTCAATGTTGACCGGGGTTTCAGTGACCGGGCCGGAAAACCTGTGAATCTCCGGGTCTTTCCCTTCCTGATTGATCAGGCTTATCACTGTCTCGCATCCCTGCTCGTCCGAGAAATATGTCAGCGGTTCCGCGGAACGCAATGTGAGTTTCTTTTCATTTCCCTCTTCATCCCTGACGGTGATGACTATTGCGGGGCGTCTGACCTTGTGGCTTTTACCCGACGAATCGGTATAACTGTATTTCTTGACGGGAGAGGGCCGCATGTTGGTCAGAACAAGTTCAGTACCCGAAAGAATTCCAAATTCAGAATCCACCCTTTTAAACGACAAACGTCCGGTGTCAGTGCCGGACGCAGGGAGAGTGATGGGAACAGGTTCGGGGGAGGGATGTCGGTTCTCGGCCCTCACTATCCGTTCCGCCGGAGAGATCTTTGCCTTGGCATCGGGGCTGAAAGCCGAGATGATTCCGAACAAGGCGAATATGAGAATCACTATTCCGATCACACGGTTGACAATCCACATTGAACGCAGATTGAAGTGGCTACGGATCTTGTTGATTATGAATGTGATCAGCCACCACCATCCGACCGCTCCGGCAACAATGGAGATATACCCCATCACATAATGATACCAATGATAGTCAGGCGATTGGAAATTGAATCTCGCGAACAGGCCGATGATCAGGAAGAGGATCAGCGGATTTGAGAATGTGAACAGAAAACCGCTGAGAACATCCTTTCCTTTCATCCCTGCCGTGACCTTTGGCTTGGTCAGCTTGCCTGCCGGATTCTTACGCATGATGTATATGCCATATCCGATCAGGACGATGCTCCCGAGAATCTGGATGATCTGTTGGTTGTCCTGAAGGAAACCTTCGATAAATGAAAGACCGAAACCTGTAAGGAGGCAATAGAAAAGGTCGCTGATAGCCGCGCCGATTCCTGTGTAGAAGCCGTGCCGCCTTCCGCCGTCGAGCGTGCGTTGAACGCAGAGTATGCCGACGGGCCCCATCGGTGCGGAGATTATCGCACCGATAGCCACACCCCGGACCATCATCATCAGTAGGTTCTGCACGTCTTTTCTCTTTTTATGTAACTCCCTCTTCTATGACGTTCCCTCTTCTCTTCTTTCTCGTAGTTTTCCCCCTCTTATCGTAGTTTCCCCCTTCATCATTTCTCTCTTCCTCAGTTGGTGATGTAGTAGCCCCCCATTCCGGAAGCCACACACTGGTATCTTGTCAGCCCGTATTTCCTGTGGCCGTCGGCCGCAGGACCGGAAACAGGTGCTCCGCCGCGTTGGGTGACATCATAATGACTGTGGCAATCGGGACAGACTGCCTCAAATGTATCCGGATCAACCGCAACCCTTACCGTCGGACTTTTCTCAATCGGACAGGAAAGGTCGTAGGCGAGGGGCCCCGGCTCATTTGTGAAGGCATCGACTCCGCTGACGAGGAGTACGCCGCCATAGCCTGTGCGCGTGATTGCGGTTCCCGAAAACCCTTCAGGCGAGATCATCGTGTCGCCGACTTTGATAAAGTAGCGGCACAACCCGTAGCCCGTGACACCGTAGGTGTTCCACATTCCCGCATCGCTGAGGTTGATCGCAACCGGAAGCGCCGGAATCGCGGTGTCATCGACAGTCGTACAGGAGACAGTGGCGAGAAGCGCCGCAACAGCTATACCGGTTGTCTTTTTCATTCAGCGGTGCCGAAGGGCACGGAAGATAATACCTGGGCGAACTGATCGACAAGCTGCTGAAGCGGCCCGCTGACCATCGGGCGCAACATCATCGGGATGTCTATCTCGATTTCAACGCGCCCCTCCGAGGTAGTCTCGCCCACAGGTTTGATCTTTAAAAGCAACGCCAGACGAACGGGCGCTCCGGCTCCTTCCATTTCGATCAGGGTCGGACGCTCGAGTTTTGAAACCTTCAGAGTCAGGTTACCTGCCGGACCGGCGGGGAAAGAAATTGAGTCTTCGGTGATCTCGATCTGATCGAGCATCTCCCGTTTGTCTTCCGGAACCTGGTCTGCCGGAATCCTGTCGAGGAGATTACGGAGATTACCCGGTTTTGAGAGTGTATCGAATACTGTTTCGGCCGAACCTTTCAGTTCGACATCCTTGCTTGCGAATGTTGCCACTGATATCGTGTTTAAAACGGGCTTATCCGACAGCCCGTGATTGAATTATCGTGTACCCCTTCCACCGGTCTTCATCCGGGAATTATTATTCGCGGACATCTCCCGGAATCCAGTTTGCCGGATCAACACGCCATGCCTCGAGCGTCGCCGCGTCCGCGTCGGAAATGTAACCGATCTCTTTGGCTACTTCGAGCATCGTCGCAAAATTGGAGACTGTGAAGAGACTGATGTTGGCATCGCGGAGCCTCTTGATCGTTGCCGGAAAGTCATAGCTGAACACTCCGACCATTCCGAGAACTTCACACGCCGTGTTGTCCACTGCCTCCAAAGCCTTGATTCCGCTGTTGCCGGTCGAAATGACGCCGTCCATCAGCACAACCTTTGAACCGGGCCTGAGATTTCCTTCAATCAGGTTCTCCAGGCCATGATCCTTCGGCTCGGAACGTACGAACGCGTATGGGAGAGAGAGGGTGTCGGCCACAATCGCACCCATTGCCACTGCCCCGGATTCTATGGCCACGACAGTGTCTGCTTCCGGAAATTTCTCAAGTATCAGCCGACATAGCTCAATCTTCAGCAGATTGCGGACGTCAGGATACGACAGCACTTTCCGGTTGTCGGTATATATCGGAGAACTCCAGCCTGAAGCCCATGTGAAAGGATTGTCGGGCTGGAGGTTTATGGCGCTCAGATGGAGAAGTTTCTCCGCGAGAAGTCTTTGAGGAGTTTTCATAGATAGATGTTTTTGTTGTTGGCCAGTTCTGCAAATTTAAGTAATTTCCCCCGAACATTACCAACTAATCCTGTTTTTTTTGGCTAATTTTGCAAAAAACTGATCTCGGTTTGTCTAACTGTTCCCCTGAATCTTCATGCATCTCCTTGCCGATACTTGGTTTTTGACAGCTGAAGGAATGAACGTTGGAGCTTTTTGCCGATTCTGAATTTCTGACTGATGAAAGATAACATACGTTGGACCATCATCGTTATCGCCTCCGTGATCCTCCTTCTGATGGCTGGTACGGTGATGTTCCTCATCACTGACACCATCGTGAATCCATGGCTCTTTTTCGGAGTTATCGCGGTTCCGGCTTTTGGCTCGGGTGCCCTCCTTGCCTCGCGGTGGAGACCCCTGACCCGCATTCACAATTTTGCCGTGAATTTCTTGATCAACGGTGTCGTTGTCGGTATCGTGATTTCGGCTTTGGTTTTAGGTGTCAATTACTTCGCTGCCGATTTCGATGGCGCCGATCCCCGGACGGGTATCATGGAGCGGAAATATACCAAGACCCGATACCGTTCCAAAAGGGTCACCCGACGCACTTATACCCGTGGAGAACCATATAAAGTCTATTTCATCGAGGTTGATCTTCCGGAGTCGGGCGTAAGGTCTTTCGAAGTTCGCCACGAGCTTTATTCAGCACTTCGGAGCGGTGACACGGTGACATATCGTGAAACGCGGGGAGCTCTCGGCCTCGAAGTCATCAGCCACAGATCCATTACTCCGCTCCACCCCCGGAGCAATTACTCCACCCGACGGAAAAAAAGATGAGCCACGCCGAAACGTGACTCATCCGTCTATTTACTGTTGTCTATAACTTAGGCTCTGTTCCCCAAAAAATGTTAACGCAGGGGCTGTGAATTTTTTGGGGAACGGAGCCTTACTTATTTTCTTTCCACTGAGCTTCCATAGGAATGGTTGCAGGAGCATCTGTCCAAGGCTCAACATTGACTTTGAACTTGATCTCGCCACCGAGTACCGGGTTGCCCGGGTTCGGGTCGTCAGGATCGACATTACCTGCACCGTTTGTGAAGTCAAGGGTGTAGACATATTTCTTACCCTGCTCCCATGTTCCGGAAAGAGGAATTGATGCCCATGCATACTGTCTGGGATTGCCGTCGGCATCTTTCATTGTGTCGTTCGGGAACGGGTACATTCTGTAACCGCTGTCCGTACGTGTGATCTGTACCAGAACACTCAGATAGGCCTCTCTTGCGACATTGTCAGGATCACCTGTCGGGCTCCACGGGGTCAGTGTCTGAGGAAGCAGCATTGCATTTCCTGAGGGTCCCATGATAGACTGCGGGGTTGCTCCCAATGTCACCTCATCACATGAGCTTGTGTAAACTGCCGTGTCATGCCAGTCGTCAAGTGTCCATGTGTTTGTCATGAAATTGAATGTGCCCATATACTGGGGACGGCCGATACGCACACCGACAACCTTATAGGTATATGTCGGGCTTTCTGATTTCGCCTGGACTTCGATCTGAGACAGACGGTGGTCAAATGTCAGCTCCACGCCCGAATCACGGTTGTTTTCGGAGTTACCCGAAGCGTTCGCTGTGATGAAGTCGACCTGGTCCGCGATGTTGTCCGCTACTGCGAAGTTCTCAAGCTGAAGACCTGCTTTTCCGTCAATGATGTTGACGTCAGCACCGAGCTCATCCTGCGAAGGTGCGTATGCGTAGAAATTCAGGGTTTCGTTGTCGCCGAGCCATTCATATTTAGAGGGCGATGTGAAGAACGAATCCGAACCCTTCACAAAGTTGGCGTTTTCAAAATAAGGAGTCGTGCCGTTGAAGGCGGTAACATAGATTGAGCTGAGGTTTGCATTGGTTGTCTCAGTCGCTCTTGTCGACATTCCGGAACGGAATGAGATTGCGTCAGCGTTCGCTGTTCTTGAACTGATAGGCTCATCTTCTGAGCAGGCTGCAAGTGTCAGGGCACCGAGCGCAATCATTAATAAAGGTGTCTTTTTCATAATATTTATTGTTTTGTGTTCTTCTGAGTTTCAGAATTATAACGATGCCGGCTTTGATATGGTTTAATTTCTGAAATGTTAAAATTGAGTTTTAACATTCGGGAGACTACATCTGCAGGCTGATGTTTACTTCCTGCCATTCGTTGACGTCTGCCGAAAGCTTGGTGCCTCCGTCCGAAGGAGGCTCCGGAAGCGGTAGTCCTCTGACAACGATGTGAACATGGCGTGGATCGGGAGCATTGGCAACCTGATCGGTGACATCGAAGCTCTTATACCACCCGCTGCCATCCGAAAGAACGGTGTAGATCGTCAGATAATGCTTCAGATTGAGCGACGGACATTCGCCGAATGTGAGGAACTCTCCGTGAAGGCTGTTGTGGGAGCCATCTGAATTGAGAGTGAAGGCCATCGATACATGATTGTCTGTGGCCGACTCGGTTCCGTGACAGTATCCCTCGGCCATTCCGGACAATGTCGCGTCTACCGATCCGGAAGAAGCTTTGTCGAGGTTCTCGACATCATAAACGTCCACGGTATAATGACAGACAGCTTCGACAGGATACATCGTGATCGTTTGTGTTCCGGAGTGCGGATAGATTCCGATGTTGTTCTCCCGGCTTCCCCATAGCATTCCGGGAGTCTGGGCGATACGCTCATCTTCGGTCCCTTCGGCGCGCGGAACTGAACGTGTACCGATTCTCTGCGCACTCAGCGATTCCGCATCGAGGGTCAGGATCTCCATAGTCGATATGTTATCTTTGTTGCGCATCCTCGCCCAGTTGGTGTTGTCGGCATTCATGCAGATCGCATTATGCATTCCGAACGGCGCCTTGATCTCGCCTCCTGTCTTGTTGCTGAAAATAAACCTCATCGGCGAGGTGCCGTCCTCATCATACAGGTAGAGTGCCATGGACGAGGGATCGGCCTCGGGCGCGTTTCTCCAGTCGAAGACTACTTCAAGACGCGAAGTCATCGAGTCTTCCATATACAGATCCTTGTGACGGCATGAGGAGAAGAGCGGAAGGATAATTCCGGCCAGTATCACCGCTGTTTTTCCATTTATCTTCATCTCAGACCTCCTTTCATGCTTGAGGAGCCTTTTCTCCTGTTGTAATTGTCACATCCGATCAGCCAGACGAGCGAGATCTCGGCTTTCGTCGGACCTACCCAATGCAGCTTGTGGGTCGACTGCCATACATAATAACCGTCACGCGGTTCGTATTTCAGGTATTTGCCACCCATGTAACCCACGCCGATCGTGAAGTCTATGTTGAGCCGCCTGGCCACCGGAAGTGAATAGCCATATTCGATTCCGCTGATGAAGTTGCAGCGGTCCCAGAGGGTCTTTCGCGGAAGACCACCCATTATACCTGTTCCTCCGAGTTCGAAGTCGTATGTCACGGCACCGGCGAACAGTCCGATATGATGACCTGTGAGAGGTTTCTCTGCCGCTTTTTTGCCGAACCATTTCCGGACGCCGACGGTTCCGCCGTATGCGCGCCAGTAGTAATGCGTGCTGTTACGGTCCCACCAGCCATACATCCAGTCTGCCGTCACAGACCATCCCTTGCCGACATAGAACTCGGCACCGATGTTCGGAAGAAGAGCGGCGTCATAGAGCATATTGGTCTTCAGACCCATATAGAATGGCCTGCATTTTTTCGCTGTTCCGAAGGCCGGGACATAAAGTTGCTCCGGCGGCAATAAAGCCGGCGGGACAAGTTCGTCTGACATATCGGCCGGGTTCCCGAAATTCAGCGAGATCTTCGGGAAAAGGTCTTCATATTCCACTGTCAGCCGAGAGAAACGGAGGCTCGGGAAAATATTGTTGTAGAGATAACGGTAGGGGACACCTCCGTTCAGCTCCTTCAGCGAGGTGAGAAGCCTGTCGGACTGTCGGGGAGTGGAGACCGGAAGCGACCTGTCAAGAATTTCAGACACTTGTTCGCGTCCGGGGATATTCTCGTCTGACCGGACCATTTCTCTCAGTCCTTCCCAGTCCCGTCCGAGATAAGTATAACTGAGGTCGGAATCCGACACGAGACCTTTGTTCCTGAAGAGGTCGAAGATTGCCGACGCACGTTTTTCGGAGAGATAACGGTTGAAGCTGACGGAACCCTCGGGAGAGGCGGCTCCCGTCACATGGACGTGGCGCAGGACTTTCTTTGCATATCCTGTCGAATCCGGCGTGATCTTGTTGATTATGCTGTCTAACCGCGCTCTGTTGCCGCCGAAGTCCGGGTCAATCACAGTGTGGGATTGCCGGAACAGCACCTCGACCGAATCGGTTGTCTCCGATCCGGCGGGGAGGGCATGCAGAAGTGCGAGGCCGAGCAATATGGCGATATAGTTTTTCATAAATTCGTTTATACTTCTAACATCCCGCCACTTGAATGGTTCAATAATTGAGCCCCCGGATAAACCGGCGGTTTCGCACGTGGTTTATCCGGGGGCGTATTCTTCCGGCCCTGTGTCCGGGGTGTTTTACAAAGCTCTCTCGACCATGCTGATGAGCTCCTGAAGGGTCTTTTCGCCGGTCTCGCGCTGGAGCTCCTGACCTTTCTTGAAAAGAATCCATGTCGGATATTTCAAGATGTCATACTGATGTTTCAGACGATGGTCGTATGACGCATCGACACGCATCAGGTTGATGCGCTCACCGAACTTTTTCCTGAGGCCCTCCGCCAGATACTTGATGTCTACCGCATTCTGATGGCCGGCATGTACGAATACCGCCAGCGAGGGAATGCCTTCGTTTATTCTTGATTCAAAAGTCTTCATAATTTTTATTGTTTTTTGCTTTCATCATTTAAACATCACCGGACCCTCAAAGGTTTTGTCTCTCTTCAGTTTCTCAGAGCCACTGTTTTCTCAGAGCCACTGTTTTAAAAGTCATTGCTCCGCAGGTGTCGTTTTTCAACATCCGGACATCCCCGCAAAACCGCTGTCGCAATATTTTTTTGAATCCGAAGTTCATTTTTTGGCCTGAATTCTTCCGTATTTTGGCAGAAGGTATTAATTTAGTACCCAAATTGAAATCAAACTAAACCTAAAATATCTATTTCAAAGCCATGAAGCTTAAAATCAGAGATTTGACCATGCGTGACGGCCAGCAGTCGCTGTTCGCTACCCGTATGAAACAGGAGAACGTCGACAAGTTGCTCCCCCTCTACCGTGATGCGAAGTTCTATATCATGGAAGTATGGGGCGGTGCAGTGCCTGACTCCGTGATGCGTTATCTCGGCGAAAGCCCCTGGGATCGTCTCCGCGCCTGCAGCAAGGCCATGAAAGGCATCTCCCTTCTCTCGGCCCTCTCCCGTGGTCGCAACCTCTTCGGATATGTTCCTTATCCCGACAGCGTGCTTGAAGGTTTCTATCGCGAGGCCATCAAGAACGGTCTGAACGTGATGCGTATTTTCGACGCCCTCAATGACATCAACAACATCAAGGGCTCGATCCGCATGATCAACGATCTCGGTGGTATCGCCGACACTGCTGTCTGCTACACCGTTGACCCGAAGGGTACACCCGAAGAAGAAAAGATCTTCACAGACGAATATTTCGTGAATCTCGCCGTCGAGATGGAAAAGCTCGGTGCGAAGATGATCACCGTCAAGGATATGGCCGGCCTCGTCAGCCCGTCGCGTATCTATTCCCTCATGCCGAAGCTCAAGGCTGCCGTGAAGGTGCCCATTGACTTCCACACCCATTGCACTCCCGGCTACGGTCTCGCTTCAGTGCTGACTGCAATCATTCAGGGCGTCGACATCGTCGACACCAACATCTGGTGGTTCGGCGGCGGTTCCGCAGCTCCCTCGATCGAGCTTATCGACATCTTCTGCCGCAAGATGGGCGTTGAGGTTGAAGCCGACATGGAGGCTGTTGCCAAGATCCGCGCTGAACTGAAGAATGCCCGTAAGGCTCTCGCCGAGTTCGACCTCAACAAGGATAACTGGCCGAAGGACTTCGACGAGGCTTATGCAGCTATGCCCGCTGAGATCGACGCTGAATTCGACCGTGCGATCGAAGCTGCCAAGGCTAACAAGGAGGAGGAACTTCTCGACGCATGCCACAAGATCGAGGCTTATTTCGGTCTCCCGAAACCCAACATCCTCGTGAAGGACGCTGAGGTTCCCGGCGGTATGTACTCCAACATGGTGGCTAACCTCCGCGCCCTCGGTGCTGAGGATGTGCTCGAAGACGCCATGGCCCTCATCCCGAAGGTCCGCCGCGATGCAGGTCTGGTGCCCCTCGTGACTCCGACCAGCCAGATCGTAGGTTCTCAGGCTGTTGCCCTCGCCGTTGACCGTCGCAAAGGCAACCCCGACTATACCAACAAGAACAACCAGTTCATCTCTCTCGTGAAAGGTGAATACGGCAACACTCCTGTTCCCGTTGATCCCAAGTTCCGCGAGCAGATCACAGGCAGCGCCGAGGAGAAACCCTATGACGTAAGCTCTTACAAGACTCCCGATAACCCTGTTCTCGACAAGTTCGGTGGCGTGAAACTCGCCGCTAACGAAGAGGAATTCCTCCTTCTCGAACTTCTTCCCGCCGTTGCGAAGACTTATCTGAACAACAAGCGCAAAGCTGAGTTCGAAGCCAACAAGGCGAACGCTCCCAAGGCTGAGGCACCCAAGGCTGCCGCTGCCGCAGGCGAGGTTACAGGTCCCGTATTCAACGCTCCGATGGGTGGCACCGTAATGGAACTCAAGGTTAAGGTCGGTGACACCGTGAAACCCGGTGATGTCGTTCTCGTTTACGAAGCAATGAAGATGGAGAATGACCTCGCTTGTGACAAGGGTGGTGTCGTGAAGCAGATTCTCGTTGCCGAAGGTGACGTGATGTCTACAGACCAGCCTCTGATCGAGTTCGCCGCTGAGGGCCAGGCTGTAGCTCCGGCTGCCGAAGAAGCAGTTCCCGCAGGTGGTCCCGTGATGGTTGCTCCGATGGGCGGCACCGTTCTCGAGATGAAGGTGAAGGTCGGCGACGCTGTGAAACCCGGTGACGTCCTCCTGACCTACGAGGCAATGAAGATGGAGAACAACCTCGTCAGCGAGCGTGAGGGCGTGATCGCACGTATCCTCATCGAAGAGGGCGATGTGATGGCAACTGATCAGCCTATCTTCGAATTCGCAGGTGCCGGTGCTCCCGCAGTGAAGAAAGCCGCCGCCCCCGCTCCGAAGCCCGTTGCGGCTCCGAAGCCCGCAGCCGCTCCCAAGGCTGAGGCTCCCGCTCAGGCTCCTGTCGCTCCCGTTCAGGCAATCGACATCAACCGCGCTCTTTCTCCCACAGACGGAGGTTCTTCTGCCTCTGCTGTCCTGCCGAAGCGCACAAACAAGAACGGTGCTCCCGAGATCCGCATCGCAGGTGGCACTTCTCTCGAAATTGACGTGAACCCCGACGGAGGTGTTTCTATCCGCATCATCACAGGTAAGTAATCGTACTTCCCGATGAAATGATAATGTTCCGCCTCTGCGCGGAACCGCAGAATGATGATCCCGGGTGCGGTCAAGGCACCCGGGATTATCTGTTAATCCCCCCAAAATCGTGAACTGAAATGCCCGAAAAAACTTCTTTCTGGAACATCGACCGAATAATGAAGCTCATCATCGGTCTTGCGATAGGTGTCGCCATAATATGTCTGCTGAATTATCTCCGTGACGCACTCCTGCCGTTTTTTGTGGCGTGCCTGATTGCCTATATGCTCCAGCCCCTTGTTGAGCTCAACAGAAAATGGACCCACGAGAAGGGACGGGCTGTTTCTTCGATTCTGACCGTTGTCGAAGTACTTGCTGTTCTGACGGGCATAGCCTATATCTTCCTCCCGAATGTCGTGAAGGAACTGGATGTTCTCGGAAATATAATTCACGAACTGATTTCAGGGAAACGGGCCCTTCCGCCGGAATTTGAGTCTCTTGTGAGGTTCATCCATACGAACCTGAATCCGGCCGACATGAAGGATATTCTGAACAGTCTTCATCTGGAGTCACTAATCAATAAAGGCACTTCATTGCTGGGAGAGTCGATCGATGTGATTCTTCAGATTCTCGGCTGGGCATTGACGCTGATCTATATCCTCTTCATCCTGATTGATTATCCTCAGATCAGCCGTGGCTTCAAGCTGATCGTCCCATATAAGTATAGAGCGACCGCCGTTTCTGTTGTCCGTGATATCCAGGACAACATGAACCACTATTTCCGCGGTCAGGGTTTCCTCGCACTCTGTGCGATGGTCTTCTATTGCATCGGTTTCTCCATCATCGGTCTTCCGCTGGCGATCCCCATGGGCATCCTAGTCGGGGTGCTCTACATGATTCCCTATTTCCAGTATATCACCATCATTCCCGTAGCCACGATCTGTCTCATCTATTCTTTCGGTGGCGACGCGAGCTTCATGCCCCTTTTCGGTAAGTCCCTGCTCGTTTACGCCATCAGCCAGAGCATCTGCGATTACATCATCACCCCGCATGTCATGGGAAAGGAAATGGGCCTCAATGCGGCCATAATTCTTCTGTCCCTCTCTGTCTGGGGAAGTCTTCTGGGAATCATCGGTATGATCATTGCCCTCCCCGTGACGTCACTCATCATGACCTACTACGAGCAGTACATCTCCAACCCCCGCAAGAAAGATTAGAGGCGATGTTTCATAATTGACGCGAGCAACAAAAGTACGGACATGGCGTGCCATGTCCGATTTGGTAGTCAGCATGTTACATTTCTGACATTGCACGCAATGTCCCTACAATTCGACGATTCCATCATTTTGACACACCCTATCTTAGCCTTTATTTCGT
>CAYMTQ010000013.1:0-33875 GCA_964393395.1 uncultured Sangeribacter sp.
AAATCCGTTATCTCACTCCGTTGACAGTCGACACGAAGAAGAAAAAATATTGCCGTTTCAAACGCAGCGGCATCAAATATATCGACTATAAGGATCCCGAGTTTCTGAAGAAGTTCCTCAACGAGCAGGGCAAAATCCTTCCCCGCCGTATCACAGGCACTTCCCTCAAGTTCCAGCGTCGCGTAGCTCAGGCTGTGAAGCGTGCCCGTCACCTCGCCCTCCTGCCCTACGTAACCGACCTCATGAAGTAAGAATCCGGTCTAACCGCTAAAAACGAAGAAAAGAATGAAACTCATCCTTAAGCAGAATGTGCCCAATCTGGGTTACAAGGACGATGTCGTAGAAGTAAAAGACGGTTACGGCCGTAACTATCTCATTCCGCAGGGAATGGCAGTCATCGCCACAAAATCCTCGCTCAAGCAGCTCGAGGAAGATCTCAAACAGCGCGCGCACAAGATCGCCAAGATCCTTGCTGACGCTCAGGAACAGGCAGCCAAGCTCGAAGGCGTGTCGCTCGTGATCCCCGCGAAGACCAGCGCAACCGGAACTGTTTTCGGTTCTGTAGGTCCCGCTCAGATCGCAGAGGCTCTCGGCAAGCTCGGTCATGAGATCGACCGCAAGATCATCTCCGTAAAGGATCCCGTGAAGGTGGTCGGCTCTTATGTCGCTGTCGTTCGTTTCCACAAGGAAGTGGCCGTCGAGGTTGCTTTCGAAGTGGTTCCCGAAGAAGCAGAGTAATAATCTGATTTTTCAAGCGCACTTTATATAAAGTCCGTTCTCCAAATGGACCTCATATAAAGTCCGATATGATAACTTAATCTCCGGTGATGTGTCAGCCATGATGCATCACCGGATCTTTTTTGTCTAAAACGGAGTGCGGTAGATTCAAAATCGGAATGCAAATTCTGTCAGTGATTTTCGATCGCCCGACATTTTGTCGGCTCATGAAGATTTATTATCTTTGTGAATTGTTGAAGACTGTGTCTTTCAGATACACCGTGGCCTTCGGAGAGTGTTTTTTCCGATGTGCACATCCGATGTGCGGATACGGGCCGATAACAGATTATTAAAAGAAAAATACTATATGAAGTTTAACGTTCAGGGAAGAGAACTCCTCAATGAACTGACTGCAGTCAGCAAAGTGCTGGGTGCGAAAAATGCACTGAGCATTTTCGACAATTTCCTGCTCTCAGTTGATGGAAACACTCTGACTATTACAGGTTCGGACCAGGAAACAGTCCTGATTTCGAGCATTGACATCATGGATGTCGAAGGTGAAGGAAAGTTCTGTGTCAATGCAAAGCGTCTGATCGAAATCATCAAGGCAGCCGCTTCGCAGCCTCTATCTTTCGAGATCAATACCCAGACCTATCATGTCGCTGTCTCTTATCTGAACGGCTACTTTGAATTCATGGGTATCAGCGGTGATGAATATCCTGCTTCCGGTGCAAAGACAGAAGGAGAGTCCCTCAACTATCAGCTCCCTGTCAATGTCGTTCGCGAGGCCCTCGATTACACTCTGTTCGCTGTCAGCACAGACACTATCCGCCCGATAATGACCGGTATCTGCTTTGACGTGGCAGAAGATTCCCTGACTGTCGTCAGCTCGGACACACACAAGCTGGTACGGTTCACAAGCTCGACTTACGCACCCGGACTCGAAGCCCGTTTCATCATGCCGGCCAAGACCGCATCGATCCTTCATGGTCTTCTCGCAAAAGAGGAGGGCCTGCTGATGATCACGATGGACGCTCTCGGAGCTACGTTTACCTTCAACCGTTTCTCTCTCTCGACAAGATTCATTAAGGGTACTTATCCGAATTACAACCGCGTGATTCCTACCGAGAATCCCTATTCCCTCAGTGTTGATCGCCAGACACTGCTCGCCGCAATGAGACGTGTCTCGATCTTTGCGAGCAAGGCGTCGAGCCTCGTCAGCATGGGCATCGAACCCGGAAAGATCAAACTCGAATCCCAGGATCTCGACCTTTCAATCCAGGCACGCGAGGAGGTCATCTGCGACTATAATGACCAGCCGATGACAATCGGTTTCAATGCAATGTATATGATTGAGGTGCTCAACAATCTTCCCGGCGACAGCGTGCGGATGGAATTCTCGCTTCCTTCGCGTCCGGGTCTGTTCATTCCGGAAGAAATGAGCGAAGGCGAGTCACTCGTCATGCTTCAGATGCCGATGCAGGTTCTCGAATAACAAGACTCCGCAAGGAGGCTGACCCATTGATTTTCAAAAAATCCGTTTCATAAAAGAGTCCGTTTCATAAAATTTGACGATGAAACTCAATCTTGAACGTCCCATAATTTTCTTCGATCTGGAGACGACCGGAACCAATGTCACACGGGACCGCATAATCGAAATATCACTGATCAAGGTTTTTCCTGAAGGTGAGCCGATCAGGAAATGCCGCCGGATCAATCCCGGGATACACATTCCGGAGGAAAGCACGGCAATCCATCACATCACGGATGACGACGTGAAGAATGAGCCGACATTCAGGCAGATCGCAAAGTCACTTTACGAATTTTTCGAAGACAGTGACATCGCGGGTTACAACAGCAATAAGTTTGACGTTCCCATGCTGATTGAGGAATTCGGACGTGCGGGTATCCGTTTTGATCTTCACAACCGGCGTCTGGTTGATGTCCAGAATATCTTTCACAAGATGGAACAGCGCACTCTGGTCGCCGCCTACCGGTTCTATTGCGGAAAGGATCTGGAGAATGCTCATTCGGCGGCCGCTGATGCCGAGGCAACGTATGAAGTTCTCTTAGGTCAGCTCGAACGATATGACGATCTGAAGAATGACATAGAATTTCTTTCCTCATTCAGTACGGACAGACGCAATCTCGATCTTGCAGGACGTATCATCCGCCAGGACGACGGAGAGGAATATTTCAATTTCGGAAAATACAAGGGACGCCGTTGCCGCGAGATTTTCGAGAGGGAACCCGGTTTCTTCAACTGGATGAAACATGGCGATTTTCCGAAGAATACAATCGACGTCCTGACCGGTCTCGAAGCGAAATACAGGTTGAAGAAATGAGCCTCAAAGGGAAACACATAATTCTTGGAATATCCGGGGGCATAGCGGCTTATAAGTCTGCTGTGCTCCTGCGGCTTCTTATAAAGAAAGGCGCTGAAGTACAGGTTGTCATCACGCCAAACGGAAAAGAATTCATCACCCCGGTGACTCTTTCGGCCCTGAGCGGAAAACCGGTAGTCAGCGAATTCTTCACCGCCAATACCGGGGAATGGCACAGTCATGTCGATCTCGGCCTCTGGGCCGATCTGATGATCATCGCACCAGCCACAGCCTCGACCATAGGTAAGATGGCCAACGGAATCGCTGACAATATGCTCATCACAACATATCTTTCGGCAAAGGAAAAGGTATTTGTGGCCCCGGCAATGGATCTCGACATGTGGGCACACCCCTCGACCCAGCGAAACATCATGACACTGCGTTCTGACGGTGTCGGCATAATCGAACCCGGTTCGGGCGAATTGGCAAGCCACCTGACCGGAAAGGGAAGGATGGAGGAACCCGAAAAGATAGTCGAAGCTATTGAGGATTATTTCCGCTCTCTCGAGGCACCAAGACCTCTCGAAGGAAAGAAAATCATGGTCACGGCCGGTCCGACATACGAGAATATCGATCCGGTGCGCTTCATTGGTAATTATTCAAGCGGAAAAATGGGCTTCGCACTTGCTGATGCGGCAGCTGAAATGGGTGCGGAGGTTACGGTTATATCAGGTCCTGTTTCAGTCAGTCCCGAGCGCGGGGATGTCCGGGTGATCAAGGTCATGGATGCCCGCGCGATGCTTGCGGAGGCAGAGAAAGTTTTCGGCAATTGTGATGTGGCGATTCTGGCTGCCGCTGTTGCCGATTATGCACCTGCCGAGCCGTGCGATAAAAAAATCAAACGGGAAAAGAAGGGCGAATTCACCCTGAAGCTTGTTCCCAATCCTGATATTGCCGCAACTCTCGGAGCCAAGAAGGGTGACAGGTTGCTCGTCGGGTTCGCTCTGGAGACAGACAATGAAATTGAGAACGCTTGCGGGAAAATGGAGCGCAAGAATCTCGATATGATAGTGCTCAATTCTCTGAATGATCCGGATGCCGGATTCTGCAAGGATACGAACAGAGTGACTTTGTTTTTCCGCGACGGTAAGCGGGAGTCATTCGATACTAAAACAAAGAAAGAAGTCGCGCGTGATATTCTGAACGCCCTATGCCGGATTTATCATTTTCGCTGATCCGTCCGTTTATATAATATGCGAAAAAAACTGATGAAACTTATTCCGGCCCTGTTGGCCCTGTTTGCCGCCCTTCCGGGTATGGGCCAGGAGCTCAGGTGTGACGTGGACGTGAACTTCCAGAAATTGGAAAGCCCTGATCAGCAGCTTTTCAATAACCTGAAGCAGTCCATATCGGAATATATGAACGAAACTAAATTCTCGAATGCAACGTTCTCGCCTGTCGAAAGGATAGAATGCCGCATGTTTCTGACTGTCAATTCTTATGACGGAGACAGAGTCAAAGGTGACCTTCAGCTTCAGCTGTCACGCCCGGTATATAATTCTACCTATACTACTACTCTGATGAATTTCAAGGATACCCGTGTAGAATTTGAATATCACGACGGCGACCCTCTGATCTTCAACGAGAATGGTTCCGATTCAAATCTGACTGCGATCCTTGACTTCTACGCTTACCTGATGCTCGGGATTGACTTCGACAGTTTCTCTCCCAATGGCGGTCAGCAGTTTTTCGACCGTGCCGCTCAGATTGTGCAACGCGCTCAGTCGGGAGGCGAGATCGGCTGGAAGGCTTTTGAGGATACCAAGAACAGGAGTGGCGTGCTCAGCAGCTTCACGGATGCCAACACGTCGGGAATCCGTCAGATGAACTATGAGTATCACAGGAAAGGGCTCGACGAGATGGTCACCAGTCCGGACAAAGGACGCGCTGTCATTACCGATGCAATCCAGACCATAGGCACCGTTTATCAGAATGCACCTATGTCTGTCGCGCTTTCAATGTTCCGCGACGCCAAGCTCGATGAACTTGTCAACATCTATTCAAAGGGAACGCAGACCGAACGTGATCAGGTCTACGATCTTCTGATGCCGATTTATCCTGCGGACAGGGACAGAATAGAAAAAATAAAACAGCCGGAGAACAAATGATTGACCGTCTGACAATATCCAACTATGCTCTCATAGATTCCCTCGAGATTGATTTCGACGAGGGCCTGTCTATCATAACCGGAGAGACAGGTGCGGGAAAATCCGTGATGCTCGGAGCGATATCGTTAGTACTCGGCGGAAGGACGGATTCAAAAGTACTTGAGGGGAGGACCGGGAAAGCGGTCGTTGAAGCAACATTCAGCCGTGTGTCGAAGGATCTCGAAAAGGCTTTCGAAAAACATGACCTCGACTGGAACGACGGCAATGTAATTGTCCGCCGTGAAATATCGGCCAACGGCCGTTCCAGGGCATTTATCAATGATACTCCGGTGACTCTCCCTGTTCTCGACGAAATCGCCGGACATCTTGTTGATGTCCATTCCCAGCACTCGAACCGTCTTCTGTCATCACAGTCCCATCAGCTCTGGATCATAGACTCGATGGCCGACAGCGCCGGGCTCCTTGAAGAATACCGGCGTAATTTCCGGCGCTTCGCCGAGCTGCGTTCAAAGATCCGGCAGATTAAAGAAACCGCCGCGAGAAACCGCGAAAACAGGGAATACATAGCCTTCCAGCTCGAACAGCTGAACAAACTGAATCCCAAAAGGGGAGAGCTCTCGGAGATCGAACATGCTTTTGATCTCCTCAGCGAAGCCGATGAAATGAGGAGCTCGCTCTCCGAATCATACGGTCTCCTCCTCGGTCAGGATCCTTCTGCCCTGACGATGATCGCCCGCGCCGGTGAAGTGCTTCAGGGAATCAACATGAGTCTGCTCGAGGGTGACGATGTCGAGCCGGAGGAAACATTGGTCAGCAGGCTCAACGAAGTCTATATCGAGCTGAAGGATATTGCCGAAACTCTGGAGGGATATGCCTCGGGAATCGAATCAGATCCTGCGAAACTCTCCCGTGTCTCGGCACGCATGAACGAGCTGTATGAAGCTAAGAAACGCTTCAAGGTTACCGAAGACGACGGATTGGTGGATCTGCGCGAGGAACTCGGCTATCAGTTGAAGAGCATCGACGGTGGCGACACCGATGTCGAGGAATTGGAAAAGGAGGGAAAGGAGCTCGCCGCTTCGCTCCGTCGTCTTGCTGACGAGATTTCAGCGAAACGGGAAAAAGCTGCGTTGGAATTTGCTGATAAGCTGATTCACGAAGCCAGGCCTCTCGGCCTGAAAAATCTGACATTTGAGGTCAGAAATACGCGCGGTCGTCTCGGAATAGATGGACAGGACAATATCGAGTTCTATTGTGCCTTCAACAAGAACCAGACGCTTCAGCCGTTGGCGAAAGTCGCTTCAGGTGGCGAAATGTCGCGACTGACTCTCTGTATCAAGGCCATGATCGCCGGCAGAATGAAGTTGCCGACAGTGATTTTCGATGAAATCGACACCGGCGTCTCCGGAGAGATTGCCGACAGGATGGGAAGCATGATGGCAAGGATAGCCGGTGATATGCAGGTGATCGCGATCACCCATCTTCCTCAGGTAGCTGCGAAAGGCCGGAACCATTATCTTGTATTCAAGACTGACCTTAAGGATCGAACTGTCTCCGATGTCCGGCAGTTATCATTTGAGGACCGTGTGCGTGAGCTCGCCCGGATGCTCTCCGGAAAGCAGATAAATCCCGAGGCTATGGCCAACGCGCTGACTCTGTTGACGCCTGCTTCCGGATCTGACATACAAAAAAGCAACTGATGGAAAAGACAGACTATATATATGGCCTCAGGGCTGTGATCGAGGCTATAGAAAGCGGGAAGAACATCGACAAGATTTTGATCCGGAAGGATCTGTCCGGTGATCTGGCAAAAGAGTTATACGCCAAAATAAGGGAATACGGAGTTGTCAGCCGAAAGGTGCCGGTCGAAAAACTGAACCGGATCACGATGAAGAATCATCAGGGTGCTATCGCATTCCTCTCGCCCGTGATCTATCACAACCTCGAGAATCTTATCCCCCAACTGTATGAGGAGGGAAAGACCCCCGTGGTGATGGTGCTCGACGGCCTGACCGATACGCGGAATTTCGGAGCAATAGGCAGGACTGCCGATTGTGCAGGAGTCGACGCCATAGTCATTCCGAGAAACGGATCCGTATCGGTTACTCCCGATGCCATGAAAACCTCTGCCGGCGGATTGCTCTATGTTCCGGTGTGTCGTGAGCGCGACACCCTCAGCGCTGTCCGTTTCCTCAAAGAGAACGGATACAAGATAGTAGGAGCGACAGAGAAAGGTGCCCGGAACTACTCCGAAGTTGATTACACCGTGCCCGTAGCGATTGTGATGGGATGTGAGGAAACCGGTATTTCGAACGAAGTGCTCCGCGAATGTGACGATCTCGCCGCTATTCCGATTCTCGGAAACATCGGCTCGCTGAATGTCTCGGTCGCCGCCGGAGTGATGATGTATGAGGTCGTACGCCAGCGCGGTGAGTGACGATTAAACAGGTGGCTCAGTAAAAAAATTTGTCAGATAGCAAGGAAACGCTTAATTTTGCATCATAGATCGCACATAAAGAGTTATGATAAATCGCGAGTTGATTAGAATAAAGGTCGTACAGCTCCTTTATTCTTACCTGATGGTCAACAACAAATTTTCGTTGTATCCCCTTTCCGACGCTCCGCAACAGGAGGAGCGTTTCGCACATGACCTGTATCTCCAGATGCTCGTCCTGATGGTGCGGGTTGCGGAATCCATTACTAAATACGGCCAGGGAAAGCCGTTGGTCGAGACGCGCTTTATCAAACGTCTCTGTGAGAACAGCGAGGTCCGTGCATTGCTTGAACGCTATCGCCGTGAACCTTTCCCCTTCGAGAATGCTGTCCATACACTTTCCGGAATAATTAAGGAATCAGGAATCTACAAACTCTTCCTCAAGAATATGAAGGAGGATGACGGAATCCGTGATGAACAGGTCTGGCAGGAACTCTTCAAACACATCATCTCCGTTGATCCCTCGATCGTGGCCATTGCTCAGAAGATGCCCCGGTACACACTGAAGGGTTTCGAAAGAATGGAGGAGATGATTTACGCTACTTTCCGGAATCTCTATTCTTCTTCCGCAAATCTGAGCGAGGCTCTCAAGGAACTTGAACGCTCCCTTGCAAGCGCGCGCGCGCTATACTTCTATCTTCTTCAGCTTCCGGTGGCGATCACAGATCAGCGTGAGCTGGAAATTGAGGCTGGCCGGAACAAATATATCAAGACCGAAGAGGATGTCAATCCGAACATGCGTCTTGTTGACAATGAATTTGTCAAGGCGCTGCGCGAGAATGAAGCGTTCAGAAAAGGTGTCTCAGACCGCAAGATTGACTGGCTTAACAACAATCCCGGTGTTACCCGCCAGTTGTTGAAGTCCATCATGTCTTCCGAACTTTACAGGAACTATATTTCGAAGAACGTCACGGACTTCCAGACAGATTGTGAGTTCTGGCGCGACGCGATGCGCGATATTGTCTTCACCAATGATGTCCTCCTCGAGGAGCTGGAAACGAAGTCCGTATTCTGGAATGATGACATTTTCGTGATCGGCGATTTCGTACTCAAGACAATTCGCAGGTTCTGGGAGGCTTCGAAAGATGATGACAAGAAATTGGAGTCTGAGCCGATCCTCGACATGTATAAGGATGAGGTCGACGCGCGTTTTGGTGCCGAGCTTTTCTCTTACGCTGTCAATAACCGTGACTATTACCGGACACTGATCAATGAAACGGTCGATCCCCGGAAATGGGATGCTGACCGAATCGCCTATATGGATGTCGTGATCGTCATGGCTGCCCTCGCCGAACTTCTTAATTTCCCGCAGATTCCCGTCTCGGCGACAATCAATGAATTTGTGGAGATCGCCCGCTATTACAGCACCAACGGCAGCCCCCAATTCGTTCACGGAATCCTCGGAACACTGATCAACCGCTTGCGTGAAGAGAAATTGCTTTACAAGTAATCTATAAAATTGACCGGATTCAGAACAGTCTGTCGGCCGTAATCTTAGATTTAAGATCACTGTTCATAATTTTTATCTTAAAGTAAAAAACAATAAACATAACAATAGATGAATACCCTGAATTTCATTCTCCTTCAGGCCCCTTCCGGTGGCAATGGTTGGAGCGGAATGCTGATGATCGTGGCGATGATCGCCGTTTTCTATTTCTTCATGATCCGTCCTCAGCAGAAAAAGCAAAAGGAAATCAAGAAAATGCGCGAAGCCATGCAGAAAGGCGACAAAGTCGTGACTGCAGGCGGAATACACGGTCGAATCAAGGAACTCGATGACATGACAGTCATGATCGAGGTCGCTCCCGGAACCGTTCTTAAGGTCGACAAGGCATCGGTTTATCCCGCCGGTCAGGCTCCTGCCCAGGAGAATAAATGATGACAGCAATCTGAGGATTGCATCTTCCGAGACTCTGTCATGACCTGGTTCAGCAAATTTTCCGATAAGATAAAAGCGCTGTGGAATGCGATGAAAACTTCTTCGCGTTTCCACAGCGTGCTTGTTTTTCTCGGATTTGTCGTGATCGCTGCCATATTTTGGCTTGTCCTCGCTTTGAATGATTCAATGCAGAGCAGCTATACTGTGCGGATCTCGATTGTCAACAAGCCGGACTCGGTCACTTTCATATCGGACGTTCCGAAAGATTTTCATGCTTCCGTGCGTGATCGCGGAACATCCTTGCTTCGTTCTGCCGTCATTTCAAAACCATCTATCACGGTCAATTTCCGCGATTATGCTTCGGACGGTCATTTCCGGCTTTCGAAAGCAGACGTGAATGCACTGCTGAAGGTGACTTTCGGTGCCTCCGCCTCAATCCTTTCTTCCTCACTCGATTCGCTGAACCTGATCTACACGACCAATAAGGGGAAGCGGGTGCCTGTCGCGGTTTCTTCGGATGTCACACCCGCTCCGGGAATGGTGCTTGCCGGCGAACCCTCGGCAACGCCGCATTATGCGATGATCTATGGCCCGCGCTCCATTCTCGACACGCTGAACCGGGTCTTCACTGAGAGCGTCGTGAAGAGGGATGTCGACGAAAACAGCAGCTATGATGTCGGGTTGATTAAAATTCCCGGCGTACGCATCGACCCCTCCAAAGTGCGTGTTGATGTCAAGGTAGAGCCTTTGGTTGCAAAATCGGCAATTGTTCCGATCCGCGTGGTTGGGGTCCCCGAAGGCGAGAGCATGCTCTTGTTCCCGGCTCAGGTGACAGTCGATTACTTCATTCCCATGAGCCGTTTCAGCGCCGAGTCGAGTCCGGAGATGCGTGCCGAAGTTGAATATGCCGATGCACTGCTTTCTCTTTCAGGTAAAGTAGGTGTCAAGCTTGTGGTTTCCGACAAAAGGGTGCTCAACCCGGTTCTGAAGACGGACAGCGTCGAATATACGATTGTCAAATAACCGTTGAGATTGGTGATATGTCGTATATGAGCAGTCCGCAGAATAATTTTGCCGTGGGAATCACCGGTGGAATCGGGGCCGGGAAAAGCGTTGTCTCCCGGATCCTCCGTTCTCTGGGTTATCCGGTCTTTGACTGTGATACAGAAGCCAAGTGCCTTATGGTCTCCGATGCGGAACTCCGGAATGGATTAATCCGTTTATGCGATGAGGAGATATATCTCAATGATGGTGCACTGGATCGTGCGAGGTTAGCTTCGCTGATATTCAATGATTCTGAATTGCTCGGTCGGGTAAATGCACTCGTGCACAAAGCGGTCAGGGAAAAGGTTCTCTCCGTTATTCGGGAAACCGAAGGTGTATTTTTTGTCGAGGCTGCTGTCATGGCATCTTCCGGTCTGGCAAAAATTTGTGACCGGATCTGGCTTGTCGATGCTCCGGAAGATGTCCGTTTCGCCAGAGCCATGAACAGGGGTGGAATCAATGCCGAAGACCTGCGTGCAAGAATGGAGGCTCAGCGTGATGAATTTCACTCCCTCGAACAGACAGGAACCCCTGTAAAAGTAATCAATAATTCTTCCGGCTCCTCCTTGCTAAAAAGAATCGGAGAACTGCTCGAAGATATTAAAATAAGGAAATAAAACATTAAGTCCCATGCTTAGAGAAATACTTTCAATCACCGGCAAGCCCGGTCTTTTCAAAATCATCACTCACAACGGCCGCGTTCTCGTAGTCGAAGACCTGAAGACAAAAAAACGTTTCCCCGTTTCTCCCAGAGACAAAGTGGTTTCGCTCGGTGATGTCGCAATGTACACAACCGGCGAGGATCTTCCTCTTCCCGAAATTTTCGAGCGTTGCTATAAAGTTAATGAAGGAAAGATCGTTGATGTCAAGACTCTCCAGAATGAAGGAAAGCTTGGAGACGCCTTTGCTGAGGTAGTTCCCGATTACGATCGTGACCGTGTTTATCAGAGCGACATCCGTAAGATGTTCATCTGGTATAACGCGCTGGTCGAAGCCGGCTATACAACCTTCGTTGAGGCTGAGAAGACTGAAGAGGAAGCAGAAAAGACCGAGGAAGCCTGATCGGCTTCAATCAAACCGGATCATAGCCTCTTTCCAAAATAATTTGTTGAGGCCAAGGTCTTGGAATTGATAAGGTCTGTGTCTTAGAATTGTTGAGGCAAGGGTCTTGGACAGGACTTCAAAACATATTTGCAGATGAAAAACTCACATATCTTTTTGCTCGCCCTTCTGGCCGGCGGAGTCCTTCCGGGTGTTGCCCAGCGTTCCGCCCGGACATTGAACGAAGGGTGGAAGTTCTCAAAAGGAACGCCTGAAGAGGCTACCGCATGGCAGTCCGTGCGCGTGCCTCATGATTGGGCCATTTACGGACCCTTTGACCGTAACAATGACCTTCAGACCGTTGCGGTCGAACAGAACGGCGAAACTGAGGAGACTGTGAAAACAGGTCGCACAGGCGGCCTGCCATTCATCGGCAAGGGCACCTATCGCAGGAATTTTGAGGTAGGTGACACTGCCGGACGGGCTGTCACGCTTCTGTTCGACGGCGCGATGAGCAATGCCCGTGTGAAGGTAAATGGTGAGGAGGTTATCTTCTGGCCATACGGTTACAATTCCTTTTATGTAACTGTTCCGCCCGGACTCATCCGCCCCGGCGAAAACTCTCTCGAGGTCTCTCTTGAGAACTATGAGAGGGCGTCGCGCTGGTACCCCGGTGCGGGCCTGTACAGAAACGTGCATGTCATCGAGACAGACCGTGTTCATATCCCGGTCTGGGGAACGTATGTGACTACCCCGGAAGTCACTCCCGAACAAGCCTCGGTCAACCTGCGCCTCGAAATTGAAGGTGCCTCAAAAGGTGAGAAGATTGATGTCAGGACTGAAATCACCGATCCTCAGGGAAAGGTAATCGCTTCCCGGAGCAATCCCTATTATGCCCACGGGCAGGCTTTCGAGCAGAATTTCCTCGTCGAACATCCCGATCTGTGGAGCCCTGCGAATCCCGCTCTGTATGTGGCGAAGACTACTCTATCGGTCAACGGAAAGGAAGTTGACAGCTATGAGACCCGTTTCGGAATACGCTTTCTGAAATATATTCCGGAAAAAGGATTCTTCCTGAACGATGAGGAAACGAAGTTCAAGGGCGTCTGCCTGCATCATGACCTCGGTCCTCTCGGAGCGGCCGTAAACCGTTCAGCCATCAGACACCAGATTGAGCTGCTGAAGGATATGGGTGTCAATGCCATCAGGACATCCCACAACATGCCTGCTCCGGAGCTCGTCGAGCTTTGTGACGAAATGGGTATGATGCTGATGGTCGAACCCTTCGATGACTGGGGTTTCCGGCCTAAATCGCCTAATGGTTATGGTTCCGTATTCAATGAGTGGGCTGAGAAGGATGTGACCAATATGGTGCGACATTTCCGTAACTCTCCCGCTGTCGTTATGTGGTCTATCGGCAATGAGGTGCCCTCCCAGTGGGGACCCGATGGTGTCTCAGAGCTGGAAATGTTGAAAGGCATTGTCAAGAATCTTGATGCCACCCGTCCCGTGACATGCGGAATGGATCAGATCGGTGCCGTACTCAACAATGGCTTCGCCGCCGCTCTCGATATTCCTGGCTTCAATTATAAGCCTCAATATTATGACGAGGCTTATGAGAAACTGCCGCAACGGCTCATATTGGGCTCCGAAACCGCCTCGACCGTCTCTTCGCGCGGTGTCTATCATTTCCCGGTTGAATATAAGGAACACAATCAGGTAATTCACCCCGACAATCAGTCGAACAGCTATGACAACGAAGCCTGTGTGTGGTCGAACACCCCTGATCTTGATTTCCAGATGGACGATGACCGTCCCTGGGTGATCGGTCAGTTCGTGTGGACCGGATTCGATTATCTCGGAGAACCGTCACCCTATGATACCGATGCATGGCCGAGCCACAGTTCGCTCTTCGGAATCATTGACCTCGCATCCCTGCCCAAAGATCGATATTATCTTTATCGTTCACAGTGGAACAAGGAAGATCAGACCCTCCATATACTTCCCCATTGGAACTGGGAAGGAAGGGAAGGGGAGATCACTCCGGTCTATGTCTACACTGACTCACCCAAAGCCGAACTCTTTGTCAATGGTGTCAGCCAAGGTGTACGCACCAAAGCCGGACGTGATGATTCTCTGGATAATGAGCAGAAAGCAAAATTGCTACCTGAACGGTATCGTCTGATGTGGAATGACGTGGTCTATGAGCCCGGAGAAGTGAAAGTCGTAGCCTATGATAATGACGGAAACGTCACCGGAGAAAAAGTAATGAGGACTGCCGGAAAGGCCCATCATCTTGTTGTTACTCCTAACCGAGAATCGCTTGATGCGAACGGAGATGATCTTGTTTATTTCACGGTTCAGGTAGCTGATAAAGACGGAAACATTGTCCCGACAGCAACAGATCTTGTGAAATTCAAAGTTGAGGGAGCGGGCAGTTTCGAAGCCACGGCGAATGGTGATGCGACATGTGTGATGCCCTTCCAGAATCCCGAAATGAAGCTCTTCAGCGGAGCCGCCACAGCCATCGCCCGAAGCGCCTCGAAACCCGGCAATCTGAAATTCACAGTCACCGCCAAAGGCCTCCGTCCCGCCACCGTCACCCTCCCCGTCCGGTAACCAACCCTCCATCACTAACTTCAAAGACCCCATTTTACGAAATATACATTCAGAAATGAAAAGGAATTTTTACACTGTCTTTTTTATTCTCGTTGCTCTTGTTTTTGGAACGAGAATATCTTTCGCTACAAGCTTGACACTCGAACACACTTTTGAAGGGTACTATACTCCAAACAATTTCCCAATATATGGTTCGTCGGACGATGATAGATATTTTTACTCGCCCATTATAGAAGCTAATGATGGGAAAATCTCTCTCAAAACCTACAATGAGAACTACACGTTGCGGGATAATTATGAAGTAACGTTCGAAATACCCAATGGATACACCGTACAATCGGTCTGCTTTTCTTCATCTCTGCAATTGACAGATGGAACCCCTTTCTTCATGGTAACATTCGTATCAGAGTCAATTTCCATGGGGGATCCGCTTCATTGTATATGTAAGATATATGATGCTCGTTCCGGTAAAGTGATCGGAGACCTCGGAAGCTCAACATTTAGTATAATGGTATTAAATACAGTATTTGAGATAAATGGGAAACCATCTATGGTGATTATATATACTGAATATGAAAAGGACACAAGGAGACAATATCACGTAACTCGCATTTACTCATTAGGTTCTCCAATCTCAGAAGTAGAGAATGTGTCTGAAGGGGACAAACGTCCTTCTGAGCCTATTTATATTTATGATATGAATGGTCGCCTGTTAAATCAGACCATTCCGGGCCAACCGATTATCAGCATTTTCTCAGACGGTTCTTCCAAAGTCCGCATGTCCCGCTGATTTTTACTAATTTATCAACTTAGGAAACAAAGTTCTGCAACATCCTCCGCAGAAGATGTAACGAAGATCAGTGTCGTGTATATTGCCGCACTATTATAAAGGTGGATCTATATAGACGCATCGTTTTCTTCAAGATCCAGAAGCCATTTTGAGAGGGGTTCTACATGTATTTCCAGCCCGTCTCGGATAATTGTCATTTCTTCGGAAAAGGTTACGATTTCAGCTTCCTTGAGTCCATATAATTTATGGAAAGTGACAAGTGCGTTTACTTCTCGTTCAAAAGTTGAAGGGTCTCTCAGGCTATAACAGCTTTGAATTCCCTTCTTGAGTTTGGGCAGATAGAAGTCAACCTCAATTTCCTTATTATAGTAATATACATCATAATCGCTCGTCTGCTTGCTTTTGCGGAAAAGACTTATTGCGCACAGATTCTCCATGAGTGAAGTCTCACTGTCTGTAAGAAAAATAGTTAGCAGCCCATTATCTATGAAATAGTGCTTTCTGATAGTCGTGCGTTCCGCAAATTTTGATGCATAGTTTTCAATAGGAATCAGAAGGCATGACTCGGAGCAGAATCGAATATACTCTGCTATAGAAGCCACTGAGGTCTTATACCCCGTTGCTTTTATCATTCCTGCAAGCCTGTTATAGGATGTAGGTGTCTTTACATTTTCTGCGAGCCGCTTGACGGTAAGCCTCAGGGCCGTTTCATTTTTAATGGAGTTTCTCTGGATAATATCTCCCAGAATTATTTTTTCATATAATTCATTCAGCCATTGCCTCTTGTTTATAAACAAGTTCGTTTCGGGGAAGCCTCCCCACATCAGATATTGGTCCACATATCTTTCGATTTCTCCGCGTACTTTTCCATATTGCCAGTTCTTATCGACTTTTATATTCTTGGATAGCAGATATTCCTTGAAAGAGTAGGGGAATACATATTTCTCTATATAGCGTGCTCCCAGAGTAGTTGCGATCTCCTTGCTGAGCATTTTGGCATTGCTGCCGGTGATATATGTGAGATATTTCTGATTAGCTAACCTTCGAGCGAAATGTTCCCATCCATCAATATTTTGAATCTCATCCAAAAATAGTATTGGCTTGTGGTCATATAGAGAGTTGTATGCCTTTAATATGCTGTCGAAATCAGAGGCTTTAAACTCAATTAATCTTTCATCATCGAAGTTTATAAAAAGAAGTTCTTCCTTGCTGTGACCTTGTGCGATAAGTTGTTTCGCACGTAGATAAAGCAAGTATGATTTTCCGGCTTGTCTTACACCTACGAAAACATATCTTGCCCACTCCTCAAATTTGAACGATCGGGGAACAGCATTTATCTCTTCGAGTAATTCCTGACCCTCAATGATAATAGATTTAAGTGTTTCTATAAACATAATCGGTTAAATGATTTAAATCAATCAAGTAAATGCTGAATATAAATCAGTTTGTGCGTCTTAATTAACGGAAGACTCAATAGGGGGGGGGACAAATCCGGCATTGTGACACACCCTCTTCGTTACTTCCGGTAAAATTAATCAATCTCTTTAATATCACCAAACAAAATCGGGAAATTTGTTCAGTGTCACTGAATAAAATTCGGTGAATTTGTTCAGTGACAGTAAACAAAAACGTGGAATTTGTTTAGTGGTACTGAATAAAACTAGATGTATTTGTTCAGAGGTGCTGAATAAAATTTTTAAGACGAAATATTTTGATGTTAGGAGGATTTTGTATTATCTTTGCCGGCGAAATGGTCGCTTCAACCGAAGAGTCGGAATAATTGAGCGTCAAAAGGGAACGAGGTGTAATTCCTCGACAGTACCCGCTGCTGTAATTTCCGTCCTGCCGAGTCAGGACAAAGGCCGGTTGCACTATGTCACTGATCTTAAATGATCGGGAAGGCGCTTCCGGACCGGAATAAGTCAGAAGACCTGCCGTTTCGTTAATCGAAATTTAGCCTACGGGATTATGGGCAGGACTTCAGCAATTTGGCTCGCCGATAATGGCGCTAAACCATCCTTGCATTGTCATTCATCTGATTATCGGTAGTTTATCACCTTCCGATTCTCCCTATAACTCCCGTTGAGATTCCTGCCTCCGGCAGTGTCTTGACGGGAGTTCTGTTTCCGGTCCCGTCGGCATATATAGCTTTCAGTTCTAATATATGTCAGCATTTCGTCCGGTGCTTTTACCGCTTTCCCTTTTGGTCTTCACCTTCACACCTCTCTTCGGAGAGGTGAAAACCGACACTGCATCCCGTCAGTTGTCGGAGCTCGTCGTCACGGGCCGGCGGCAGGACCGGAATATCATTCCAGTCCAGACCCTTTCGGGCGACGAACTGAAGAGAATGAACAGCAACAGTATCGCCGATGCCCTCAGATATTTCTCCGGTGTTCAGGTGAAGGACTATGGCGGTGTCGGTGGAATAAAAACCGTAAATATCCGCTCAATGGGAACCAATCACACCGGTGTCGTATATGACGGTATCGAACTTGGAAACGCCCAGAACGGTCAGATTGATCTCGGACAGTTCTCGCTCGACAATATCGAGGCCCTTTCGCTCTATAACGGACAGAAAAGCGAGATCCTCCAGCCCGCCAAGGATTTCGGCTCAGCCGGAACAATTTATATGCGCACCCGTACTCCTGAATTTGAAGAAGGACGGAATTACCGTGCGCGTCTGACACTACGGACCGGTTCTTTTGACCTGCTCAACCCCTCTGCTCTCGTCGAACTTAAACTCAGCCGGAGAGTGAAGGCCTCGCTGAATGCGGAATGGGTGAATTCAAGCGGAAAGTATAAGTTCCGTTACCGGCGCGTCAATCCGGCCGGCGAACTTGCCTATGATACAACGGCCGTGCGACAGAACGGCGACATTAACGCAACCCGTCTGGAACTGAACGTCTACGGAGATCTCGATAACGGCTCCTGGACAGTAAAGACCTATAACTACAATTCAGAAAGAGGCGTTCCGGGGGCGATTGTCAATAATGTCTGGAGACGCGGCGAACGGATATGGGACACAAATTCTTTCGTTCAGGGACGCTATTCTGCCACCCTCGGCAGGTTCTCGACACTCAATAACTTGAAATATGCCTTTTACCGCACCCATTATGTGAATAACGATGACAAACAGGTCAAGATAGACAATCTATACAGGCAGAAAGAGATCTATCTCTCGACAGCAAACGAATATGAGATCACATCCTGCTGGCGCGTATCCGCAAGCTATGATTTCGCGTGGAACGACCTGAATGCCGATGTCTACGGATTCGTGAAACCCGGCCGAATATCTCAGTTCCTGTCTGCTGCCACTTCGTTGGATCTCGAACGCTTCAGGATTCAGTCAAGCGGGCTCGGAACATTCATTCATGACCGAATCCGCGACCAGAAGTCCCCTGCAGATAAAAAAGTGTTCACTCCGGCTATATTCGCGATCGGCTATCCATTACGGAACAAGGACTTCTCGATCAGGGCATTTTATAAACGCTCGTTCCGTATGCCGACATTCAACGATCTCTATTATGCCGACATGGGTAATTCGCAACTTTCTCCCGAACGGGTGACGCAATATAATTTCGGCCTCGTCTATGATCATCATTCTTCAGCTTCCGTGATATCGGCGGCCAGACTGAGTGCGGATATCTATTACAATAAAGTGAAGAACAAAATTGTAGCCTATCCGAAAGGTCAGCAATTCCGCTGGACCATGCTCAATCTCGGTCTTGTCGATATAAAAGGTATGGATGTCTCGGGACTGCTGACCCTCAATCCGGCAAGGGACCTGTATCTGACCGTCAGGGCTCAATATACCTTTCAGAGGGCTATAGATATCACATGCCCATCCGATAACTATTACCGAGACCAGATTCCATATATCCCGAGACATTCGGGTTCGGCAGTCGCCAACGTTGTCTGGCGTGGCTGGAATCTCAACTATTCGTGGATATATGTCGGCGAGAGATATAATCAGCAGGAGAACATCAGGTATAATTACACTCAGCCGTGGTATACCTCGGATATCTCCCTCGGTAAAGATTTCGCCATCGGGGCCGTCTCTCTCCGTTGTCTTCTCGAGGTCAATAATCTCCTGAGCCAGGACTACGATGTCATACTCAATTATCCGATGCCGAAGAGAAACTACAGGTTGACTCTGACAGCCGAGATCTGAAACACCGTGATTTTGAGATGAACACACGACAACATTGATATAAGCGAAACAATCCATGCAGATCTTATGACTTCAACTCTTACCTCATCACTTATGAAACTCAACTCAAAATTTCTTTTTTTTCTGTCGCTCCTCGCGGTCGCCACAAGTTGTCGTGAAGACGAACTTGTGGTGCCGGCGGAGTACGATATAATCGGCGAGGAAAATCCCGGAAGCAAAATACGTGGCTTCTATCTCGTCAATGAAGGAAACATGGGTTCAAACAAATGCACGCTCGACTATTACGACTATATGACCGGCCTCTATACCCGGAACTTCTATCCGGAGAAAAATCCGAATGTGATCAAGGAACTTGGCGACGTGGGAAACGACATCGGAATTTACGGTTCCAGACTTTACGTCGTCGTCAATTGCTCGCACAAGGTGGAGGTCCTCGATTCACACACAGGTGTCAGGATCGGACAGGTCGATATACCTAATTGCCGTTATATCAGGTTTCATCGCGGAAAGGCATACGTCAGTTCATACGTCGGCCCGGTGCTTATCGACCCCGATGCACCGAAAGGTGCTGTCTATGAAATTGACACACTTTCACTCAATGTGACGCGCAAGGTCTCTGTCGGCTATCAGCCGGAGGAAATGGAGATAGTAGACGATTACATGTATGTCGCCAATTCCGGAGGTTATCGTGCCCCGCATTATGACAATACCGTCTCGGTCATCCAGATGATAGACTTCAAGCAGATTCAGCAGATTCCTGTCGGAATCAGTCTGCATCGTCTGAAAAAAGACCGTCACAACAATCTCTGGATTACTTCGAGAGGCGATTATCAGAATATCCCATCCCGGCTGTTCGTGATGCAGAAAAAGCCCGGTTACAACCGTATGGTTGTTACAGATACTCTTCCCATCCCATGTTCCGACATGGCCTTCTTCGGAGACCGGATGTACTATTACGCGACGGAATGGAACAACTACACTGCTTCAAACAAAATCAGTTACGGTATAATCGACATCAACACGAAGGAGATCATTTCCGAAAACTTCATCACTGACGGTACGGAAAAGGAGATCACGATTCCTTACGGAATCGCGGTTCATCCCGAAACAGGTGACATTTTCGTCACCGATGCAAAAAACTATGTCTCTTCCGGTACACTTTATTGCTTCTCTCCAGACGGAAAAAAGAAGTGGAGTGTACGAACAGGTGATATTCCGGCCCACATAACTTTTCTGGAAAAATGAAACAGTCCGACAGATATTTCAGGAAAACTCCGGCGACGAAGAGTCTCTTGCCGGGAACACCCGTGCTTAAAACTTCCGTGTGGCTCCTCGCTTCCGCACTTCTCTTTTCGACATGTTCACTCGCACTTTTCTTTTCGGGATGTTCAGATGAGATTCCGATGGTTAATCTCGGGATTGACGATGTCTATTACATTCCGCGGATGCAGAAACTCGAACTGAGGCCTGCTCTGACCGGTGAGAAATATGAGTGGTCTGTAAACGGAAAAGTCGTCAGCCATTCCAAGGATTACATCTTCATCTCGGGGGAGGAGGGCGATTATACTGTCTCGCTTAAAATTGAAGATCCCGAAACACCATATTATTTCACTTTTGACATTCATGTGATTCATGAGGAGGTGGAATACAGTCCTTATATATCCCGTGTCTATGATTACTGTCCGGCACCGGGTCAGTTTGTAAACGAGATGCCTGCCTATGAGGAGGGAGACAATGCCGCTTCCATGTGCACGAAAGCGGAAGACTGCATTTCAGGCACCAATGATGTGATGATAACCCTCGGCGGATATGGCGGATATGTGACGTTCGGATTCGACCACACCGTGATGAATGTCCCCGGAGAGGATGATTTCAGGATATGGGGAAATTGCTTCTATGAACTCCTGCAGCCCGGTGAGAAAGGAGGCTCTTCCGAACCTGGGATCGTGATGGTGAGCTATGACGCCAACTGCAACGGTATTCCGGATGACGAATGGTATGAACTCGCGGGAAGCGAATATAATTCTCCCGGGACCCTGAGGGGTTATCAGATCACTTATTTCCGGCCGGATCCGTCCCGGGAGATTATTCCGGATGATGATGCGAGCATTGAAGATCTACATTACATAAGATGGACAGATAATAAAGGAACCACGGGTTATCTCCACAAGAACATTTTTCATCATCAGGACTACTTCCCGAAATGGATCGATTCCGCTTCTATCTCTTTCTCCGGATCTCTTCTTGCGCCTAACGGCAAGGATATAAGCGGAAATGGTTCCTATTTTGTCCTTTACAGCTATCCGTGGGGATATGTCGACAATCACCCGAACGATTACGCTGACCTGAATTCATTTGATATATCCCGTGCCGTAGACTCAGCCGGAACTCCGGTTCATCTGCCGGGAGCTGACTTCATCAGGGTCTACACGGCCGTCAATCAATACTGCGGCTGGCTCGGAGAGACTTCGACAGAGCTGAGCCATGCCGAGGATCTGCACATACCGATCATTTCAAAATATTGATTATGAAAGAACTATTACTTTGTGGTGCCTCCCTGTTGTGGCTGGGAGCATCTGCCGGAAATGTGGATTTCGATCTCATCCGGAACTGGAGCGGTTCGGGTCCGAACCGTTGTGCTCTGGTGTTTCAGTTTGAACCTGGCACCTCGGAAAATCCGGGTGCGCTAGTATGGGGTTTCCGTTGGGAAGACGGCGAGCAGCCTACAGGTTACGATCTGGTGACATCTGTGGCGGAACAATCGTCGAATCTATGTGTGCTCGTCCAGCTGACGGGCCCGATGGGTTATACTCTCGACGGTGCCGGCTACTCTTCGGATGCAATGAAATTGCTCTCCGGCTTGAGTTATGACCTCGAGGGAGCTGCTGCCGATTCCCGCATATCCTTCGGATTCTATTCTCCCAATTCTTCGATGGGTCAGACTCATGCTCCGGGGGCCGGAGCTCTCGACATGGTGATGGAATCGATTGAAGATGCCATGATGTCTCATGTAATCCGGCACCCTCTGAATTATGATGAATTCGGCTATCCCGCATACGACTACGACTGGTGGATTTTCGATAATCAGAAGGATGCTCTCTGGAACAGCGGCTGGTATAATGGTTACTGGAGCTTCTGGTCCGGAACAGGAAATCTTGAAGATCTCGGATACTCAGGTCTGGGAATGAGCAGTGTGCCGCTGAAAGATGGTGACATTCACGCGTGGAAATATCTTGATTTCAGCAAGGACGAACCGGATTGGCTCGAGCCTGTGTATGTCGCCTCGGACGTAAACACGGGGATAGACCGGTCCGGGGTCAACTCCGATCCCGATGTCCTTCCCGAATATTATACGCTTAACGGTATCCGGCTTTCAGAACCTCCCGCGAGTGGCTTTTATCTTGAAAAGAAAGGTGGTCATGTCGTGAAGAGAATCAGCCGATAATTCTTGAATCTATTTTTACTTAACAGTTCTAATCAACTCTATTTCATAATTTTTAATTTTTTTACATCATGAATTTTAAATTGAAGACTTTGTCGATGACAGCAGTCCTCGGCTTCTCCGGTGCCTTCGGTGTGAGTGCATCCTCCGTTCCGGAAGTCTATCACAATGAATTGGGTTCCGGCGAGGGATACGCCGAACTCCTTGTGCACTGGGGCGATGGTCTTGCCTTGGATAATCTCGCTCAGGCTGTCCTTTTCAACGGCACCTCAACGGTCGAAGATATTCTTCGGACAGCTCTTGCAGAGGACTCCCGCTTTTATGCTCTGAGCGATCCCGACGGTCAGTTTGTTGCCTTCGGATTCGATACGAATGGCGATTATTCCGCTTCCGTCTCGCTCGATGGCTCAGTCCTGACTTTGAACGGTGGTGTGGCCGTCGCTTCCGGTGATTACTCTACATCTGCCGGTTCTTCCGTATACGACCACTGGGCCGTAAACAACGGTGAGAAATCATGGAATGTGTTTATCAACGGTGTAAGGGCTGCAATGTCCTCTCAGGTATCTTCCGGCGACAGACTTTCTTTGGAATACTCCTCCGTTTCAGCGGAAGAGCCTGTCGAAAAGGCCTATACGTTCTATCTCCGTCCCGATAGCGAGCAGGGAATCTGGACAGTTGATGAGCTGATTCTCAATACAGCTGTCGATAAAGTCGGCTCCAGCGTCTACCGTCTCGTCCCGATGATCGCCAATATCTGTGGTGATTCTGCAAATCTTTATGGAGCAAAGATCAGCGCTGAGGTCAGAGGAACCGACAATGAGACACTGTCAAACGATTACAGCGCCTATATTCCGGATGCTGCCAAAGGGGCCATGATGCTTCGGGTGACGGCCGTTAAACCCAACGAGTGTTGCGTTGTTCCCTACCTGAATATCCGTAAGAATTGGGGTGACGGAGCAGTCAGCGTGAAGCGCGTTTACTCAGATTCGCCACTCCGTGTCTCGACAATTCTTGCTAACCCCGTGAAGGGCATTTCTCTTAAAGAATATGCACAGGGAGAGACTATAGAGGTTGACAATATGGGGTGCGTGCTGATCACACCTCAATACGAACCTGCAGACGCCGATTTTGCCATTTTCGAAGTCTGCTTCGCCGATGAATCCGTGGCTACCCTTTACTCCAGCATCAAGGGTATCGTTGCCCATAAGGCAGGGGAGACTGTGATGACTCTGAAGGTTCCCGGGACAGATGTAAGCTCTGATTATATTGTCAAGGTGAAAGGAGTTGATCCCTCCAACATCCCGGGTGATGACTTCGCCGACGGTTTGTTCTGGCTCAATGAGGAGTGGTTCACCCACACCAGCGGTTCGATCAACTATATCGACGAGAATGGTGACATGTATTATCGTGTCTATGGCAATCAGAATGACAACGCCGCCTTCGGCGCCACATCCCAGTATGGTATGATTTATGCCGACAAGCTCTTCGTTATGTCCAAGCAGGCATGGGACAGTGGTGATACTCGTCCCAACCGCACCGGTGGACGTGTAGTAGTAGCGGATGCAAAGACTATGAAGCGCATCGCCGCATTTGATGAAATCGGCGGTGACGGCCGCGCATGTGTCGGTGTCAATCCCGGGAAAGTATATCTGAGCCACACGAAGGGCGTGCGGGTAATGCATCTCGACGGTGATGAAATTTCACTTGAACCCGTCGATATTGCCGGTATATCCGTCAGCGGAGCTTCGGGCCAGATGGGTGACATGGTGAAAGCCGGAAAATATGTCTTCGCTGTCAATGTGGCCAAGAAACTTGAAATCATTGACTGTGAATCTGACGAACTCGTGAAGAGCATCGACATCAACGGAATCCAGACCGTCGCCCAGTCTCTTGACGGACGTGTATGGATCGGTTGCTCAAAGACATTGCAGTCTATCGATCCTGAAACCCTCGAACTCGGTGAGCTCCTGACTATCGGCGCCGGCTCGATCGGCTGTTCAAGCAGTTCATGGCGTTCCGGAAACCTCCGTGCCTCGGTGAAGAGCAACACTCTGTTCTGGAGCACATCAAGCTATAATGGCTCCAACGGTGACCTTGTCCGCTGGGATATTGACGAGACTGAAGACCCCTCGTCTCTCACCGCTCTCTACACTCACACCTCGAACCCTGAGGGATATTCTACCGGTTACGGCACACCCAATTATGACCCCCGTTCCGATACATGGATGTATGCTTCGATGCCCGGATTCGGTGCCAATTCAATAAAGAACAGACTCCATTTCATCGACGCCACTTCAGGCGAAGTGCTTCATAATAAGGAACTGTCCACATATTTCTGGTTCCCGGCCATGGCAATCGTGCCTGACAAATATCTCCCGGAAATCCTTCTTGAAGATCTCGTGCTCCCTGAAATCGTGACGGGTGACGAAGTCTATACCTACGATCTTGCAGATTATCTCGATGACCTCGACAACCACAACGGCAACATTTCCGTATGGCTTGAGGGAGTATCTCCTCTCGCCGGAACGGAAGATGGATCAAAGACTGCCGAAGTGTCTCTTGATGGCAAGGAACTGCGGATTCATCCTCTGAACAATGGTTATCACACTTTCACCCTCATGGCTGAATCGAACGGTCGCACGGTTTCGAAGAATATCAATGTCAAAATAGGTGACAAGACTACCGGGATAGAGTCTGTTGATATCCGTGGAACTGTGTTCTCGGATGGCTCGATGATTGCATTCCGCAACCTCGGAGGTCAGAAGATCGAAGTATTTGACATGAATGGCCGCGCGATCGATTCGTTCACCGTTCAGGACGAAGCATCTGTCGTTTATCCTCAGTATGCTCCCGGCTTCTATATGCTTCGTGCGTCAAACGGTCTGACATTCAAATTCAGAATCAACTGATATATTCAGCAATTACTGATCAAATCAGAATAAACTGATGAACAGATTTTTATCATTCTGTCTCCATATAGCGGCGGCGGTTCTTCCCGCCGTCGCTGACGGGACGGATTATTCGGACGGCATCTTATGGGTGAATGAAGACTGGTACGGTCATCAGAATTCGACAGTAAACTTCCTTATGCCTGACAATCCGGAAGGGGAGTGCTGGAAGTACCGGATCATTCAGACCGAAAATCCCGGAATGGAACTCGGATGTACCAATCAGTATGGTGCTTTGTGGAACGGGAGGCTCTATCTGATCGCCAAGCAGGAGAAGGATCCGGGTGCGTCCGTGACCGGGGGACGTGTGACAGTTGCCGATGCAGAAACAATGAAGATTCTTCATCAGCAGGAGCTGATTGATCCATCCGGCAAACAGTGTGACGGGCGTGGCTTTCTCGGAATCAATGAGCATAAAGGTTATATTTCCACGAGCAACGGTGTCTGGATCTATGATCTCGATAACTTTGCGGTGACGGGTCAGGTCGCGGGAACCTCAAATCCCTCGGCGGGCGGTGATCAGGATAAACCGAACACGGACCCGACCGGAGCGCTCTATCGCGGTCAGTCCGGTTCGATGGTCATGGCTGAAGGGCGTGTTTTCATAGCCCACCAGCAGTATGGTCTTCTCGTTGTCGATCCGGAAAAAGATGCCGTTGTGTCAACTTTGTCAATGGACATCGTGAGCGAGGGTGCCGGAATCGGTTCTGTGGTGAAGTCTAAAGATGGCAGTCTCTGGCTCTCGGTCGCAAAAAACTGTCAAGGTACCGGTGCCACCCTCGGATTTATCGTGAAGGTGGACCCCGTGACACTCGCCTGTGAGGTGATACCGGTTCCGGCCGGAATGTATCCTCCCGCCAATTCCTGGTATGCCTGGACTCCGGATGCTTTTGTTGCCTCTTCAGTTCAGAATTGCCTTTATTGGAAAGGGGGTCCGAGCAGATGGTTCTCCGGTGATTTCATCTATAAGTTCGATTGTGACACGCGGACGCAGTCTCTCTTCGTCAATCTTCAGGAAGAGGAGGGAGATTGGAAAATTTATGGTTGCGCTCTGGGTGTGGATCCTGTTTCAGATGACGTCTATATGGCTATGTATCATGAATTTTCAATCCCGGAATATCTCGTCCGCCGTTATTCTCCGGCGGGTGAAAAGCTCCGCGATTATCAGATGATCAGCAATTACTGGTTCCCTTCTCTACCAATTTTTGTCCATTCCGGAGCATTGCCCGAAGATCCGGACTCAGGAGTCCGGAAAGAAATGAATGAGGCGGAAACAACCGGTGACCTCTATTCGCTTGACGGTCGAAGAGTGCGGTCCGGAATCGGCTTTGGTGAATGGTCCGGTTTGCCGCAAGGTGTCTATGTCTGGGCATCCGGACATTCAAGCAAAAAAATCGTCTTGAGATAACCGTTGCTTTTTGAGTTTATGTGTCAGACCCGCTTTCGTAAACCCGGAAGCGGGTCTGAATGTTTTATTACCGGAAGTCAAATGATGGATCAGGCATGCAATTTGCATGTCGTTCTCAACAGAAAGAAACTATTAAATGATATAAAATATGGCAACCGGTAAAATTGGTGTAACAACCGAAAACATTTTCCCTGTTATCAAAAAATTCCTGTATAGCGACCACGAGATTTTCCTTCGTGAGCTCGTGTCGAATGCAGTTGACGCAACACAGAAACTCAAGACTCTCGCCGCTTTCGGCGAATTTAAAGGAACTCTCGGTGACATGGATGTCACCGTAAAGGTCGACAAGGAGGCCGGCACTTTGACGATCTCGGACCACGGAATCGGAATGGACGCCGACGACATTGACAAATATATCAATCAGATTGCCTTCTCCGGCGCAGAGGAGTTCCTTGCGAAATACAAGGATACGGCCAACTCAATCATCGGCCACTTCGGCCTCGGATTCTACAGCGCATTCATGGTGTCGAAGAAAGTCGAGATTCGCTCGCTCTCTTATAAGGAGGGCGCGAAGGGTGTGATGTGGTCGTGCGACGGCTCTCCGGAATATACCATGGAGGCTATTGACCGTAGCGAGCGCGGAACAGACGTGATCCTCTATATTGATGATGAGAGCAAGGAGTTCCTCGAACAGTCCCGGATCGATTCTCTCCTGAAGAAGTATTGCCGCTTCCTCCCTGTGCCTGTGATCAGCGGGTTCAAGCAGGAGTGGAAGGATGGTAAGATGGTCGACACTGATACATCCAACGTGATCAATGCGACTGAACCCCTCTGGACAAAGAAACCGGCAGAGCTGACCGACAAGGATTATCTGGAGTTCTATCATGAGCTCATGCCCGGAAATGAGGATCCGATGTTCTGGATCCATCTGAACGTGGATTATCCCTTCACTCTGACCGGTATCCTCTATTTCCCGAAAGTCAAGTCGAATATCGATCTTCAGAGAAACCGTATCCAGCTCTATTGCAATCAGGTTTACGTGACTGATCAGGTCGAGGGTGTCGTTCCTGAATTCATGACCCTCATGCAGGGTGTGATTGACTCGCCGGATATTCCGCTGAACGTCTCCAGATCCTATCTTCAGGCTGATCAGCAGGTGAAGAAGATCTCCGGCTATATCTCGAAGAAAGTTGCTGAGAAGCTCAATTCGATGTTCAAGGCAGACCGTGCGGAATTCGAGAAGAAATGGGACGACATCAAGATTTTCATCGAATATGGTATGTTGACCGATGAGAAGTTCTTCGAATCGGCTCGCGGTTTCTTCCTTCTGAAGGATGTGAACGGAAAATATTATACCCTTGAGGAATACCGTACCCTTGTCGAGGCATCTCAGACCGATAAGGATGGAAATGTCATCTACCTCTATACTACCGATAAGGATGCGCAGTATTCTTATATTCGCGCGGCGGAAGAGAAAGGCTACAATGTCCTTCTGATGGATGGTCAGCTCGATGGTCACATCGTCTCGCTTCTTGAAAGCAAGCTCGAGAAGACACGTTTTGTACGCGTCGATGCCGATATTCCGGAGAAACTGATCCGTAAGTCTGACGCTGAGGCGACAGGCCTGACACCTCTTCAGACTGATATCCTGACAACTCTATTCTCCAGTCAGATTCCCGAGGTGAACAATGCTCAGTTCATAGTCGGCTTTGAAAAACTCTCCGAAACCTCAGCTCCGGCGACCGTGACTCAGAATGAGTTCATGCGCCGAATGAAAGACATGGCTGCCATGCAGCCCGGAGCAGGATTTTATGGCCAGCTTCCCGACAGTTACTCGCTGATTGTCAACACGGCCCAGCCGTCTGTCGTGAAACTGACGGACGATGCCGTGAAGGCGCTTTCGGGTGAGGTAGAACCTTTGAGAAAAGAGATCGAGACAGCAAATGCCGAGATTTCTGAAGCAGAAAAAGCCAAGGAAGAAAAGAAGGAAACGACAGCCGATGTCCCCGCTCTTCAGAGCAAGGTGGCTGACCTTCGCAAGAAGGTAGAGGATGCTGTCAAGACCTACGCTGCAACGCAACCCGAGGTACGCCAGATCATCGACCTCGCCCTTCTGCAGTCCGACCTCCTCAAGGGCGAAGACCTCAGCGAATTCATCCGTCGCTCCGTCTCCCTCCTCCCCAAATAATCCGTAAAGAACCCTTGATCAAAAGGGACATCATCCAAAATCCCCATGATACCCTTGAATCAAAGGTGACATGATCAAGATAACCCTTATAACAAAGGTTACACAGAGGAGTAGATCACGTCTCCACCTAAAATTACATTCAAACCATAGATAGCTGTCCTTCCAATCTTTCATGCGACAGCTCCACAATTTGGGCTGATTCCAATTGCCGGAGTCAGCCCAAATATTTTTATCGACTACCAATAAAAAAATCCTGATGGCGGCGATGTGGGCCGGCTATCAGGATATGGTGTGAATGTTGAGAAGGGGGACGTCAGAAGAGGGGGAAGGTCCTGGTCGTATTGACGTATTTGTCAAGGAACGTCTGGTTGTCCATGGTGAGCATCATGATGCCCTGAATCAAGGTCACGATCTCCCAGGCGCCACAGGTCACAATCGACAGCAATATCGTTATCAGGCCGGCACCTACCTTCCCGACAATGAAATATTGTACCCCTAAGGTTCCGAAAAGAATGGCCATGATGCCGCATAGCACCCTCTTGTTCGTCACGTCCTGCTGACTCCTGACTCCATAGACGTTCATCAGATCGGGATATGCATAGAGCGGTCTCCATGTCTGACCACCGTCGGTGCTGATCTGTGTATTGGCATCGACATTATAGGCCCCGAGCTGCTCGGCCGACATCGGCCCAACTGTCTGGCCATTGATGAGAAGATAATATGACATAATCGTTTAAAATTTGGTTACTTTGATATAAAACAATTGTTTTGATCCCTTCCGGCTTTTTTCACTTGCTGTGGTCAGCTCTCCGCATCGCGCATCGTCTCGGATGGTGAGATCCTTGCCACGAATCGCGACGGGAGAATCAGAACGAGATATGAAATGAACAGCACACCGGCATTGATGAGCAATATCGCCGGCCATGATATATCCACAGGCACGAAATCCATATAATATGAATCCGGATCGAGCGGAATGAAATGCGTGCTGTACTGTAAATAAAGGAAGGCGATAGCCAGAATATCTCCGATTACAAGACCCGATAAGGCTACACGGATAGCAAGATAGACAAATATCCGGCGAAGCTTGGACGAAGGAGAACCGAGTGCCTTGAGCGTTCCGATGAATCTCCGCTTGTCGAGAATGATGATCAGCATTCCGCTGACGAGCGTCACGCAACCGACAGCCATCATCAGCGTCAGGATCACGATTACATTGACATCAAGCATCGCAAGCCAGTTGAAATAGCCGGCTCCGGCTTCGATAGCCGTCTGTGAACTGTACATCCTGTCGCTCCGGCCGTCAGCAAGACACTCCATGGTGGTGTGCAGTACTTCCTGTTCCGTCATGTCAAGGCTGTTGAAATCGTTCGTGCTGATAAGAATGGATGTGCCCTCGGAAGGGGATAGACCGCTGACCTCCTCAAGCATTTTCTTCGACCCGTAGACCATCAGATCATCGTATGCGTCGAAATGGGAATTATATATCCCCGCAATCTCCAGTTTTCTGACACGCACCTCGTCTGTTATGAAATAAGTCTCTATCCTGTCTCCCTTCTTCAGCAAAAGCTGATTGGCTGTCTTCCGCGAGATCACGATTTTCTGCTGACCTTCCGGAGTCTCGAAATCGGGGAGTGCCCCGGTCTCCATGTTGTCCGTCAGGAACTTTCGGGTCTGGGGAGAGAGCGCGGTCTTGAGGTAAACTCCCTTGAAATCATCACTCGTCTTGAAGATTGCCGGGGTCGATATGCAGAGCTCTGCCGAGGTTACACCCGGTGTCGACAGAAGAGCCTTGTGGAATAGGGGAGTCAGTTCCACAAGATTTGATTCTGACTGACCGACAGGATTGGCGAAGAGCGTGATGTCTGAATTGAATCCTCTGACCTTTGTCCGGATCTCCCGTTTGAATCCGAGCACGATCGAGACGGCCGCAATCATGATTACGACCGAAAGTGCGACCGCCGCTATGCCTACCCGGACCGCCGGCGAGGAGTGTCTGCCGTCCGATCCGAGCGTCAGTTTGCGTGCGAGAAACAGGGGATAACTCATAACAGGAGCAAATTTAATCAATTTTTGGGGAAATTTTAAGAAAAAATTTGGCTGTTGTCTCCGCATTGCGTAATTTTGAAGCGTAAACTGTTCCGGTGACCGCGCGTCGTTCCATTACCGACGGTTCCGGAGCGATTAATTGAAAAGTGAAACCTTAACTAATCTCAACATAATGGAAGAAAAACTCATCGAAACGTGTCTTCATGACAAGCATGTCGCTCTCGGTGCGCTTATGTCGCCCTTCGGAGGCTTTGATATGCCGATCCAGTATAAGGGTATCACCGAGGAGCACAACGCAGTGCGCCACGAGGTCGGTGTATTCGACGTCAGCCACATGGGCGAAGTCCGCGTGAAAGGTCCCGATGCCTACAAGTACGTCAGCCATATTTTTGTCAACGACGTGACCGGCGCTCCCGACGGACAGATCTTCTACGGAATGATGTGTTACGAGAACGGCGGAACAGTTGACGACCTTCTCGTCTACAAAGTCAATGACGAAGAATATTTCCTCGTGATCAACGCTTCCAACATCGCGAAAGACGTCGATTGGATCATGAAGAACGCCGAAGGCTTCAATGTTGAGATCAAGAACGAGAGCGACTATTATGGTGAGGTTGCCGTTCAGGGTCCGAAAGCAGAGGATACTCTGGTGAACGTCCTCGGACTCGAAGTCCGCGAGATTCCTTTCTACAATTTCAAGGTGTTCCACATCGACGGTGAGGACGTTATCGTCAGCCGCACAGGCTACACCGGCGAGGACGGCTTCGAGATTTACGGAAGCCATGAATACATCCGTCGCGTCTGGGACAAGCTCATGGAAGCAGGCGTTCAGCCCTGCGGTCTCGGTTGCCGCGACACTCTCCGCTTCGAAGTGGGCCTTCCTCTCTATGGCGATGAGCTCTCTGCCGACATCACTCCGATCGAGGCTTCTCTCTCGATGTTCGTGAAGCTCGACAAACCCGAATTCATAGGCAAGGAAGCTCTCGCAAAGCAGAAAGCCGAGGGTGTGAAGCGCCGCATTGTCGGAATCGAACTCGAAGGTACCGCTGTTCCCCGTCATGGCTATCCCGTTGAAGTGAACGGAGAGGTAATCGGCGAAGTGACCACCGGCTACAAGTCGATCTCCACCGGCAAGTCTGTCGCTATGGCAATGGTAAACAAGCCCTACGATAAGCTTGGAACAGAAGTCGAGATCCGCATCCGCAAGAAGACATTCCCCGGAAAGGTTGTCAAGAAGCGTTTCTATGACAAGAACTACAAGAAGTAAAAATCAAAACACCAATTTCATATTATGAGCACAATTAAAGAAGATCTTCGTTATTCCGACTCTCACGAGTGGGTAAAGGTAGATGGTGACATCGCAACAATCGGTATTTCTGACTATGCCCAGCACGCTCTCGGCGACATCGTGTATGTTGATATGCCCGAGGTAGGCGACGAGGTGACTGCCGGTGAGGATTTCGGTGCGGTTGAAAGCGTAAAGGCTGCATCCGACCTGATCTCTCCCGTAAGCGGCGAGGTTGTCGAAGTCAACGAAGCTCTCGAAGACGAGCCCGAACTCGTGAACAAGGATGCTTTCGAGAATTGGATCATCAAGGTTCGTCTCTCCGATCCCGGTGAAGTAGACGCACTTCTCGATGCCGCAGCCTACGCAAAACTCTGCGAGGAGTAAGAATTTATCACGAGGTAAATTCCAAGAATGACCTAACGGCGTCATCCCAGGCCCCCGTAGCGCCCGGGGTGACGCTTAATATTTAAACTGACCTTATTTCATGAGCAATAAATTCATGCCTCATACCGAGGCGGACATCCGCGCAATGCTGAAAAGAATCGGCGTGGAGTCTATTGACGATCTCTATGCCGACGTTCCGGCAGAGGTTATCTTCAAGGAGGAATATGACATTCCGTCGGCTATGTCGGAAGTCGAACTCCGCAAACATTTCGAGGAGCTCGGAAGCAAGAACCGCCGTCTGACTTCTTTCGCAGGCCGCGGAGTGTATGACCATTACAGCCCCTCGGTGATCCCTCATCTTCTCGCCCGCAGTGAGTTCTACACCGCTTATACTCCCTATCAGCCGGAAATCTCACAGGGTACGCTGACTTACATTTTTGAATACCAGAGCATCATCTGTGAACTGACCGGAATGGAAGCTTCCAATGCTTCGATGTATGACGGCGCAACAGCGGCCGCAGAGGCGATGTTCATGATGGTATCTTCAGCAAAGAAGAAAAACCGTGTGCTCGTTTCTTCTACAGTGCTTCCGCAGGTTGTAGAGGTGATCAAGACATACGCTCACTTCCACGGTGTGGACGTCACTCTGATTCCGGAAGCTGACGGCATTACAGATCTTTCCGCAATGCGTGCGGAACTTGCAAAGGGTGACGTAGCAGGTGTTCTGCTCCCGACTCCCAATAAATATGGCATCATAGAGGATTATACCGGTGTCGCCGACGAAATCCACGCGGCGAAAGGCTATCTTGCAATCTATGCCGATCCTTCGACCTTAGCTGTCCTGAAGACTCCTGCCGGCTGGGGTGCTGACGTCGCATGCGGTGACGGTCAGACTCTCGGAATGCCGATGCAGTTCGGTGG
>CAYMTQ010000014.1:0-30909 GCA_964393395.1 uncultured Sangeribacter sp.
AGAGAAGTTAAACCTTATCACGCCGATGGTGATTGTCTGCATTGGGAAAGCGGGAGAGCAGGTAATCGCCATCTTAACTGAAGAAGCCACCCGATAAGGTTGGCTTCTTTTTTTGCTACCTACTCTCGTCGCTAAGGACCTTAAGGACTTTAAGGACCTTAGGGACCTTAGGGACCTTAGGGTCGGCGAGCTTCCAAATCTCCTGTGTGTCCTCGTCGTTAAGGACCTTAAGGACTTTAAGGACCTTAAGGACCTTAAGGTCACAGCGTGATGCTATTCCCGGCTCGTTTCATCTCTTTAGTTTAAGCCCTTGATTCAATGAAGTGACGATTTTATTTCAAAATGATGTTTTTTTGTCTAAAATTCTCTAATTTTGGCTTATTCAAATATTTCATCATCATGTCTAACGATCTCATCAAGTTAACAGGTAACTATAAATCTCTTCTGAGCTATCAGAAGAGTGATGTCATCTATCAGATTACCTATTATTTCTGCTCTCGCTATCTTAGTAAAGGAGATCGAACTGTTGATCAAATGATTCAGGCAGCAAGGAGTGGCAAACAGAATATAATAGAAGGTTGTGCGGCTGCTCCTACGTCATCTAAAACAGAAATTAAGCTTATCAATGTTGCTAAAGCAAGTCTGAAAGAACTTCTTGAAGATTATGAGGATTATTTAAAGACCCGGGGCCATATTCAATGGGAGAAAGGCAGCAAGGAGTTTGAAGCAATGAGAAATCTTGGGCGGACGTGCAATAACCCAGCGTACTTTATGCATTTGGTTCAGACGCGTCCTCCTGAAACCATTGCAAATATGGCGATCATTTTGATAAATCAGGCAGACTATTTACTGTTTAAGCAGCTTGAGCGGCTTTCACAGGACTTTATTAGAAATGGTGGATTCTCTGAAAGAATGACTCGTCTGAGGAAAGAAAAACGGGGGTACTGACTTTTGGTTATAATTTACTTTTCTCTTCGCTCGTTCCTAATAGACGATTGGGTTTAGGGTCAATAAGGTCTTTAGGGTCTTTAAGGTCTTTAGGGTCCTTAAGGTCCTTAAGGTCCTTAAGGTCCTTAGGGAGTTTAGGGTCTTTAGGGTCCTTTGGGTCTTTAGATATTTGAGTGGGGGTGATTGGTATGTTGGTTTGAATTGTTGAATGGTCTGGGTGAAATTGTGGGTGGAATGGCGAGTTGAAACTCGTTGATTTAATGCAATTATTCTTTTTTTCATATTTCTTTGGTTATTTAGTTTAGATTGTGTTATTTTGCGGTCAAATAGGGACGTTCCCTTTTTTGCAAATATCACTAATCACATTATGAAGAAATTTTTACTTTCAGTCGTCGCAGCAGCTTTGGCTACCGCTCCGGTGCTTGCAGACGAAATCAGCGTAACATGGGGAGACCAGGGTTACACTAACGCGCAGGACGTTCCTGAGATCAGTGAAGGCGATGTCACCATCTCTTTCTCCAAAGGAACACATTCTCTCGCACCTAAGTATTATAATGCTGACAAATCGCTTCGTGTATATGCGAATACCGGCGTTACTCCCGCTACTACTAACAATTTTACATTTTCAGTTCCCGAGGGTTTCGTGATTGACAAGATCGTGAATGATTGCGTCAGCGGCTATCTGCTCGGAGCAACGGTAAATACAGGTACTCTTACAGGAGAGGGAGCCGTTTCTACATGGATTCCGACAACTGATACGAACTCTGTAACTTTTGAGGTAACGAAGACATCTCGTATCACCAAGACTACTGTGACATATTCACAGGCGGGTGGTCCGGTTCTCGAAGCTGCCGAGCTCTCTTTCCCCGAGGCTGAATATGAGGCTGTGATCGGTGAGGAATTCACTGCTCCTGCGCTTTCAAAGGCTACTGATGCCGCTGCAGTCTATTCTTCTTCAAACACTGAGGTTGCTACTGTTGACGCACAGACAGGTGCCGTTACTATCCTTTCTGCAGGAACAACAGTCATCACAGCTGAGTGCGCCGCTACTGAAGTCTACAGAGGCGGTGTCGCTTCTTACACTCTCGTTGTGAAGAATGCTTCTGTTGTTGGTGTAGGTAGTCACACTATCATCTGCTCTGAGGCTGATAAGTCCGGTTTCGGTGGCCAGGATGCAACAATGTCTGCCGATGGCATCACTTTCGACATTGCAAAGGCTGATGGAGTCACTAACCCGGCTTACAACACCAGCGGTTCTGACGTTCGCGTATACGCCAACGGCACAATCACCGTTTCTGTTCCCGAGGGTTATGAGCTTAAGAACATCACTTTCAATATCTCAACTCAGGGCAAGAAGCGTCTCGCTCCCATCACCGCATCTGAGGGTGAAATCGCAGCTCAGGCTAAAGGTGATGACAAAGTAATATGGAACGGTTCTGCAAAGACTGTTACCTTCACTGTTGGCGCCCAGGCTGAATATGGCAGCGATGGTGCTTCAAAGGCCGGTCAGCTCTGCTTCACTTCTGTTGATGTAACTTATGATGTAACCACAGGCGTGAACGCAATCGAGGCAAACAATACTGAGGCTGTTTATTATGACCTCAACGGCCGTCAGGTGAAGAATCCCGCAAACGGAATCTTCGTCAAGATTGCCAACGGTAAGGCTTCGAAGGTTGTCGTTAAATAAGACACCAACGCAGACGTTGAAAACAACTTGGCAATAGTCCCCGACTATCAATAGACAATAGTCCAAGACTATCAATAAAAGGTAATGTCAGAATAGGCATACCTTCCGAAAACAGCGCCCCCGGATAAAATCGAGCCTAACGGCCGGTTTATCCGGGGACGCGATGTATTGCGCCCTGCAAAATTACGATCATCCGTCTGTTGAAGGGACGATTGTTGAAGAACTCGTTTTTGTGAAATTTGCTAATTCGATAAACTTTTTTTGTAATATGTTTGCGAATATGATATTTTTGTCTTTTATTTGCAGTTGAATTGAGAATAGTTCTCTTTCCTAACAATTACAATTTCCACTATGAAGAAATTTTTACTTTCAATTGCAGCGCTTGCATTGTCGGCGACTCCTCTTTTGGCAGACGAAGCTACTCTGACCTATGCAGACATGGAACTGGCGGCATCGTCAGTCGTCAAAGAACTGACCAGCGGAGATGTAACCGTAAAGTTCGCAACAGCAGCCGGAACAAAAGATCCTACTTATTACTCGACCGGTCGCATCTACGTCTACAAGAACAATGAGGTGACAATCTCTGTTCCGGAGGGATATACACTGAAATCCATCACGAACACTGCTTCCGGAGGTACCTATTCCTTTACCTATACAAGCTGCACCACCGGCAAGAACATGACGTCGAGCGCGTATACTGCAGATCAGGTATGGGCGCCCACAGAGGATATCACAACTTCCGTGACTTTCGTCATGAGCAAGACTGTCTACATGACCAAGACTGTCGTGGAATATGAGGCAGTATCTGCTTCACGCAAACCGGCTGCACTCGCATATCCCGAAGCAAGCTACACAACACTGTTTGGCGACGCCTTCACAGCTCCCGTGCTTTCAAAGGCAACTGACGCTCCTGCAACATACACTTCTTCCAATCCCTTCGTCGCTACTGTTAACGCTGAGACAGGTGCTGTGACAATCAACGCAACCGGTACTACAGTCATCACGGCAGCTTGTGAGGAAACTGAGGAATACTATGCAGGTTCTGCTGAATATACTCTGGTTGTCAAGGCTTCTGACGTCGCAACAGCAGGTAGCCACACTATCATCTGCTCTCAGGCTAACAGAGAAGGCTTCGGCGGTGCAAATGCAACTCTCTCTGCCGACGGTGTACTCTTCACAATCGCAAAGAAAGCAACCGGCAACGCTCCTACATTCAATGAGACTGACGGTGACGTCCGCATCTATGGTGGCAGCACAGTGGCCGTCAAGGCAGCCGGTGATTATATTATGACTCATATCGTGTTCAATCTGAGTGATTTGGGTGTTCAGCGTCTTCCTGTGATCACATGTGACGAAGGTGAGATCGTTCAGTCCTCATCTGACAACAAGGTTCAGTGGTACGGTTGCTCTAACACAGTTACACTGAAAATCGGTGACAACTCAGATCTAGGAACAACAGAGGCAACCGGTGTCCTTGCATTCAAGTCTGTTGATGTTGAATATGATGTTTACACAGGTGTGAACGCTATCAAGGCAAACGATGCCGAGGCTGTTTATTACGATCTCAATGGCCGTCAGGTGAAGAATCCCGTAAACGGTATCTACGTTAAGGTTGCCAACGGCAAGGCTTCGAAGGTAGTCATTAAATAATTTTCTCCGGCAGAAATGCGCTCCAAATAGGATTTCAATGATCCGGTAAAAAGAATCGCGAGATCCGGAAAACTTTAAAAGACCTTGAGGACCTAAGAGTCCTTGAGGTCTTTTAGGCTCCGTTCCCCAAAAAATGTTAACGCGGGGGTCGCAGATGTGCCCCGAATTTGGTCTTGCAGTGCGAAGGAGCATAGCTGGCTATGTGACTGAGCCAAAAAGGCCGAAGGCGGGGTTCAGCTGCGAGTGTGATTAATATTTCGCCCAATTGATGCTTAAGATTTTTTAAGGAGGTCTGTGCGGTGGCCACAACATTGGAGCTTGATGCTCAGTTCCATCTGTTAAAAAAGCTGATATTTGGAAATGCCTGAGCGTAATACATTCTCCCACAGGTAAGGTTGTGCTGTCCTATGGCCAGCACCTTTTTTCATGTCCTAAGGTCACCAGTGGCATTATGATTTCATGAATATGACAGTTGATTTGCTCAATCACGGCATCTTTTCGGTGCCTTTCGCCCATCTCTCCGGTCACAATGCCCGCATTGCTCCCTCCAAGATAGACGAAATTCATTCGAAAATATGCCGCTCCTGCGTTAACATTTTTTGGGGAACGGAGCCTTATTATGGAGTGGAGTCTTGCAAAGTAGGGTAAAACAGCTCTTTTTTTATAGTTTTTTTGTGAGAATTTTGCGACTATCAACTTTTAGCCTTATATTTGCGAATCAAATGGGAATAGTTCTCGTTTGAAAAACAAACTCTAACATTATGAAGAAATTTTTACTTTCACTTGCAGCCGTGGCTCTTGTAGCTGGTTCAGCAATTGCTGAAGAGGTTACAATCGACATGACTAAAGTCGTAACTGAAAATGAGTGGACTTCGAGCGCTCCCCTTAGCGGTTTTACAGAGAGCGATATCACCTTCGAGTTCGATACCGCAACAGGTACAAACTATCCCCGAGTTTACCTGAACGCAGCAGGTACAATCGGTGGTTTCCAGATGTATAAAGGTAATACCTTAAGCATCACGGTTCCTTCAGGTAACCGTATCGAAGCAATGAAGTTTACGGCGACTACTCCGTCTTATTACATGAATGCCACGTGTGATCTCGGTGCGTTTACAACGACGGGTATGAAGACTGACTATGAATGGGAGGCAAAGGATGATGTGACAAATGTAGTTACATTCGTCGGTAATGGCACAATTCAGATCAAAACAGTTGTAATCACCTATTCAGAGTTCTCCGGCAAGATTCCTGAGAAGGCAAACCTTTCATTCCCCGAGCAGGAATATGTTGTGACAATGGGTGATGAATTCCCGACTCCTGTTCTCACAAAAGCTACTACTGCTCCTGCAGCTTACACTTCTTCCAACCCTGCGGTAGCTACAGTAGATGCAGAGACAGGTGCCATAACACTCGTTGCTCCCGGCTCAACTGTAATCACAGCTACTTGTGAGGCAAACGAAGACTATTTCGGAGGTACTGCATCTTACACTCTCGAAGTGAAGAAAGTTCAGGTAATTGCAGTTGGTCAGCACAACATCATCTGTTCAATTGCAGACAAGTCCGGCTTCACTTCAACCACTGCAACTTCATCAAGCGGTGCAACAGTAAACATGGTGGACGACGGCATTGAATTCACAATGAGCAGAGGCGGATATACAAACATTTATTACTATAATGCCACTGGAGATATTTGGGTACCTGCCAACTCAACAGTAAAGGTTGTTGCTCCCGAACCTTATGTTCTCAGAAGCATCACATTCAATCTGTCTGCCGAGGGTGTTAAATACCAGTGTGAGCTGACAGCCTCTATCGGCGAAATGCAGCCCCAGACCAAGGGTGGTGACAAGATCGAATGGATCGGCGAGGATAAAGAAGTTACATTCACAGTGAGCCCGAAGGCAGTTTACAGCGAGGCTTATTCAGCTTCTGCAGGCAAGCTCTGCTTCTCTTCTGTAGACGTTGCTTATGATATCTACACCGGTGTTAATGAAGTAGAGACAGTCAAGGGTGAGGCTAAGTTCTTCGATCTCAATGGTCGTCAGGTTGCTTATCCGACAAACGGCATCTATGTGATGATCGTTGATGGCAAGGCTTCGAAGGTAGTCATCAAGTAAACGACAAGATCGTTGACAAGGCTCGGATCCCGAGCCGGGTAAAATAACAGAGGGCGCCTCGTTCAACCGAACGAGGCGCTCTTCTTGCGTCTTGCTCAGTCCCCTCGGCGCGCAGTCTTCCCCAGAGGAGGAGTAGGGAGATGGAGTGTTGCACTTATTATTGGAAACTTGAGGAAACTTTCCATCGGCATATTTTTGTCTATTTTTGTCTAAATGTTGTGGGAATCAGAATTTTGTTGTAATTTTGTAAGCCGATTATATCCAACTCGTCAGACATCGTGGCGTCCCGGATGCGATTTTGGCCGATCGCGGGGATGGTGCATGTCGGGCAATTTTGTGCGCCTTTCGGGGTGTGCATCAGTGAATTAACAATAATCAACCGATTAGTAAAGTGGATACTTTAAGCTATAAGACTCTCTCCGCCACTCCCGCTACCATCGAAAAGAAGTGGGTGGTAATTGACGCAACAGATCAGGTTCTGGGCCGTCTCTGCTCTAAGGTCGCAAAGATTCTTCGCGGCAAGAACAAACCTGACTTCACTCCCAATCTGGATTGCGGTGACAATGTGATCATCATCAACGCCGACAAGGTCATCATGACAGCCGACAAGATGAATACCCGTGAATATCTCCGTTATACCGGCTATCCCGGCGGACAGCGCGCGTTCAATCCCGCATCGCTGATGGAGAAATCCAAGAAGAAAACAGTAAAGGCAGGCCGTCATCCCCTCTACATCAAGGTAGTGAAGGGCATGCTTCCGAAGACCAAACTCGGTGCGGCACAGCTCCGCAATCTGTATGTGTACAATTCTGCCGAGCATCCCTTTGCCGACAAGAATCCCATTGTAATCGACATCAACAAGATCAAATAAGTTAAGAAGAGATGGAAAAAATCAATGCTATCGGCCGTCGTAAGGCCGCTGTGGCTCGCGTTTATCTGACTGAGGGCAACGGCAATATCATCGTCAACAAGCGTCCTCTTGACGTTTACTTCCCCTCTTCGATCCTCCGGTATGTCGTCAAGCAGCCTCTGCAGACTCTGGACTGTGAAGATAAGTATGACATCCTCGTTCATCTCGACGGCGGTGGCTACAAAGGCCAGGCTGAGGCTCTTCGTCTCGCGATCGCCCGCGCGCTCGTGAAGATCAATCCCGAGGACAAGCCCGCTCTGCGTGCAGAGGGCTTCATCACCCGCGATGCCCGCTCTGTCGAGCGTAAGAAACCCGGTCAGCCCAAGGCCCGTAAGCGTTTCCAGTTCTCGAAACGTTAATAGCTTTCCGGCTACCCTATATTTTGTCAAACCGTGTTTAGAATCTAAATCTGCCGGACGCGTTCCGGTCCGATCCGGTCCGTTTACCTGCAGGTTGATTTCACAGAACGTAAACAACTATAATAAAAAATGGCAAATCCCACTTTTGACCAGCTTCTCGAGGCAGGCGCACACTTCGGCCACCTCAAGCGCAAATGGAATCCCGCAATGGCTCCCTATATCTTCATGGAGCGCAACGGTATCCACATCATCGACCTTTACAAGACAGCAGCTAAGATCGAAGAGGCTGCCGAGGCTCTCAAGCAGATCGCAAAGAGCGGCCGCAAGGTTCTTTTCGTAGCTACTAAAAAACAGGCTAAAGAGGTTGTAGCCGACAAGGCTTCTGCAATCGGAATGCCTTATGTAATCGAGCGCTGGCCCGGCGGTATGCTGACCAACTTCCCCACAATCCGCAAGGCTGTGAAGAAGATGACCACCATCGACAAGATGGCAAAGGACGGTACTTTCGACAACCTGTCAAAGCGCGAGAAACTCCAGATCACCCGTCAGCGTGCAAAACTCGAGAAGAACCTCGGTTCAATCGCTGATCTCGGCCGTCTCCCGAGCGCTCTCTTCGTCGTTGACGTAATGAAAGAGCACATCGCAGTAGCTGAGGCTAACCGTCTGGGTATCCCCGTGTTCGCAATTGTGGATACAAACTCAGATCCCGAGAATGTAGATTACGTTATCCCTGCAAACGATGACGCAACAAAGAGCATCGAGGTTATCCTCGACGCCGTTACTTCTGCCATGGCAGAGGGTCTCGAAGAGCGCAAGGTCGAGAAGGCTGACGCTCCCGAGGAGAAGGAGGCTGATTCCGAGGCACCCGCTGCAGGAAAACGTCGTCGCGTTGTCCGCCGCACCGAAGCTCCCGCCGAGAAAGTAGCTGAGGCTGCTCCCGAGGCAAGCGCTGAGTAATTCAGGGATTTCATCTCATAAAGGAAAAGGGATTTTATCCTGTCGACAAATATTGGAGGCCCCGCCGGCGTTTTTATCCCGCCAGGGGCCTCTTTTGATAGTCAAATAATTAAATCATATAAAATTTACACCAACAATGGCTGTATCTATTGAAGACATCAAGAAACTGCGTCACATGACAGGCGCAGGCATGATGGACTGCAAGAACGCACTTGCAGAAACCAACGGCGACATCCAGGCCGCAATCGAAATCATCCGCAAGAAGGGTCAGGCTGTTGCCGCCAAGCGTGAGGACCGCGACGCAGCAGAAGGTTGCGTGATGGCCGGCACTAACGGAAGCTATGCCGCTATTGTTACACTGAAGTGTGAGACTGACTTCGTCGCAAAGAACGAGTCTTTCCGCGCTCTGACAAAGAAGATTCTCGATGCCGCCCTCGCTGCCAAAGTGAAGGATGTCGAGGCTCTCAAGGCTCTCGAACTCGAAGGCCGCACTGTAGCTGATCTGATCACAGACGAAATCGGCAAGACAGGCGAAAAGATGGAGCTCGGCGATTTCGAGGCTCTCGAAGCAGCAAGCGTCGCTTCATATAACCACTTCAACGATAAGCTCGCAGCTATCGCAGGTTTCAACCTCGAGGGTGTTGACGCTCAGGTTGGTCGTGAGGTCTGCATGCAGATCGCATCGATGAACCCTGTTGCAGTTTCCCGCAACGATGTTCCTCAGGCTACTATCGACCAGGAAGTTGCTGTCGCTATCGAGAAGACAAAACAGGAGCAGGTCGTTAAGGCTCAGGAAGCAGCGCTCCGCAAAGCCGGCCTGAACCCGAACCACTTCGATTCTGAGGACCACATCGAGAGCAATATCACAAAGGGATGGATCACAGCTGAAGAGGCTGAGAAGGGCCGTCAGATCATGAAGGAAGCCGGTGAGGCTAAGGCTGCCAATCTTCCTGAGGCAATGATCCAGAACATCGCCAACGGTCGTCTGAACAAGTTCTTCAAGGAGAACTGTCTTCTTGAGCAGGCATACGTTCAGGATGCAAAGATCACCGTGGGTGAGTTTCTCGACAAGACCACAAAGGGTCTGGTAGTCGTTTCATTCAAACGTGTAAACCTGAACGAGGATTAATCATCCGGGTTTCAATCCGATATTTAACAGCCTCCCCTTGCAGTTCATTGTCAGCAAGGGGAGGCTGGTATTTTTTCTCCCGGAAGAGGGTCTTTAGGGCCTTTAGGATCTTTAGGGAGTTTAGGGAGTTTAAGGTCTTTAAGGTCCTTAAGGAGTTTAGAGTCCTTTAGGTCCTTGGGGTCAGGCGGGGTTGTTGACGAGGGTTTCGAGGTAGGCCCAGGCTTCGTCGTGATCGTTGGCGATGCGTCCGTCAAGGATGGCGTCTTTGACCTGCTGGAGAAGATTGCCGAGGCGACGGGAGGGGGGAATGCCGAGACGGCTGATGACTTCGTCTCCTTTGATGGGGTTCTTCCAGCACCGGTAGGCGTCCGCATCCTTAAGTTCCGACATCCTCTCGCGCAGATGGGCGAAACCTTCAAGAGCGGCTTTCACTTTGGCCGGGTTCTTGGAGGTCAGGTCGCTTTCGGCAAGTATCATGAGGTCTTCGATGTCTTCGCCGGCATCGGTCAGGAGGCGGCGAACGCCGCTGTCGCTTACTTTCTCTTCGCCAACCTGCTGCGGCCGCATGTGCAGTCCGACGAGTTTGGCTACATATTTCATCTTGTCGTTCATCGGAAGCTTCATTTTCCGGAACAGACCGGGAATCATTTTCTCACCGATGAAGTTATGGTTACGGAAGGTCCAGCCCGTTCCGGGTTCCCACTCTTTTGTAACCGGTTTCGCAACGTCGTGGAGCAGTGCGGCCCATCTCAGCCATTCGTTGTCGGAACGCTCTGCAACATTGTCCACAACCTGAATGGTGTGCAGGAAATTGTCTTTGTGTCCGCGTCCTTCCTTCGTCTCGACACCTTTGAGAGCGTGAAGTTCGGGGAAAATCAGTTCAAGAAGTCCCGATTCTTCCAGCAGCAGCAGACCGATGGATGGCCGGCGGGATCGCATGATCTTTCCAAATTCGTCGTTTATCCGTTCTTTCGTGATGATTTCAATGCGGTGAGCGTTGCGGCGGATAGCCTCGAAGGTTTCAGGGAGAATCTTGAATTCGAGCTGTGTGGCGAATCGGATGGCCCGCATCATCCTCAGCGGATCGTCGGAAAAGGTGATGTCCGGATCGAGCGGTGTCCGGATAATCTTCCGGTCGATATCTCCGAGACCGTCGAAGGGATCGACGAGTTCACCGAATGTTCCGGAATTAAGAGAGATCGCCATTGCGTTGATCGTGAAATCACGGCGCCGCTGGTCATCCTCGAGTGTGCCGTCTTCAACAATGGGATTGCGCGAATCGCGGCTGTAAGATTCCTTTCTCGCGCCGACGAATTCGAGTTCGAGGTCCCTGTGACGGATACGGGCCGTTCCATAATTGGCGAAAACCGAAAGATTATGTTTCCCGGGCAACGATGAGGCGACTGCCTTGGCGAGCTCAATTCCTGAACCGACAGTCACGAAGTCGATGTCGGCCGATGTGCGGTTGAGGAAAATGTCGCGGACGTAGCCGCCGACAACATAGACCGGGCGGCCGATGCTGTCGGCCGTTTCTCCGATCTGGCGGAAGACTTTCTTTTTAAGTTTATCTGCGAGATTCATCAGAGTTCAATCATTTCATCGGGCATGGGAGTCAGATTCCGCAAACCGTCCGGGGTCACCTGATATGTGTTTTCAGGACCGACGGCGCCGACTCCCGGAATAACGAATTTAGGCTCGATCGCAATCGTCATGTTTTCTTCGAGATGATCCTTGCTTCTGGGTGTCAGCACGGGCATCTCATTGAGCTCGATGCCGACACCGTGGCCGATGAAGGCCGCTTTCTGTCTGTGACCCATGAAATAATCCTGAAGACCTTCTTCCTCGACTATAGCCATCGCGCGATTGTACAGCCCGGCACAAGAAGCGCCGGGAACACCCTCTTTCTCAAGCGTACGCAGGATCCGGATTGAACATTGGTGGGCCTTTTCTGCCAATTCCGGAACGTCGCCAATGCGCCAGACGCGTGTGAGGTCTGTCTGATAGCCGTTGAAGGCACCGCACATATCGACCATCACTGTCGTTCCGGGCTTCATGGTTTTGCCACATGCTCCGCCGGGAAGAGAGGGATCCACACCTTCGCCACCCATCGAAAACTCGTATGGCGTCGGAACGTCGGCGTTGTCACCGTTGATGACAGAGCCGAGGTTTATCTCCATAAGTGAGCCCGAGACGCGCGAGAATCCGAGGCACCCTTCGAGACGCAGGATCCGTTCCATTTCGATCTGGAACTCAACGTCTGTCATATCCTCGCGATATGCTTTGGTGAAGTGGCGGTAGGCCTCAGTCTGGTGTACGCCGTCATATTCCATCTGACCGATTTCGTATGGTGTCTTGACCATGCGGGCGCGGCGAAGCCAGGATGTCCCGTTGACCACGTCCGGGGCATCGATTGCCTTGCGGAGACGTTCAATGTCGGAATAAGTGATAGTATCGTATTCCAACCCGAGAGTCCGGGGAAGTTGAATCCCCATTTCCCCGAGTTTCCCACGAATTTCTTCCGGCTTGCGGATCCGGACAGAGTTCTCAAGGTCCTTGATATCGTTCGGGCGTATCACGAAGTAGATGGGATCTCCTTCGGCTGGGATATAGGTATAACCCCTGAAGAAGCGCATCGCGGTGTAATATATATTTGCGTTTGAAGCGACGAGCAGGGCGTCTGCACCGGCTTCGCGGATGAATGACTGTATCTTTGAAGTCCGAAGAATTATTTCTGGATTCATAATATAGAGTCTTTGAGAGTTTACAGGTTCTTGAGGTATGGGTTGCCGAAGATGACCGATGTTCAGCGACCGGAAGAAAGGATAAGGCCGGCCGAGACGATTCCGCGGACAGGGTAGAGTGGCTCGGCCGAAACACGCAGACCGGCAGGCAAAGTGTCGCCTGACATGACAGACATCTCAGCCGTATAGAAGCCGTAGCTTCCGCGTCCGGAAGGCTTATTATCCGGGGCGATGAGTTGCAGAGAGACAGTGTCGGTCCTTTCCTCTATGTCAAGGGCTATCATGGAAACGGCCATTTTCAGGGTATCCGGAGCCGACAGAGTATATCGGACGGCAAGGTCGAGCCGGAACGGTGAAATCCTGAGGGCAGAGTCGCGAGGCCATGGCGCCAGCTCCGCCGGCACCCCGGGCGACCACAATTCGGGATCGATGTCAACGAATTCCGAATAGGCCGGAAGGGAATCAGCATGACAACCCGGAAGCATCATGCACCCGGTCAACGCCATCGTGAGGGCGACAACCGGGTGAAAGATATTCACTTTAGAGTTGCTCATTGCTTTGAGCCTTTGTCTTCAGGAGAGTTCTTGCGTGGCTGCTGGGGCCTTCGCTGCTGATTCTGTCTCCTGCGTTCATTATGCGGTTTCTGAGCCGGACCTGCCTGCTGGCGCTGCTGAGCCTGAGGCTGCTGGGGACGTTGAGCCTTTTTGCCCTGAGGCTTGGGAGAGCGGTTTTCAGGCTGAGACTGGGGCTGCGACTGAGGTTGAGACTGTTGCTTCTTGGACTTCCGGCGACGCTTTGTCTTGTCGAAACGGGTCAGATCGTCCTGATCAGTCAGGTCGATGAACTCCGGCCGTTCCTTCCCGGCGGGTTGGCTGACGTCGAGACGTTCCGGTTTCACGCCCTGTTTATTGAGGGCTATAACCTCGAAAGCACGCGAGGCAGGAATGGTCACGAGATTGACCGCCATCTTGGGATCTGTCGAATAGGTCACCATCCGGCTGAGGATATCGACCTTGAAGTGGAAATACTCCTGATCGGCAGTCACGAGCGCGAGGTCCTTCGGGGGAAGTTTCCGGGAAGATTCAGCGTATGTGTCTATTTCAAAGTTAAGGCAGCACTTCAGCTTCGCGCACTGGCCGGCGAGTTTCTGCGGGTTCATTGAGAGATCCTGCATCCTCGCCGCGCCGGTTCCGACCGATACGAAATGGGTCATCCATGAAGAGCAGCACAAAGGGCGTCCGCAGGGGCCGATGCCACCGATGCGGCCTGCCTCCTGGCGCGCTCCGATCTGTTTCATTTCGATCCGGACCTTGAACTCATCGGCAAGAAGACGGATCAGCTTACGGAAATCGACACGTTCGTCGGCGATATAATAGAATATGGCTTTTGCACCGTCGCCCTGATATTCCACGTCACCGATCTTCATGTTCAGTCCGAGGTCTTCGGCGATCCTGCGGGAGCGGATCATCGTGTCGTGTTCTTTGGCGCGGGCTTCATAGAAGCGTTCGAGATCGGACTGTCTGGCCTTCCTGAAGACACGTTTCAGCAACTCCGGTTTCTCCGGATCGGCCTTGGACTTGATCATCTGCATCCTCACGAGAGGACCGACCATCACGACACGGCCGATGTCGTGTCCCGGCTGGGCCTCGACAGCGACAATGTCGCCGATCTCGAGGTTAAGTTTATTCGGGTTGGAGTAGAAACCGCTCCGGGTGTTCTTGAACTGAACCTGCACCACGGGGAAGTCGGCCGATGTTGAGATGTCTCCGAGCCAGTTGGTAGCCGATAGCTTACCTCTCGGCTCGCCACGGAAGCCGGCGTCGAAACTCGAGCCGCAGCCTCCGCATCCACCTCCGCATCCGTCGCCCCGGGATCCACATCCGTCACATTCCGTGCAGTCCGGGAGCGGGGGTCTTTTATCTTCCATAGAAATCAATCAGAGGTGGGTTTATTTGGCATACGCCACGGCGCGGGTCTCGCGGATCACGGTGATCTTGACCTGGCCAGGATATGTCAGTTCATCCTGGATTTTCTTGGCGATCTCGGCCGAAAGTTTTTCGGTGTCGTCGTCGGTGATCTTGTCGGCTCCGACGATCACGCGCAGTTCGCGGCCTGCCTGGATCGCGTAAGTCTTGACAACCCCGGGATATGAGAGAGCAAGCTGTTCGAGGTCATTGAGGCGCTTGATATAAGCCTCGACAATCTCACGACGGGCACCGGGACGGGCACCGGAGATGGCGTCACACACCTGCACGATCGGGGCAATCAGCGAAGTTGGTTCGATCTCATCGTGGTGGGCGCCGATCGCGTTGCATATCTCCGGTTTCTCCTTGAATTTCTCAGCCAGCTTCATGCCGAACAGAGCGTGTGGGAGTTCCGGCTCGTCGTCGGGCACCTTGCCTATGTCGTGAAGCAGGCCGGCGCGACGTGCCTTTTTAGGATTCAGACCGAGCTCAGAGGCCATCACGGCACAGAGATTAGCTGTCTCGCGGGCATGCTGAAGCAGATTCTGACCATACGAGCTGCGGTATTTCATTTTTCCGACCATGCGGATCAGTTCCGGGTGGAGACCATGGATTCCGAGGTCGATCGCTGTCCGTTTTCCGGTCTCGATGATCTCTTCCTCGACCTGCTTGCGGACTTTGGCTACAACCTCCTCGATGCGGGCCGGATGGATACGGCCATCGACTACGAGCTGGTGGAGGGCGAGGCGTGCGATCTCACGGCGCACGGGGTCAAATCCCGAAAGGACGATCGCCTCGGGAGTATCGTCGACGATGATCTCGATTCCTGTCGCAGCTTCGAGAGCGCGGATATTGCGTCCCTCGCGGCCGATGATGCGTCCCTTGATCTCATCATTGTCAATGTGGAAGACAGTCACCGAATTCTCGACCGCGGCTTCTGTCGCGACGCGCTGAATCGACTGGACCACAATCTTCTTGGCCTCCTTGTTGGCGGTCATCCGGGCGTCGGCCATGATGTCATTGATATAGGCCTGGGCGGCAGTCTTGGCTTCGTCCTTCAGGCTCTCGACGAGATGGGCCTTGGCCTCTTCGGCAGAAAGGCCGGAGATGTGTTCGAGTTCCTCCTGAGCCGCGCGGTGCATTTTCTCGACCTCGGCGGCGCGGTTATCGAGCTGTTGCTCGCGGTTCTGCAGATTGGCAGTGCGGGAGTCCACAGACTGGCGCATGCTCTCGACATCTTTCTTTGTACGCTGGAGGTCAGCTTCCTGCTGCTTCACCTGGATCTCGCGCTGTTTGGCACGGGCTTCGGCGCTCTGCGCGCGCTGAATGCGTTGGTTGGCGGCACGTTCGGCGTCGGCAATGAGGCGCATTTCCTCCTCCTTTGCTTCAAGAACTTTCTTTTCTTTCAGGACGTCGGCTTCGCGGCGTGCCTCATCAAGGATGGTGTTGGCGCGCGAAGAAGCCGAGCGACGGCTAATTGCCAGAGCCGCGAAGTATCCTGCGCAGAGGCAGATGATAGCGACCACAACACCTATGGTTATTGTCATAATTTGTTGGTTTTTAGAGTATTAGTATTTTGAATTCAGGTATATTAAAACAAACAAAGTCCGTGCCGCCGTTCGGAATAAATTCCGAAGCAGACAGCCGGACGACCGGAATTGCCTCAGACCTGTGGTCCGGGAGGCACTAATGATGTCGAATATATTAACTGCCGGTCCTGAGGAGGAGGAAGAGTGGGTTCAGGGTTTGGCAGACGGATCTGATTCCACAATACGGTCGAGTCTTTTAAGGAGAGAATCGATTCCGTATTCGAGCGAGCCGGCCGCATTGGAGGCGGCCTGATAACGGTCTTTCAGCTCACGGTAGAAAGTCGCATACTGATAGGCTATCATAGCGAGCAGCTGCTGTGTTGTCTTCGAAGGGAAGCGGTCCCTCCAGGTGTCGAAGAGTTCGCGCAGTTCCTGCTCGGTCTCTCGGACTGCCGTGAGTTTGGGTTTATCGACGGAGAGGGGGATCCTGACTCCGCCTATATTGAGTTCCAGATTTACGTTTTCCGCATCGGTCATATTTCCGGGTCGTCCTTTAGCATGGAGATGCAACGGTCGATGGTTCGAATCAGGGCGGAGATTCTGCGGCGGGTTGCGATGATGGTGTCCGGCGAATCGGCCAGGCGGTGTGACATCGTCAGATAGTCAGCATCGAGGCGTGCGCGAGAATGTGCATCACGTTCCTCGGCAAGACGTTCCTCCAGTTCGGCTACTTTTGCCTTCAGCCCTGAATTCTGTCTTTCGAGAGTTTCAATCCGGTCTCCGAGACGGGTAACCTTTGTTATGAGACCGTCGATGACTTCGGTGAGGGTAGCTGATGCCATTTCATGCGAACCGGGCGCAAAACGGAGCCCTTATTCTCCGACAAAGATAAGATAAATTTGTCAATTATCCAAATCACTTCCCGAGAAGCGGAAATCAATACCATTGAACCGCATTGTTTGTCGAGGAGCGCTGGTCATACTTCAAGTCCTTGAGCAGAGAGGACTTGACGGCAATGTGGAAGTTATAGCTCTTATACGGTCCGACCGGTATGAATGAACAGGACATCGTGAAACAATGGAGGTCCCGGCTCACGGAACAGTTCATATAGGCTATCTTCTTGCGTTCGAAATCGTAGGATGCTGAGACTGAGAAGTTCCAGTTCTTTGTCGGCCGGATATTGGCCGAGAGGGACAGATTCTGGGTGAATTTTCCGCGATAGTCCATCTTCTTGTAGTCGAATTCGCCGCGGCCGTAGTTGACGGAGTAGTTCAGCGTCAGGCTCCATGGGCATTCCCATTTCTCATATCCATCGGCATCGGTTCCCGAGTCTTCGTCAGCATTGGCGCTTCCCCGGCGTCTTCTCGCAGCTTTCTCGGCAAATGTCTCGCCGTCGGTGCTTTCATCTGCGTCCTCATCCTTGTCGGAGCTGTTTCCCGATCCTCCCTTCTTTTTGCGTTTGAAGGTATCGTTATTGAAAGTGTAGGAGAAAGATGTGCCGGTCGACACGAGCTTCACCCATCCCTTGTGGGCCTGCCATCTTGTCTTGTTGACCCTCACGGGATTGCCGCTCGGGGAGAGGGCATAGGTATAGGGATCCCAGGTCGCAGACAGACTGAGGTTGAAATTCTTCACGAGGCGGAGCATGATGGAGGTGGAGAGGTTGCTCCAGTTGAGCGAATCGGCCGCGAAGTTATATGACTGGCCTATAGTGAAGTTCTCGATCAGCGAGATCTTGCGCGATCCGGTCGAGTCATTATCGTCGCGTATCTTCATCTCCACGTTGTTGGCGAGGCTGACGCTGACGACGCCCTGCATTCCGGGAGAGGGGGCTCCGAAAATGGTGTTCGGGAAATAGGAGTATGTATTGGTCTGCGGGAGCCCCTGGGAATCAGTATAATTATATGAGCCGTAGATTCCCCAGAACGGATCCGAGAAATCGGGAGCATAGTTGAAAGAAACGGTCGGCGTCAGCACGTGGCGGATCATCTGGACCTTATCTCCGAGGAACTTCATCGGCTTGTAGAAGCCGTAAAGCTTGGTGTCGAACGCGATGCCTGCGTTGAAATCGAAGAGGTTATAGAATCCATAGACAGTGTCGAGTTGTTCGGCCGAGGCGTCGGGATCCCATTGGCGTCGGATCTTCGAGGTGTACATCCTGTCGTTCAGTGTGATCGAGGGGGAGAGATTGATATACTTGAAGATGGAGAATGTCGCGGAGATAGGGACATAGTGCTTCATTCCGTTTCTCCAGTCCTTGATCAGGCTTTTCTGGAAGAACTGATCCTGGCGGGCGGTCAGGGAGTTCTGGAACTGTCCCTGATAAGACATCTTGATCTTCTCGTACCAACGTTCGCCGCCGACCGCTTTCTTGCGCTTGAAGGGGGCGGTCTGGGACATCGAGACCGTCAGGTTCGGGAACGAGACGGCAAGTGTCGAATCCTGGGTGCGCTGGGCGATATTGGCTGTTGCGGCCAGGCTCCACTTCGTTCCGGGGAAACGGTAGGTAAGGCTGACGGTCGATGACTTGGTGTTCTCAGTGAACGAAGAGTTATAGTATGAGTTCAGATCATTGCGGGAGTAGCCTGAGGTCGTGAAATTGACCGAGGCCGAGAACGACATGTTCGGATTAGCCTTCGCATCCTGAGTGTGGGACCAGATGACCTGGAAGTTATTCTGTTTAGAATAGTCCGGGGCTCCCTTGTCGCCGAGGATAGTCCGGATATAGGAGATGTCGATGTTTCCGCGGAACTTATATCGTTTCGCGTAGGTCGATTGGCCGGAGAGTCCCCACGAGCCCTTTGTATAAATTTCGCCACGCAGGGCGAGGTCTATATAATCGTTGATTGCGAAGTAATAACCTCCGTTGCGCAGATAGAAACCTTTGTTGTAGTCCTCGCCGAAAGAGGGGAAGATTATGCCGGAGGAATATTTCTTTGAGAAGGGGAAATAACCGAAGGGGAGGGCAAGGGGCAGCGGCACATCGGCCAGTACCATATAGACGGGACCCGAGACCACATCCTGGTTAGGCCGGAGCCGGCCTCGTGTCAGCTGAAAATAAAAGTGGGGATGATCGTGGTCGTCACACGTTGTGTACTTTCCATCCTCAAGATAGAAAGTGCCGTCTTCCATGCGTTTGGTCTTTCCGCCGGTCAGGTACCCTTCGCCCTGCTGAGTGACGACGTCCGTGATATAACCTCTTTCGGTCTTGAAGTAATACTTCATCGTCTTGGACTGATACTCGTCCGAACCTTCCTGAAAGACCGGAGTGTCAACGAGTTTGCCGGCCGAGTCGGTGCGTCCGTTGGCATAGACTGTCGCTGAATCGAGCTGCATCTGAATCTCGGCTGAATTCAGTTTGAATTTCTGATATTCGACCGAACTGTTGCCATATAGCCAAGCCTTATTCTCGCCTTTGAGCACCAGAGAATCTGAAGCGGAGAAAGTGACCGCATCCTCAAGATCGGTCTTCTCGCGGGAGATTCTGCTCAGCGCTGAACGGTCGCCATGAAGCGAGTCGAGAAGAGAAGCCAATGAGTCGGATTTTTCCGTTTCCCGGATAATCGAATCGGTGCCTGATAGAAGGCTCTCACCGGAAAGTGAGTCGGTGTCCTCCATGCCGTGTATCACGAGATTGCCGGCAGAGAGTGAGTCGGTGCTCTCTTCTCCGGACGCAACGGATGCGTTCGCGCTGTTAAGGCCCGGCGATTGTGCCAGACTGAACGCGATTATGCAGAAGAAGATAATATATAGACCGAGTCGCCTCAAGGATGGTTAGTTGAATGTAGACTCTCTCATTTCGCGAGAGCATATTTGGGGACAAAGATACAAAATCTCATTGAGTCAGCAAACATCCCGGCACACTCAGATAGTAATCCGGAATGTAAATCCAATTGTCATCAGGTTGTCATCAGATTATCTTATGGTTGTCATCCGGTTGTCGTACTGTTGGTATCCGACAGTCGTCAGACATTGAATTCGTCGTGCAGAGCCATGAAGCGGGCGAGGACATCGGGGGAATGGCGCGACATTGATGCGATCACCCGCCCGAGGGGTTTCTCGAGACGCGGATGGTCGGCAGATTTGGAGAAGAATTTGTCGGCATAGCAGATCAGCCGTTCCTCCCGGCTTAAAGGGAGCATGTCTCTGTGGGGGAGCGGGAGGTTCTGGGAGACAATGTCCTGAACTGTGAGGCCGGCCCCGGTGTGCCGCTCACACACGAGGGCGTGGCGTGGAAGATTCTCATTCTTCAGGATTGCAGAGCCCGCAATTCCGTGACATATATAGGGAAGATCGCCTTCGCAGAATATGTCGTGAGCGTCACATCTGAAGATGCCGATGTCGTGAAGCATAGCGGCTTCGCGCACAAACTGAGTATCGATGTCTGTCAGCCCTTTGTGTTCGATTATGCCGAGCGCTTTTTCTGTCACGGCCTCGGAATGGGCAACGAGGAGGTCACGAAGAGGGCCGGGAGCATAATATTTACCGATGATGTCGTATGGGTTCATTTATCGTTTAGGTTCATTTATCGAATAGGTTCTTTTTTTATCTTAAGGATTCATTTATTGGAAATAAACCGGAATGAAATCATCGAAAACCCCGTCTGCCCGCTGAAAGGCGGATAGACGGGGTTGATGTTATTTCTTGGAGAAGACCGGATTATTCGTCGATCTCGATGATCTCAGTCCAGCCGTGTTCGTCGGGACGGTCACCGTACTGCACGCCACGCAGAGCGTTGTAGAGTTCGGTTGTCTTAGGACCGGCAACGCCGTCTTCGGCATAGATGAACTTGCGGCCGTTGTCGAGGTCGTCGATCTGGCCGATCGGAGAGCAAACGGCGGCAGTTCCGCAAGCCGAAACCTCTTCGAATGTCTCGAGCTCGTCATAGGGGATCTGGCGACGTTCAACTTTCAGACCGAGATCCTTGGCGAGAGTCTCGAGGCTCATGTTGGTGATTGAGGGGAGGACAGTCTCGGAAGACGGAGTGATATAGGTATTGTCCTTGATTGCGAAGAAGTTCGCAGCTCCGCATTCGTCGATATATGTCTTCTCTTTCGGATCGAGATAGAGCATCACGCTGTAGCCGAGATCGTGAGCCTTCTGGCCTGCGAGCAGGGAAGCCGCGTAGTTGCCGCCGATCTTGATGGAGCCTGTTCCCTTGGGAGCGACGCGGTCATATTCGCGGCTGAGGCAAACTTTGGTAGGCTTGAAGCCATCCTTGAAGTAGGGGCCTACGGGAGTCACGAACATAACGACCATGTATTCCTTTGCGGGAGCCACGCCGACCTGGGGGCTGATGCCGATTTCGAGCGGACGGATATAGAGGGATGCGCCGGACTCGTAGGGGGGCACGAAGCGTGCGTTGAGTTTCACTACTTTGCGGACCATTTCGCAGAAGAGCTCGATGGGCATCGGCTGCATCTTGATTCCTTCGGCAGAGCGGATGAAGCGCTTTGCATTCTCTTCCATGCGGAAGACGCGGATCTTACCGTCTTTGCCTCGGAAAGCCTTGAGGCCCTCGAATGATTCCTGACCGTAGTGGAGGCAGGCTGCTGCCATGTGCATCGGGATATATACGGAGTCTGTCACTTCAATTTCGCCCCATTTGCCATCTTTGTATGTGCAGCGGACGTTGAAGTCTGTCGGAGTGTAGGAGAAACCTAACGAACCCCAGTCGATTTGAGGATCTTTCATGATTTTAAATTAGAATCTGTTAGATTATGAGGTTAATCACTTTTTTTTGTTTTGCCGCTTTTACCGGTCTTAAGAGACGAGATCTCTTAGTCTTACAGGATCACCTTGCAGGTGAGATCGCCTGCCTTGATGATATATACTCCGTGAGGAGTCCCGCTCAGCCGGTGTGTCCCGGGGGGAAGCGTATCGGATGAGATCAGCTGACCGAGAATCGAGAAAATCTTGATCTGGACCTGCTTGTTTGCCGTCACGAAAAGGTGGCCGTTCCCGGCTTTAATTTCAAGATCCGGATCCTTCGCGATGCTTTTCATCTCTGAAAGTTCTGTCTTCACCGGCTCCCATGTCTTCGTGGCGGCCGAAAGATCGACGGCCGCTGAAAGGAAGAGCAGTGTGAGAGTCAGGATGACGAGTCTTTTCATAGAGTCTGGATGCAGGTGTTCCGGAAGGGTGGCTTCTGCGGTGTAAAATTACAAAAAAAGTTTGACTATCGTCTTAAATGCTCAATCAAAAATGGACTGATCGGGAATTTTGTTTTTGAGAAGCCTTATTTTTTAGAGCCCGGAGCTTCAGTCTCAATTTTTTGGAACCTCAATTTTTGGAAACGGTGTCCCGGAGTGCGCTTCATAAATACGCGATGTCAGGTGGAGGATAAAAGAACCCCGTCCGGCCGGAATGGTTCCGGACGGACGGGGCGTATCTTATTATTTCAGTTATTCGGCTGAATCAATAAGTTGTATGGCTGAATGTCAAAAGACCGGTCAGTCTTTCTTTTCAGCTTTCTGCATCTGCTCCTTCAGAGCCTGGAGGGCACCGAGGTCACCGAGAGTTGTTTTCTCGATTGCGGGAGCAGCGACTTCCTCTTCAGCCTTGCGGGCGCGTGTTGCATTGCGTGCTGCATTGCGTGCTGCGCGAGCCTCAGCCTTGGAAGCGTCCTCGGCGATACGGCTGTGAGAAAGGATGATGCGGCGGCTGTCCTTGTTGAACTCGATTACCTTGAAGTCGAGAACGTCGCCGAGCTTAGCCTGAGAACCATCCTCCTTGACGAGGTGTTTCGGAGTTGCGAAGCCTTCAACGCCATCTTCGAGCTTGATCACGGCACCCTTGTCCATAACTTCGACAACTGTACCCTGGTGGATAGAGCCGATTGTGAACTTGCCTTCGAAAGCTTCCCAGGGGTTCTCCTCGAGCTGCTTGTGGCCGAGGCTGAGACGACGGTTTTCCTTGTCGATCTCAAGAACCTGAACCTGAATGTCGCTGCCTACGGAAGTGAATTCAGAGGGGTGTTTGATTTTCTTGGTCCAAGAAAGGTCGGAGATATGGATCAGGCCGTCAACGCCCTCCTCGATCTCAACGAATACACCGAAGTTGGTGAAGTTGCGGACCTTGGCAGTGTGCTGTGAGCCGATTGCATATTTAGTCTCGATGTTCTCCCAGGGATCGTTCTTGAGCTGTTTGATGCCGAGAGACATCTTGCGCTCGTCGCGGTCGAGAGTGAGGATGACAGCCTCGACTTCGTCGCCGACCTTGAGGAAGTCCTGAGCGGAGCGGAGGTGCTGGCTCCAAGACATCTCGGAAACGTGGATGAGACCTTCGACGCCGGGCTGAACCTCAACAAATGCGCCGTAGTCAGTCATGACGACAACCTTGCCGTGAACGTGGTCGCCGACCTTGACGTCGTCGCCCAGGTTATCCCAGGGATGGGGCTGGAGCTGCTTGAGACCGAGCGCGATGCGCTTCTTCTCGTTGTCGAAGTCGATGATAACGACCTTGATGTCCTGGTCGAGCTCGACAACCTCGTGGGGATCCGAAACGCGGCCCCAAGAGAGGTCTGTGATGTGGATCAGACCGTCGACGCCACCGAGGTCTACGAAGACACCGTAGCTGGTGATGTTCTTCACCTTGCCCTCGAGCACCTGACCCTTTTCGAGCTTGGAGATGATCTCCTTCTTCTGAGCTTCGAGCTCGGCCTCGATGAGGGCCTTGTGTGAAACGACAACGTTCTTATATTCCTGGTTGATCTTGACAACTTTGAATTCCATTGTCTTGTCAACATACATGTCGTAGTCGCGGATGGGACGGACGTCGATCTGAGAGCCGGGGAGGAAGGCCTCGATTCCGAATACATCGACGATCATGCCGCCTTTTGTGCGGCTCTTCACGTAACCCTTGATCACCTCGTTGTTTTCGAGAGCCTGGTTTACGCGATCCCAAGAACGGGTCTGGCATGCTTTCTTGTGTGAAAGGCGGAGCTGGCCGTTCTTATCCTCAAGAGCTTCGATGAAGACTTCAACTTCATCACCGACCTGGAGGTCGGGGTTGTAGCGGAATTCGCTGACGGGGATGATGGCGTCGGACTTCATGCCGATGTCAACACGAACCTCACGTTTTGTGATGCTCTTCACCGTGCCTGTTACAACCTCATTGTCTTTAGCGGTTTTCAGAGTCTCGTCATAGGTGTGCATCACCTCTTCGCGGCTCTTGGCGCCCGCTGTGTCGCCCTTCTCGAAGGCTTCCCAATCGAAGTCTGCGATCGGGGTTTGAACTTTCTGTTCAGTCATTAAAAAAATGGTTAATAATTAAGGTTAATTAAATCTCTCTCATTCAGCTGTTTCTGTGTCCGTCTTAAAACCCGGAGGATTCATCCGGACACAATACGGCCGAAAGTGGCGCAAAGATACTCATAAATGCTCAATCAGCCAAACTTTTGCGCAGAAAAGTTTGGCTGATTGATTTTTAGAGCCCATTTCATAAAATTTTTAACACAAGGGAGATGTATTTCGGAAAGAATTCCCTTTGTTTATCTTGTCCGGATTGTCTATGTTGCCCGGGACCTTGTTCAAAGGAGGCGAAGCATCGTGTTCTCTGCGTTCAGCTGCTCGCGGTAGTTCGTGCGGTCATCCTCGACCATTTCGTCGAAGCGCGCGGCTTCGTGGGCGAATCTGTCGCGGCGTTCGCGCCAATAAGGTCCGAATGCCTGTCCGATCCATTGCCGTTCAAGATCGGCATATTGCTCGAAGATCGCATCGAGACGTGACTCGGCTTCACGGACGTTGGTCTCTGAGAGTCCGCTGATCAGGTGTGCGGGGACAACCTGTCCTGCAAGATCTATCCAGCGCCACGGCTTCTCCATGTCCGCCGGAGCCTCGGGAAAGGGTGTGTCATCTCCGAGTTTGGTGTGGAGATATTTATATATGGCAAGCGAGTAGAGCATCTTCGCCCGTTCAAGCGAAGCACGGGTGAACCTCATTCCTTTGTATCGGACGAAACGGTCATCGTCTGCCGGCCTGGAGAGTAGCTCAGCGATGGTTTCGAGTGCGCGGAGGATGTGGGAGACCGTATGGGGATTGAGGACCTCGAATGTGATCCGGTCATGGAGCGGGAGACGCCGTCTGGCGCGCCGGTCGCGTGTCGGCCATTTCTTTTCGTCCCTAAGGAGGCCGCATGACCGGAGCATCATGCCCGGAACGACGACTGTCGCTCCCTTGTCATCCCCGAACAGATATGAGAAGGGAAATTCGGAAGAATCGGGATGGGTCTTGTGATCGCCCATCAGCAGAGAGAAGGCACCGATCTTGGCTCCGAGCATGAGGTATGAGTTCGAGGAGGTCTTCACACCTCTTTCGAGCAATCCCCAGTGAACCGGACCAAGCTTGTACATGTGGTTGGACTGGTTGGTCGCAGAGCCGGCATTCATGAACGAGATCATGCACCCTATGAGCAGAGTCGACTTGTGCATCGAGACAGAATAGGGGCCGGCGAAGACTGCACAGGCCTCGCCGTTTTCCATCGAGGAGTTGGCGAAGAAAAGCGTGTCGTGGGCAGTAAATCCCTTTTCAATCTCAACGCCCTGTCCGACATAGCAGTTGCGGATGATGGCATTGGAGTCGACGCGGCCATCCTCGATTATGAAGTTGACGGCGTCGACACCGTGTCCGACATAGGTCATCGCACGGCCGGAGATGGCATTGTTGACAAGCGCCCCGTTCTCGAGACGCGACGCACCTTCGATCGTGCAGTCCGGAGCGACGCTTACATTGAGGATCTTTCCGCAGTCGCGGATGATCGCCCTTTCTCCAATCTCGGGCGGAACGGTTGTCTGCTCGAGGTGATCCGAGACGAAATGTTCCCATTGGGGCGAATCGGCACCCTGGGGGGTGCGGGCAATCAGGGCTGCGATCTGAGCGGAGATTCCGGGATATATGAGGACACGCCGCGAGCCCGATTCGTCGAGCACGGCGACTTCGACACCTACGCCGCACGACGCTTCCGGTTCGAACTCAATGCGCGAGGTGTTGCGGATCTCTGCATCATCGCGAACCACAGCGTTGACAATACCTCCGGGAACATTGGCTATGATGACGCCCGATCCGATCCGGCTGTCGCGGATCACTGCCCGGCTCAACCGCCCGCCCCTTTCGGCATTGATGCGCCCGACCGAAACACTCCCCTCGAAATCCACATTTCGGATCCTCTTGAGGTCGGTTTCCTTGTCGACCGTCACGCACTCCCAGTCGTCGGCTGAACAACCTTGTGCCTCGAGCTGCTGTATTTCCCACCATTCAAGCTGACGGAGTGAATTTTCATCTGCCGAGGTTTCCTCCGGATCATTCCTCAGGGTTGAAGTCTTCATCATATTTCTGGAATAGGAAATCATTGTATGGGAAACGTTCCGAATGGATCTCGCGCGCCTTCTGATAGAGTATATCCTTCAGCGCTTCGATATTGGTCCTGTCTTTAGCCGAGATAAAGACGCAGTTCTCGCCTAGACGGGCCATCCAAGTGTCCTTGAACTCCTCGAGCGAGATGTTCTCGCGCGTCTTCGGGGTCAGGTCGTCCGGATCTTTTGGTGTGTAGGAGAAGGCATCTATCTTGTTGAAGACCATGATCACCGGCTTTTCTCCGGCGCCGCAAACTTCGGTCAGGGTCTTGTTGACGACTTCGATCTGCTCTTCAAAATTGGGGTGGGAGACATCGACCACATGAACGAGAAGGTCAGCGTCCCTGACTTCATCGAGGGTCGATTTGAATGAATCGACGAGGTGAGTCGGGAGTTTGCGGATGAAGCCGACGGTGTCTGTCAGCAGGAAAGGAAGATTGTCGATTATGACCTTCCTGACGGTTGTGTCGAGGGTTGCGAACAGTTTGTTCTCGGCGAAGACCTCGCTCTTCGAGAGGAGGTTCATGATAGTTGATTTGCCGACATTGGTATAGCCCACGAGAGCTACACGTGTAAGTTTTCCGCGGTTCTTGCGCTGGATGCTTTTCTGCCGGTCAATTCCTTTGAGTTCTTCCTTGAGGCGGGAGATCTTGTCGAGAATTATCCGTCGGTCGGTCTCGATCTGGGTTTCGCCGGGACCTCTCATGCCGATACCTCCGCGCTGACGTTCGAGGTGAGTCCACATCCGGGTCAGCCGTGGAAGAAGATACTGGTACTGGGCGAGCTCGACCTGAGTGCGTGCGGTCGCGGTCTGGGCCCGGTTGGCGAAGATGTCGAGAATCAGGCTGGTCCGGTCGAGGATCTTGACCTTCAGTTCCTTCTCGATGTTGGCGATCTGTTTCGGGGAGAGGTCATCGTCAAAGATGACGAGTCCTATGTCGTTGTCCTCGATATACTGTCTTATTTCTTCGAGCTTTCCGGTTCCGACGTATGTCCTCGGATTGGGATATTCGAGTTTCTGGATGAAGCGTTTTTCGGGAACCGCGCCCGCGGTGTGGGCGAGGAAATCAAGCTCGTCGAGATACTCCTCGACCTTGTTCAGCGGCTGCCGGTTCGTGACGAGTCCGACGAGGACTGTCCTTTCGTTGGCTTCCTTATTGATAATATTGTCTTCAATCATGTTTTCATGGACAAAGGCCGGAAGATTTTTCTGCCGGCCTTTGCAAATTTTTGGTCAACTGCCGGAATTTGATGCTATTCCCGGCATGAAGTGCGGTAACGTAACCTTATTTCTTGACCTTGTTATATCTTTCGTTAAGACCTTTGACAACTTCGTCAGTGATGTCGAGAGCCGGATTGAAATGGAGTGCGGCAGACTTGACGAAGATGGCATCATAGCCGTGTTTCTTATTATAGTGCTCGATATATGAATTGATCGAGTCCTGAATTGCAGTCTGGGCTTTCACAGCGGCCTGCTCGAACTGTTTCTGGAGCTCGGCCATCTGGCTTTCGGCGGTTTTCTGAAGAGACTGGAGCTTGCGCTCGTCTGCCTGATAGGATTCCTGGCTCAGATAGGTGTTGTTCTGCATCTTCGACTGCATGGTGTTTGCGAGCGAGCCGATCGATGTCTGATGACGCTTGTATTCGCTCTCCATTTTTGTCTGGAGGCGTACGATCTCCTCATTATAGTCTTTGGCAAGATTATACTGGGCCATGATCGTGTCGGTGTCGACATAACGGTAGTTCGGGAGAGCGTCTTTTGAAACTGCGGCTGTCTTCTGTTTTGCCGGAGCTGTTGTTTCTTCAGCTTTATCCTGCGAACATGATGTTGCACCGGCGATCAGGAGGGTGGCGATGACAGTGAGTACAGCCTTGAAGGTTTTCTTCATTTTTATTTATAAACGTTGTTTATTAGACGGAATTTGAGACAGGGACTGAACGGGTCCGGATCCCGCATCTCTTCGGAATCGGCAACTAAAGAAGAGGGGAGTAGTTGTCGGTTGCGGAATACGCGTGGCAAAATTACTCAATCTTTCCAAATTATCAACAACTTTCGACGGTAAAACCTTGGCATTTTACCTTTTTTAAGGAAAATTCCCCGGCAGTAAGACCGATAAATTGGAGAAAACGCCGATATTTCTTGGGAGGGTCGCGAAAAAAAGTTATCTTTGGCTCAGAAATGCGATCGCGGAAGATTTGCTTTTCAAAAACATAGTTAAAAAACACACCTTAAATTTAATATGGAAATCAAAGACCTCAAGCCGGAACTCATCTGGCAGATCTTCGACGAGATCACCAAAGTGCCCCGTCCTTCATGTCACGAAGAGCAAATTCGTGCTTATCTTCTTGACTTCGCAAAGAAACATGACATCGCCGCAAAGACAGACAAGTGCGGGAATGTAGTTATGAGCAAAGCCGCAACGCCGGGCCATGAGGGTGCTCCGACAGTGGTTCTTCAGGCCCACATGGATATGGTCTGCGAGAAGAATTCGGATGTTCAGCACGACTTCATGAAGGATCCGATCGAGACATATATCGACGGTGAATGGGTGAAGGCACGCGGAACAACTCTGGGCGCGGACAACGGAATCGGCGTCGCAGCCGCTCTGGCTGTCATGGTAGACAAGACGCTCGTTCACGGTCCCGTCGAGGCTCTCTTCACGATCAATGAGGAAATCGGTCTTGAAGGTGCGCAGAATCTCGGCAAGGATATGCTGACCGGCACGATCCTGATCAATCTGGATTCGGAAGATGACGGCGAGATCTTCGTCGGCTGTGCTGGCGGAATAGACACGACGGCCGTATTCAAATACCGCCGCAGCTTCTCTCCGGAGAATTTCAAATATCTGCGTGTCGGTGTGACCGGACTTCTCGGCGGACACAGCGGCGGCGACATTCATCTCGGACGTGCGAATGCAAACAAGGTGATCGCCCGTTTCATCTGGGAATGCTCACAGCGCTGGCCGATTGAGGTCTCGAGCTTTGACGGCGGCAACCTGCGCAACGCCATCCCCCGTGAGGCTCACGCTATCTTCGGCATACAGGCTGAACACGAAGAGGCTGTCAAGCATGCCCTCAAAAAGTATGCAGAGGATATCAGAAATGAATATAAGGGCGTTGAGCCTTCAATGAAACTCGTGATCGAGCCGGTTGACCGTCCCGAGTACTGCATTGATTCCGAAACTTCGCTCACACTTGTGCGTGCCCTTTACAGCGCGCCTCACGGAGTCGTGTCAATGAGCCGTGATCTCGAAGGTCTCGTTGAGACTTCGACCAACCTCGCTGCTGTCAAGATGATTGACGAAGACAAGATCCGCGTGACCACATCACAGCGTTCTTCGGTTGAAAGCCGCAAGAATGACATCGCCGGTCAGGTTGAGGCACATTTCCAGCTTGCAGGTGCGGAAGTCAGCCATTCCGACGGCTATCCCGGATGGGCGCCGAACATGGAATCGACTATCATGCGTCTCTCTTCGGAGGCATACGAGGAGCTCTTCGGTGTCAAGCCCGCGATCAAGGCGATCCACGCCGGACTCGAGTGCGGTCTGTTCCTGTCCAAGTATCCCAAGATGGATATGGTCAGCTTCGGTCCGACAATGACCGGAGTGCACTCTCCCGACGAGCAGCTCAACATCCCGACTGTAGAGAAGTTCTGGCGTCATCTCTGCCGCGTGCTTGAGAAAGTCGCTGAAATATGAGGCTGAGGGAGTTCTTCCCGACGATATTATCAGGAATTGCAGGGGTGGTCTTTCTGACCGCCGCCTGCACTGTTCCTCCCGAATCGGAAGGCAACGCCAGCGGGGCTGTACATGAGGTCAGGGTTGATTCTGTACCTGCCGCCGACGCCAAAACCCGGTATGAGGGCCTGACTGAAGAGGATTTCAGGATTGTCGCGGAAGAACTGAAGGTCGAGACGGCGGCGATCAAGGCTGTCGTTCAGATCGAGGCCGGCGCCGGGATGAAAGGTTTCTGGGCGCCGGGTGTGCCGGTTGTCAACTTCGACCGTTCGATGTATAACCGTTTCCGGTCCAAAGGTGGTTCCGGAAAAGGAGTGAAGGGGGAGAAGGTTCCGGCGGGGCTGAAGGGTTACGCGCTCCAGGAGTGGACCCAGCTGGTCAATGCCCGGAAGACGGATGCGGCCGCGGCAGACAAGGGAACGTTCTGGGGAATGTTCCAGATCGGAGGATTCAACTACAAGACCTGCGGTTGCAAGACGATTGAGGAATTCGTCCGTCTGATGTCCTATTCCGAGCTGGAACAGCTCGAGCTTTTCGCAACATTCCTGATCAACACGGGAATGGTCAAGGATCTTCAGGCAAAGAATTGGGCAGCCTTCGCCCGTAAATATAACGGAGCGAGCTATGCCCGGCGCGGCTATCACACGAAGATGGCCAATGCATACAAGAAATTCAAGGCTCAGGAAACAGCTGCCTCAGCAAAAGCGGCTCCTGCCACCAAAGCTACTCCCGCTTCAAAAGCAAAGAGCCGGAAGGGCAAATCTCACTGACGGGTTAACCGGAAGGGCAAATCTCACTGACGGGTTAAACGGAATCCGGGCTCACTGATTTGG
>CAYMTQ010000015.1:0-30027 GCA_964393395.1 uncultured Sangeribacter sp.
AAGGAATTCTTCCGACATTTTAGCTAATTTCGCACTTGCTTGTTTAATCTGCGTTATTGAGAATTAACATTGATAATTTTGTAATTCGCACCCGGTTTGTTAATTTTGCAGTTTGGAAATAAGTCACCTTCAGCCATTAACTTGACCACATGCAGGTCATTAGGTTAGAAGTTAGAAATTTTCCTGCATGATACTTGCAAATTATTCATCATGATCTGACAAAAATGAGATTGTTAAGATTTCTATTATCAATACTTGCACTCTGCGCTTTCAGCGTAAGGGCTCAGGACGTGGCCATCAAGACCAATCTTGTGGCCGACGCGCTCGCGAGTCCGAACCTCGGTGTGGAGATCGGGGTGGCCCCGAAATGGACCATCGACCTCACCGGCGAGTTCAATGGCTGGAAGATGGGTCACGACAAGCGTTGGAAACACTGGCTCTTTCAGCCCGAGGCAAGATATTGGCTTTGCGATCGCTTCTCAGGTCATTTCTTCGGTGCGGCGCTCCATGGCGGTCAGTACAACATCGGCGGTTTCAACGGCCGGTGGAACCTCCTCGGGACCGATGCCCGGAAACTGAAGGACACCCGCTTTCAGGGATGGTTCGTCGGAGCCGGAATATCCTACGGCTACGCCTGGATATTGGGCACCCACTGGAATCTCGAGGCGCAGATCGGTGTCGGTTACTCCTACACACGCTTCGACGAGTTCCGCTGTGCGGGATGCGGCAAGAAAATCAGGACCGACAAACCTCACAACTATGTCGGGCCGACCTCAGCCGACCTCAATATCGTTTATCTCTTCTAACATCAATCCTCACAAAGCCTAACAAGAAATGAGACACACTTTTCTGGCTTCAGCGCTTCTGCTGACCGCTCCCCTGATGTGGGGCGAGGATCAGGTTGCAGGCCCGGTTGAAAATCAGGCCGCGGACCAGGTCGTGGAAGGGATTGCGGTTCCCGGCTATGAAATCTCGCATAACGGCGACTATCTGACCGTCGACATGACGATGGATCTCACGAAGATGAAGGTCGGCGGCAACAAGGCCGTCCTCATCACCCCGATCCTCGTCAACGGAAACGACTCGACACTCCTCGACGGAGTCGGAGTCTACGGACGCCGCCGCTACTACTATTATGTCCGCAACGGCAAGAGCATGCTCTCTAATGGCAAGGAGACAAGCTATCTGAGTTCGAAGAAGCCCGAATCCTTCAATCTCAACGAGATCCTCAAGTTCGAGGACTGGATGAACGGAGCCTCGCTCGAGATCCGCCGTCAGGAATACGGTTGCTGCAACACCCTCGAGGCAGAGCAGTTCGGATTGCTCGGAAACTTCACCGAGAACATAGCCTTCTTCCCCACCCTTGTGTTCGCCGAGCCCAAGGGACAGATCGAGAAGCACCGCGCCCTCGAAGGCTCGGCCTTCATCGACTTCCCGGTCGATCAGACCATAATCTATCCCGACTACCGCCGGAACACCGTCGAGCTCGGAAAGATTCAGGCGACGATCGACTCGGTGCGCAACGACAAGGATGTGACGATCACCCAGGTCTGGCTGAAAGGTTTCGCCTCTCCCGAGAGTCCTTATAAGCACAACACCGATCTCGCGATCGGACGAACGGCCGCCCTTAAGGATTATATCCAGCAGCTCTATCACTTCGCGCCCGGAATCATCGCGACCGACTTTGAGCCGGAAGACTGGGCCGGGTTGAGACGCTTCGTCGACAACTCCAACCTCAATCATCGCGAAGAGATCCTCGAACTGATCGACAGCAACATGGAGCCCGACGCCAAAGAGGCGAAGATCAAGCGCCTGTTCCCCGCCGAATACAAGTTCATGCTTCAGAACTTCTACCCGGCCCTACGCCACACCGACTACCGGATCGCATACGACATCCGCCAGTTCAGCGACATCGACGAGATCCGCAACCTGATGAAGACGCAGCCCCAGAAACTCGGCCTCAACGAATTCTATCTGCTCTCCGAGCAATACGAGCCGGGCAGCGACGAATTCACCGATGTGTTCGAGACCGCAGTCCGGATGTATCCCGAGGACGAAGCGGCCAACCTGAACGCCGCCAATGCGGCGATCCGTCAGGACAACTTCGCGACAGCCGAGAAGTACCTGAAGAATGCCGGAACATCGCCCGAGGCCGATTATGCCCGCGGAGCGCTCGAAGTGAGACGCGGCGACTATGACTCGGCGAGAAAATGGTTTGAGAAAGTGGCCGAAGCCGGTCTCGCTCAGGCCCGGACAACCCTCGAGGAACTTTCAGCGAAACAAAAGAAATAAAAACGAGAAATCAATAATACAAATAACCAAACAATAACCTAAGTATGAAGAAAACATTTCTGCTTTCATCACTGTGTGCAGCCGCTCTTCTGACAGGCTGTTCAGCAGATGAACCTATCGCCAACGGCGGTGACAACACTATCTCCGATGGCGATGCACGCTATCTCTCAGTCAACATCGTATCTGCAAACGGCACTACCCGTGCAGACGCAACACCCGGCAAAGACGGAAACTACGAAGACGGAAGCGATTTAGAGAACAAAGTCACCAAAGTACGCTTCTACTTCTTTGACGCAGAAGGTAATGCAGTCAACGTAAAGGCATCCAACCCCGGAGGCAACTGGTTCGATTGGATCGAGAAATCCAACGACGACTATGGTTACGGTGTAGTAGACCCCAACGTCGAGAGAATCCTCAACGCAGTCGTTGTCATCAACACAAAAGAGGGTGACAAGCTTCCCTCACAGATGGTTGCCATCGTTAACCCCAGAGCTGATCTTGACGCTCATGGTTCTTATTCACTCGAAGACCTCCGCACAGAAGTTGCTGACTATGCAACATACGCAAACGGCGGTGTGATCGACGGCAAAAAGGTAGGTGCTAACCACTTCCCGATGTACAACTCCGTATATGCAACAAAAGATGGAGACGTGATCAAATCAACCAAGATCACTCCGGATAACTATTGCAAATCCTCTGATGAAGCAAAAGAGAATGCAGTACAGATCTATGTTGAGCGTAACGTTGCAAAGGTACGCGTATCTCTCGACAACAGCCTCAATATCCAGAACGGTCTGATCAAGCTTCAGGCTTATGATGAGAAGAACAAGACTGCTTCTGACATCACACTTCCGTATACTGATGCTACAGGTACAACTATCAACCAGCAGGTATATCTGAAGCTCTCAGGATGGGATGTTACTGCTGATCTGGAGCACGCAACCCTCAGTAAGCGCATCAATGCAGACTGGAAAGACACTGATCTCGGTTTTGTCTGGAACCACCCCGAATTCTTCCGCAGCTATTGGGCAGAACCCAGCCAGACAGCTAAATGCCGTTACGGAAACTATGAGGTAATCAACAAACCTTATTACAATCTTGATAAGGAAAAAGGTTTCACCTACTGTAACGAGAATACTGTGACTGCTACAGTTCAGACACCCCAGAATACAGCTTCTTACTTCAACAAGCAGAACACAAAGATTATTCTCGCCGGCACACTTTGTGATCAGGATGGTAATGCTCTTACAATCTGTGAATACTACGGTATCAAATTCGTGGATGATGCCGATCAGACTGCGCTCAAGACTCAGGTTCTCAACTACCTGACCGACAACGGCAACGGTACTGTGTATTACAAAAAGTACAAAGATGGATCAAACACAATCGTTGAGAAGATCTCACCTGCTGACATCACCTTCAAGTACCTGAACAATGAGGCAAGCGAGGATTCCTATTATGTTGTACCCGAACTGAAAGATAAGACCGCAAAGTGGTTCACAACTGCAAACGGTGCTTCCGGTTCTGAATTTGCAACAGCTGATCTTGATGATCTCCTCGCTGCTTCTCAGCACGCCAAGATCTGGAAATCAGGTATGACATACTACTATGCTGACATCAACCACTTCGGCAATAAGATCGGTGTTGTCCGCAACCACGTGTATGAGATGAACATCAAGTCCATCTACGGCCTCGGCACTCCCGTTTGGGATCCCTCAAGAAGAATCATTCCTGAGACTACAAACGAAGAGGATACCTACATCGCAGCTCAGATCAACATCCTTTCATGGCGTATCGTCTCCAACGACGTTAACCTGAAGTGGTAATATCACAGCTGACCGATCTACTGAAACGGCAGAATCCGTTCTGCTGACGACAATATAAGACCTGCGGGGAGGGACCCCCTCCCGGGAAAGCGCTCCCCGCAGGAATTATTTAAAACACTCTTTTTTTTCTTAACACGATATCCTCTCTCTTACCCCATCACTCTCACCTCATTACTCATAACTAACACCTAACACCTGATCTCTCACCTCTCATTTACCCTGACATCAACATTGTTCCGCAAGGACAATTCAAGATATTAAAGCATTTATGACTTCTAAGTATAACCGCATATATCACAGGCTCACCGGACTGATGGCGTTTCTCTTCGCCACACTGCTGTTCACGGCCTGCGATAACCCGATCTTCGACGAAGAGGGGGACTGCTCGGTGGTCTATAAGGTGCGTTTCCGATATGACAGAAACCTCAAGTGGGCCGACGCGTTCGCCAATGAGGTGAAGTCCGTCCGTCTATATGCTTTCGACCAGGAGGGGACTCTCGTCTGGCAGAACAGCGAAAAGGGGGCGTCGCTCGCCGCAGACGGTTATGCTATGACGCTCGACCTGAAGCCCGGAAAGTATCACCTGATCGCATGGTGCGGCCTCGACAATGACGGCTCGCGTCCCGAGAACTTCTTCTCCCCTTCCATGCAGATCGGAGACAACGGTCCGGAGAAACTGACGACAACACTGACAGCCGAGCGTCAGGATGGCGTCCCGACAGTCAGCGACTCGCGCCTCTGGTCTCTCTATCACGGCGCGATGGATATCGAGATCCTCTCTGACGACGAGACCGATCCGGGCACCTACACCGAGATCATGTATCTGACGAAGGATACTAATCATGTCCGCGTGATCCTGCAGCATCTGTCCGGCGAAGACCTCGATCCCGACGACTACGCATTCGAGATCGAGGCAGACAACGGCTCGCTCGACCATCACAACGGCATCATCCCCGGCGACAGGATCAACTACCGGACATGGAGCACCCAGACCGGAGAAGCCGGTGTCGGAAAGATTGACACCCGTGCTGAAATAATTCCCGTCAAAGGTGTGATCGCCGACATGACCGTCAACCGCATGATGGCCGACGAGAAGGATGAGATGACCCTTACGGTCAACGACAAGAAGAAAGGCACTCAGATCGCAAGAATCCCGGTGATACATTATTCCTTGCTCGCCAAAGAATATTACGAGAGGGAGTATGGCCACCAGATGACCGATCAGGAATTCCTCGACCGCGAAGATGAGTACACAATGACCCTCTTCCTCGATGAAAACAATCAGTGGCTTTCTTCACAGATCTTGATTCACTCCTGGGTGATCGTCATCAACAACGTAGACATAAAATAGACCCACACAGCGCAAGACGCTGACTGCAGACCAACCGACCCCTAACCACTCAACCTGACAAATGACGAAGTTCTTAAGATATATCTCGGCACTGTGCCTCGCCGCGCTTGCTGTCATCATGACAGCGTGCGGAGACACTGCCGTCATACCTCAGGAGCCCGCCGATTCAGAGGGGTTATATCTGGTTTGCAATATCGGAATGGTCGGCGAGACACGCGCCAACTCCGTCCCGGCAAACGAGGCGATGCATTCCCTTCGGATGATCATCCTCGACTCTGACGGAGTCGTCGAGAGCAACAGCTATTTCTCATTCGGCACCGCCCGCGAGACATATTATCATATCCAGGAGATCAAACCGGAACCGCGCAAGCGCGTCTATCTGCTTGCCAACGAAGAGAGCGTCTCCGAAATATCTTCGGACGACAGCCGCTTCGCCCTTTCCGGATCACTCCACGATCTTCTGGAGAGCTTCAAGGCCGGCGACACAGATTTCGAAAACAAGATCAACGCGGTCCATTACATTCCGGACTTCACGCAGGATATTCCCCTGACATCGATGTATGACGTCGAGATTCCCGATGGGGTCCGTCTTGTCGAGAAAGACTTCTGGCTTGTCAGAGTGGCGACCAAATTCTCGTTTGTCTTCGAGAACCACCGCCAGTATGACGACATCCGTGTCGACCGCTTCGAAATATCGACCGTGGCGGACCGCCACTTCCTGATGCCCCACTTCACCGACGGACGTATTCCGGTCTTCCCCGGCTATCCCGTCTGGATCGACTGGCTGAAGGATGTTTCCGATAAATCCCAGATTGACCCCGAAAACCCCTCGGCAGACGAATCGGGGTGGCTCACGGGTTATGACATTCCCTCCTCCTCGAAACAGCAGATTCTCTCCTACACCAACGCATTCAATCTTCCGAAGCTGAATTCATCGAAACAGCCCGGCGTTCACAAGATCGCGAACGTATATGCAGCCGAAAGCAAGCGGATGCGCACCAGCGGCGCCGTCATCTCGAACGAGCAGCAATATAACCTCCGGATTGTCTGCAACAATGGAGCAAAGACATTCGATGTCGTCCTCCCCAACCTGAGGGCACTGTTCCGCAACACCCATGTGCTTGTCGATATCGCTTTCTCCGACGGAGAGTTCAATGTCGTTCCGAAGATCGACGTGATTCCCTTCTCGGAAGTGATTCTCGAACCGCAGTTCGGTCTTGAACGCGACGACGTATCGGGATATGTGGTCGTGCGCGACCCCAACACCGGCGAGATCAAATACTGGCTCGACGCCAAGGGTGACAAATGGTGGCTCTTCCAGGATGGCGAATCACATTTCGTCTTCGCATACGAAGAGCCGGCGCTCGAGAATCTCGACCACTGGTTCGACTACAAGGGTGTCCGCCACGAGCTGACACCGAAGGGAATCACCGGACTCGATCCGCACTACAACACGACGACCGGCGAACTGGAGTTCTATGAGGACAAGACAGGCCATAAGTTCTGGCTTGTTCCCGGCAAATGGTTCACCGTCGACAAATATACATACGTCGAGAAGGGGCCGAATCCTTCGGGCGACATGCTCGGATGGTATGACTTCACCGGCGAATTCTACAGCTCGGCCGATTCGAAAGACATCGTGCTGGAGAAATGGAAAGAGATCCTCGGAGGACTCGACCCGTCGGAATAACCCCCGGGGGATCCTCCGGATCCGATCCCGGGATGCTTCTCCGGCCCGGTGGCCTCAGCATCTCTCAAACTGTTTCAAACTGACTGACTCACATTATGAAATTTCTCAACAAACATATATACGGTTTCTTCACATGCTGCCTGATCGCGCTCGGCTGTCTGTTCCTGAACAGCTGTACCGACGATCTGCTGTATGAAAGCGACTATGTCCCCAAGGGAGATGTTCAGCTGGATTTTGTAGTTGAGTATCTGCCTCTCGTCGAACGGACCGAAACAGCGGGAACCCGCGCCGTTGACGGCTGGGCCAACGGCACCGTTGCCCCTTACGGCGAAGGCAAGCTGACGTCGGTCAACAAGGTGACAGTCCTTTTTTATGATGCACAGAAGAAGCTGATCCGCGACTATTCCGGGCCGGTCCAGTTCACCGCAAACATGAAGGACCGCGACGTCAACGCCACCAACATCGGCGAGATCGCCGCGGAGACAAAGACCCCGGAGGTCACCTTCTCGAAGAAGATCGAAAGCGGCAAATATTACATCTATGCCGTCCTCAACACCGACGTTAACCTCAACAGCGTCCAGACTGTCGATGACCTGCGTTCGACCCGCATCGATTTCATCACCAACGATATTTCCAAGAACCTCCAGATGTTCGGTGTCTTCACCTCCGGTGATTCCGAACAGGCCGAGAACATGGATTTCGAGGAGGACAAGCTGCTGACACTGCGTCCCGGGTCGGCCGTGATCCATTCATGGGCACGCCGCGCCCTGGCGAAAGTGACGATCGATTTCGACGGCTCCGAGCTGCGCAACAATGTGACGGTATATATCAAGTCGGCAAGAATTCACACCCTCGCCTCATGGAACTACCTCGGCAAGGAATCCAAAATCGAATCTGCGAACGACACCGTCGTTTCGTCACATACGCTGGTATATGGCGAAGGGTCATCGGCCAACGGAGGCTTCCGCAACTGGCCTTCGGTTTCGCGCGGATCGGGCAGGCTCGATTCCTACACGCTCACGGATGGAAAGAAGATCAAGTTCCACAATGAGTATGCTCCGAGCCTTGTCTGCTTCGAGAACCGCCAGGGAAACGGAGAGAAGAAATTCCAGGACCGCGACAATGACGGTAAAGTCGATTATCCGACAAGCGGCACCGACACCTCACATCCCTTCTTCAGGGACGGAATGAAGCTCGGAACATATCTCGAGGTACAGGGATATTATGAGGGCAACCTCTCCCACGGTCCGATCACTTACCGCTTCATGTTGGGTGACAATGCCGTTGACAACTATGACGTGACCCGTAACCATCATTACAAAGTGACGATGAAGTTCCGCGGCAACGGCAACGATGTCGACTGGCACGTCGACTACAAGGAGATTCCCCCGAAGATCTATGCCAACGACATCTATGCGTCATACGCATATAATGAGGCTGTGACCATTCCGGTCCGCGTCGTGGGTGATTACGTCACCAGCATCGAAGCCGAGATCATCGAGAACAACTGGCATCCTCAGACAAACGTCGATAACAAGACATATTTCACCAACGGAGAGTCAGTCGGATGGTCCGGAAAGGACGCGAACTGGAAAAAATCCAGCTTCAGTTATGTTCAGGACGGCGTGAAGCATAAGGGTTACGGCTTCCTGTCGCTTTATCCTTCGAGTCAGACTACCCTTTCGGCACCCTCCGGTTTGGCAGATTGGGATATACAGTCCTATGCTGAAGATTATTGGCTGGGTAAAGGGTCTAATGGCAAGATTGTGAACGGAAGTACTCATTCCTCGGGAAGCCTCGGCAAGAGAATTTATGAGAATGGTGAATTCTATGAAGCCGACGGAATCAAGGAAACGATCTTCAACATCGAGGCCTATACCCGAGAGAAGAACCTTGTGAAGACAACCGGTTATTCCGGCCAGAACTTCTATGAGACAGGTAACCGAATCGCGAAAATCGCCCTGTCGGTGAAAGTCAATGTGGATGGCAAGACCAAGACCATCAAGGACACGGTCACCGTCACCCAGGCCCGCCGTGTGACCAACCCCACGGGAGTCTACCGCAGCTGGAACAACAACAAACCGTTCCACGTCAATCTGAAGGCGGCCGACAAAGAGCCCTCTGCATCCGAAACGAACGACGGCACATACAGTTCGATCAAATCCGACGGACCGTGGCGCGCAGTGATCGACAATATCGGCAACCCGGAAATGATCTCGCTCTCAAAATATTGGGGTGACCACGACTCCGAGATTGACTTCACGATCAACTTCAACGGCCAGGGGAGTAAAGACAAGAGTGAATTCGCAATCATCTCGATCTATTATCACAATTACACCTGTCACCACAAGATATTCGTGCGCAGGGGCTATGCTCCGGTTTCTGTGATCAATAACCAGTGCAGGTGGCACGTCGGAAACGTTTCCTACCGTTCAAACAGCGAGCTGTATGATGTCTCAGATCCGACCGACGAGGGATCGCTCTTCAGATATGGCAACCTCGCTTTCGCGATCTCGCCTCTGACAAACAAGACATACGGATTCAACAAGGCCCCGGGAACCGGAAACCTGACCGGCAAGGAAGCATCCGGCACATCGAAAAAGACATGGGCTAATATAACCTATCCTTCCCATATCGGCAATATACCGTCCTATTCTATAGTGGACGCGTTGGTTGCAGGTTCAGGCAATACTCCCACAAGCGCTACTGAGCGGTCAAAGGCCGAAAGTGCGGCTAAGAAGAGCCTTAAAACAAGGAAGGATGCGGGAAAATCGTATCCCGCAACCTTCGATGACTTTTACAGGCTCTATAACGGCAAGAACGTGGAATTCGCGTTCGGAGTTATCTATGGAGACGACTGCACCGAGACAGCCACGACCTTTGATCAGGCCTTCGGACACTGCACCGACGACAAGAAGACAACCGGCTATGGAATGCGCGGTGTCATCGTATATAATGTGGTTCACGGCCGGCATGTGATGTTCCCCATCGGCAGCTCCGGCTTCGGCCACCGCGACGGGACAGGACGATTGCGTTACGCAGGCCGTGATGCACTGATGTCAAATGACCTTGCAGAATCCCGCGCCCCGTTCTGGAACATCATGTATTCCCGCGGAGCACTCTATTGGCTGGCAGCTCCCCTGTTTGACTCATCAAGTTACAAGGCGAACATGGAGGAGGACCCCATCGACGCCAACTGCTGGGATATGAACTACAAGACAATGGACTTCAACCATTACGGTGTGAACGCCTTTAGTAGCAGTACTGCTCAGGCGGCGTTCATCCGCATGGTCGAAGCACCATAATCCGACATATTCAGAGCCCGATGAAGGCGGATTCAGGACGCGTTCCGACAGTCAGTATCCTCCAGAAACGGCCGCCCGAGCCACAGACGGGACCGATCTTTCCACGAATGGTATGACCTGACGAGACCGGTCTCCAGTCCGACAGATTGTCCGAGACGTAGAGCGCGACCCTCAGTTCTTCCTTGAGCGAACAGCCGATGAACCTAACCGAACGGATCCGGCGGACGCCTAAATCCATCGGAGCGGTCACCATCCACCTGCGAATGTCGCTCTCATCCGGAGCGGAACCCTCTGAACCGGGACTGCTGACCCACTCTAACGTTTCCACATCTAAATATAGTTTACTTTCTCCGTCACGGAGTCTCAACAGACCGGCGGCCACACAATATGTGAGGTCGCCTTTCTCATAAGCCAATGAGCTGTCAGCCTGACCCGGTGCACCGCCGATGATCGCAGCCGCCCCGGGGAGGATATCGAGAAGAGAATCGATCCGGCCTGTTGCTGAGGGGGAATTCACCGGCTTCACCGAGCTTCCGCTGATCAGACGCAGCCCCTCTGAAGAACGGTAAAAGGTCAGGCTCCCGCATTCGATTATATCTTCCGGCATCAGACAGCAGTCCGAAGAGACTATACCGGCCTGGCGCCATCCGCCTGAAGAATTCCAGCGCAACATCCGGACACCGTCGTCGGCCATCAGCCAGAGAGGGGGATAGACATCGTTGCCGATTCGCGGAAGCACAAGCGACACGCCGCACAGGCGGGCAGATGTGAACGTCTGGCGATGAAGGGACGTACAGACCGGAACCGACCCGGCCTCCCAGTCAAACATCACCGACCCCGCTTCTGAAAGATGATTTCCCGGAGCGACAGCCTTCCTCCTGAGTTCAGTCAATTCGTCCCCGGTCACTTCGGTCATCGACGACAAGCTGACACTCGCACCGCTTCCGGCATCATCGGCCATTACAAAGCCGACCGAACGGCTCCCGGACTGACTGCTGACACAGCAAATCACGATCTTGCGGACTCCCGGAGCTGGATAGAACCATTCCCTCAGCCGGCCGGAATCGGGCGCGGCCACCAGACGGTTCTTCACCGTGGCGCCGAGAACCGTGCCGTCGGCGAAACGGGCAAACACTTCCGTGAGGCGCCAGCCTGTCTCATTGCCACCGCTGTCTAAATCGACCGGGAGCCAGCCGGCGGGAGGGGTCGGGTCAGGCAAGCGCACCGGACAGCGCACAGCGACAGTGCGGTCTGCCACCATGCGCGTCCACCCGGACACGGGAACCGAGCAGGCGGAGAATTCGAGGGGAATGCCCTTTGCTGATGTAAGTCCGGAAATGGACGTGCGCAGATAGAGTAACTCGCGCCTCATATCCGTGATATCCGAGAAGGGGATGGTTGCGATCCTGTGCCATGCCGACTCCGCTCTCTGGAGGGCGACAGGAACGGGAGCGGAGATTCCCCGGAAACGCCAGCCGCGCGACACTCCGACCCCTTCAACCTGCGGATGGTCGGAAGAGACGTTGACCAGACGGTCAGAAGAATCAAGGGTCCCTGCCTCCGTGCGTCCCGAACCGACACTTCCGGTGAACTCCGCCGTCACGCCTTTCATCCACACCGGAGCGGGGGATGTGGCATAAACTTCGACCGAAACGCCCGAAGAGGGGATGGTCCCGGAGCTGATCAGACGCCGGCAGACAAGAACCGGCTGGCAGAGAATCACACAGTCAACGACAACACTGTCACCGGAGATCCGTGCCCCGGTCAGCGCAACCTCGACCGCTCTGTCATTCGGAACAAGGAGCTTCGGAGAGGGTATGGGCACAAGAGAGCCATCCTTCAGGCGGAGCGCGGCGGCGATCCTGAAGGGGCCGAGGAAATAACCGCCCTTATCGGCCGATTCGACAAACTCCTCAACCTTTTTCGTCACGAGACCCGACATTGTCTCGATGACTTCACGCCGGGCCTCCTCACGCACGTCGGTGGCTGTTCCGGAGAGAGTGACGAGGATGTCGTATGGCGATGCGACCTTGCATTTGACATTGAAAGTGATCTTTCTCGAAATCACTTCGGCCGCGGCGAGACTGAAATCTATTTCCGGGAACACGACATCGGGGAAAGAGGGTTCAAGTCTCATCGCCGGACCGTTCCACTGAAAAGAATCATCATCGACCGGAGAGACGCCGGGCGGGACACAAAGGCCCTCGGCCTCGACAGTTCCGGGGGGAAGGTCGGCGCAAGGGCCATGGGAATAGGGAGATAAAGTTTTGAAAATGATTTTCCTTTCCATTTTTCTATTCAAATAATTCGGTTGTAATAATCGGGTGATTCCAATTTTTTGATTCAGTGAATTCGGTTAATATTTTTCAATAATCGGTGCAAAAGTGAAGGAAACGGGAAAGGGAGAACCAATAAAATGGACCTTTTCTGAAGAATCATGTCCGGAAATTTGGTCAATTCAAAAAATGGTTGTAATTTTGTGTCGGGTGAGTCCTACACGGCTTGCACTCCCAGAATCCCCCAGATCTTGATCGAAGCAAGGGTATGGTCGTAGAGCGGCGCGATGCAGACAGCTCGCCCACCTGCCTCTTTAGCTCAGTTGGCCAGAGCACGTGATTTGTAATCTCGGGGTCGTTGGTTCGAATCCGACAAGAGGCTCACGATGCCGATCTTCGGCATAAGCGTTGAATGTTTTTCATAATTTTGTTTTGGCGGCGTGTTTAGTGATAAGCATGCCGTTTTTTCATCTTCGGACGGCTGAGGAAACGTGCCGAAGGCACGTCCCTACAATTGCAACCCGGCCCTTTCATTCCGACAAATCATTCCGCACGATTACATTTTCAAAGACAATCCGATATGACACATATAGTTAATCTCACTTTCGCTGAAGAAATTGCAAACGCAGAGGCCGTCACCGGCTGGCTGAAGGATGTCGGCATGCCTGTCGCGGCCAATTCCGATTCGGGTGTGAAAGCCTCACGGCTTCTGAGGCTCACGGAGGTTCCCGGGGACCCCGACTTCCTGAAAGAGGGGCGGAATCTCTCGATGCAGCTCGAATTCGCGGACGCGGAGAGCGCCCGCACATGGATCGCGGATTTCATGGAGCCGCTCGCCGAAGCCTACACGGCGGCCTTCGGACGTCAGCCGCTCTGCTTCATCACGGTGCTTGAAGAAGTATGATCCTATAGGTTCTTGAAAAAATATGACCGAAAAGGTTCCTGAAGAATTATGACCCTCAAGGAGTTCGACAAAATCATCATGGGCATTGACCCGGGGACGAACATAATGGGATATGGTGTGCTCGGAATCAAGGGGAAGAAGCCCGAGCTGATCGTCATGGGGGTCATCAAGCTCAATAAGTTCGAGACGCATTATCTCCGGCTGGCGCGCATCTATGAGCGTGTCGGAAGCCTCGTCGCGCAATACCTTCCCGACGAACTGGCGATCGAGGCCCCATTCTTCGGCAAGAACGTGCAGTCGATGCTCAAGCTCGGGAGAGCACAGGGCGTCGCCATGGCAGCCGCGCTGGCGCGCGACATACCAATTTTCGAATATGCACCGCTGAGCATCAAGCAGGCCGTCACCGGCACCGGTGGCGCCTCGAAGGAACAGGTCGCCAACATGCTGAAGCACATACTGAACATTCCGGACGAGAAAATGCCCGACGTTCTCGACGCAACCGACGCGCTGGCGGCGGCCTTGACCCATTTCTACGACCAGCAGAAACCGGCGATCGCCAAAGGACCGAAGTCCTGGAAAGACTTCCTCGCCAAAAACCCCGACCGCCTCGCACCACGCAAAGGACTCCCCAAACAATAGGACAACAAAACCCGGCCGTCCCGCCTCACGCAAAGGACTCTCCGAATGAAAGATTAGTGTTTTAGAGCAGGTCAGAGGTCTTTTTGGACATTTCAGTTGGCTGTATCGGCCAAAAAATATATATTTGCACTCTAATGGGGACTGCGTCTTTTTTGCAAGGCAGGGATTTTCCCACAGCACCTGCGGAATAAGGCTATACCTTAAATCTAAGAGCCCGTGTCCAAAAAAAACTGTGGCCGCACGGGCGTAAAACCAAAAAAACATTACTAAACATATTATGGACAAGTATCAGGAAGCTATCGCCGCCTCACGCGTGATCAGCGATGACGAGGCCGTTAAAGCCGAAGTGCAGAAAATTATTGAGAAAGCTCCGGAAAACGCATCGCCGGAGGTTTATCAGCGTATTCTCAACTCCATCGACCTCACGACGCTGACGACAACCGACAGCGAGAAGAGCGTCGCGGCTTTCACGAAACGTGTCAATGATTTCGACAACGATTATCCGCAGTATAAGAACGTCGCGGCTATCTGCGTCTACAGCAATTTCGCTGAAGTGGTCAAGACAACCCTCGACGTTCCGGGCGTGGACATCGCCGTTGTCGCCGGATGCTTCCCCTCGAGCCAGACCTTCACGGCTGTGAAGATCGCCGACGTGGCCCTCGCGGTCGAAGCTGGTGCCAACGAGGTCGACATCGTCTTCCCCGTCGGAATGTATCTCGACGGAAACTTCGAGGATCTCACGGACGAGATCATCGAGCTCAAACATGCCGCCAAACATGCGAAGATGAAGGTCATCCTCGAGACCGGCGCACTCAAGACAGCCGAGAACATCAAGCGCGCGAGTGTCCTCTCGCTCTACAGCGACGCCGACTTCCTGAAGACCTCGACCGGCAAGGAGTATCCCGGTGCTTCGCTCGAGGCGGCATGGGTAATGTGCCAGTGCATCAAGGAATATTATGACCTCACAGGCCGCAAGGTCGGCTTCAAGGCTTCGGGCGGCGTGCGCACGACAGAACAGGCCCTCCAGTATTACACGCTCGTGAAGGAGATCCTCGGCGAGGAATGGCTGAACCACGACCTCTTCAGAATCGGCGCGAGCTCACTGGCCAACGCTGTCCTCTCGAGCCTCGAGGGTCACGAAGTGAAATATTTCTAATACCTCCTACTTATCTCTACCATGAATTTCAGAAAACAGCTCTTCATAGCTCTGGCGGTGATCGTCGGGCTCGCATCGGCGCTTCCCGCCTCGGCCCAGCAGAAAAAGTCAGGCAAGAGAATGTTCGGAGTGGCTTTCTATAACCTCGAGAACCTCTTCGACACGATCAACAACAACGGCAAGTATGACCATGAGTTCTCTCCCGAGGGCCAGAACAAATGGGACGGCACGAAATACTGGCACAAGATCAACAACATGGCTTATGCCATCTCTCAGTTCAAGACCAACACGACACCCCTCGGGCCGGCTATCATCGGAGTCAGTGAGGTCGAGAACATCACGGTCCTTCAGGATCTCGTGAAAGCAGACCCGATCAAGGATCTCGGCCTGAAGATCGTTCATCACGACTCGCCCGATGCGCGCGGAATCGACGTCTCCCTCCTTTACAACCCCCGCTTTTTCCAGCTGATCAACGTCACGAACCACCGTCTGACGACAGTCAACTTCCGGACCCGCGACCAGATGTGTGTCGTCGGCCTTCTCGGAGGCAAGCGTGTCGGCGTGATCGTCAACCACTGGCCCTCGCGCCGCGGTGGTGACAAGAGCATCCCGAGCCGCGTGGCGGCCGCCCTGCTGACGCGCCAGATCGCAGATTCCCTGCTGAAGGTTGACCCGGAGATGGGCGTCATCATCATGGGTGACCTCAACGATGATCCGACCGACAGGAGCTGTTCCGTTGCCCTCGGCGCCGTCCGCGACAAGGACAAATGCCGTCCGGGCGAATTCTACAACCCCTTCTGGGAGAAGCTCGACAAGGGCATCGGCTCCTACATCTACCGCAGCAGCTGGAGCCTCTTCGACCAGATCATCGTCAACTACAATCTCGTCAAGGGGGACAACGGTCTGAAATTCTATGACGCCAAGGTCCTTAATTTCGACTTCCTCAAGCAGACCGACGGCCAATATAAGGGACATCCATGGCGCACATTCTCGGGAGGCGCATACAGCGGTGGTTTCTCCGACCACTTCCCGACCGAGATATTCCTGATTCAGGATGTCCAGCGATAACCGTTTCCGTTGAATCAGCAAGCCGGATTTCGCTGAAACAGGTATCCGGCAACTGCTGAAACGGGCATCCCATATCCACTGAAACAATAACCAAACATCATCGAACCATAATGCGAAAACATCTGACAGCACTGCTGACGCTCCTCTGCATGGGTCTCCCCATGCTGGCCGCCTCCGGCCTGAAGGGCACAGTGGTCGATGCAGTCACCGGCAAGCCGGTGGCTGACGCGAACGTAATGCTTCGCGATCAGGCCATCTTCGTGACAACCACGACAGACGGCACCTTCATAATTCCCAATGCCGCTCCGGGAGAGGACATGCTCCAGGTCGTGGCATACGGTTACTCAGAAGCCTATGTTGACGTCCATATCCTTTCGGGCATGACATTCGACATGGGCGAGATCAAGATGAAGGAATCGGGCTTCCTCGAAGCATACGACTCCAACGAGTTCATCTTCGACGAGGAACAGATCAATGAGGACGAGGGCCTCAACCAGAGTGTCGGCACCATCCAGGGTGCGACAGACGACATCTTCTATCAGGCCTCGAACTATAACTTCAGCGTCGTCTATTACAAGAACCGCGGTCTCGACAACAAGTGGACCACAGGCTATATCAACGGTATCGACTTCAGCGATCCGATGCGCGGCCAGTTCTCCTACAGCTCTCTTGGCGGTCTGACCTCGACAGCCTTCCGCAACCGCACGACCACTCTCGGTCTCGACGCGGCCGCCTACGGCTTCGGATCGCTCAACGGTTCGACAAACCAGACCACATACGCCGGCGAATATGCTCCCGGCTTCCGCGGAAACCTCAGCTATCAGAACGGCGCATACATGCTCCGCGCCGTAGCCCAGTACTCGACCGGCATCAACCGCCACGGATGGGCCTTCTCGGGCTCGATCATCGGCCGTTATGCCGACAAGGGCGTGATTCCCGGAACGTTCTACAACTCGTTCGGCTACAGCTTCTCGGTTCAGAAAATCTTCAACAAATACCACAGCCTGAACCTCACGACATGGGGCGCTCCGACTCAGCGCGCGACAGGCCGCGCTTCGGTCCAGGAGGCTTACAGCCTGACCGGCGACAACCTCTACAACCCGTCATGGGGCTGGTTCAACGGCAAGCGCCGCTCTTCGCGCGTCACCGAGTCTTTCGACCCCTCCGTGACACTGAACTGGATCTGGAAGCCCAAAATGGGAACGACTCTCAACACAGCTTTCGGTTTCCGCCACAACGCTTACTCGCGCACCCGTCTGGACTACACCGGAAACAACCCCGATCCCGACTATTATTCGAAGATGCCTTCGTACTTCTATCCTGACGCTGAGCCCGGAACAGCACTCTATGAGGCCCAGATGTCACAATATGAAGACATGACTGTTTTCTGGCGCAGTCAGAACCCGACAGTCACACAGCTCGACTGGAACCAGATCTATCAGAACAACTGGCTGAACCGCACGAGCAACGACCGCAATCCCGAGCTCCTCGGAAACGCTTCGACAATCCTCGAGAAGGACCACAGCAATGTGACCTCATACATGCTCAACTCCTACCTGAACCACCGCATCAACCAGCACAACGCGCTTCAGGCCGGTCTGAGCTTCAACTATTCCGACGCCCACTATTTCAAGACCGTCGACGATCTTCTCGGTGCTGAATACTGGCTCGACATCGACACATATTCCGAGCGTGACTTCGGAATCCAGGAGCAGGATAAGATGCAGAATGACCTGCGCAACCCCAACCGCCGCGTGAAAGAGGGCGACACCTACGGTTATGACTATAATATCCGTTACTTCCGCACAAACCTCTGGGTTCAGGATCAGATCAACACCGCCCACTGGGATCTGTACTATGGCGTGAACGCCTCCTACACCGGTTATCGCCGTCACGGCAACATGCAGAACGGCCGCAACCCCGAGAACTCATACGGCAACGGCAAGTTCCACAACTTCGTCAACGGCGCCGGCAAACTCGGTGTGACATATAAGCTCGACGGACGAAACTACTTCTCGCTTCATGCAGAAGGCGGCAGCCGCAACCCCCTCCCCTATGACATCTATGTCTCGGCACGCACCAAGGACGAGGCCGCTTATAACCGCGACGGCAAGATCGAAAGCCAGAAGTTCTTCTCGGGCGATGTCTCCTACACATGGAACTACCCGACATTCCGCGGAAGCATCACCGGCTTCTTCACCAAGATGTGGGACGGTATGGAGCACACCGGCTTCTATGACTATGACCTCAAGTCGTTCATGAACTATACGCTCCACGGAATGACAACCGAGTACAAGGGCCTCCAGCTCGGCGCCGAAGTGAAGATCTACCGCGGTCTGAGCGCCTCTTTCGCCGGCACATTCTCCCGCTATCAGTACAAGAACAACCCCTGGGGCACACGCTCATACGAGAACGGCACACAGGCCGACGTCACCAAGCAGGTCTTCCTGAAGAACTATTATATCGGCAACGCTCCGCAGCAGGCATACTCGCTCGCCCTGAAGTATAACATCAACATGTGGTTCTTCGAGGTCAACGCGAACTTCCTGAATGACAACTACTATTCTGTCGCATACGTCCGCCACGAGGAGCTCCCCGGCCTCTGGAAACTCGCACTCAACGAACAGGAATACCGCGAGCAGCAGCGCCGCATCGCAAAACAGGACCGTCTCCACGATGTCTTCGTGATGAACGCCTCGATCGGCAAGATGATCTACTTCCGCTGGGGTTCGCTGAACTTCAACCTGAACGTGACCAACCTGCTGAACAACCGCAACATCCAGATGAGCGGCTATCAGCAGAACAAACTCGACTATACGGACTACAACATCAACAAGTATCCCAACCGCCTCTCATACGCACAGGGAATCAAGGTCTACTTCAACGTGGGCATCCGTTTCTGAACGCAGTGAGAACATTAACAACAGAATAAAATGAAGAATTTCAAGATATTCCCGATGCTCCTCGCCGGACTGGCCCTTCTGGGATCATGTGCCGGAGGAAAGGAGCTTCCCGAGATCACCTATCCGGCCGGTATCGACCATATCGGAACCGGAACATGGGATGATCCGATTCTTGCCGCCCAGGGTGCCACCGGAGTTTCCGTTCCCGGAAAAGCCGAGGCCTGGGTCACAGGCTATATCGTCGGATGGTTCGACACCGACAACGGCAACGCGCTGATGCTCGACGCCAACGGAGCGACAGCCTACAACATCGCTCTCGCATCCTCGCCGGACGTGACCGTCGATGACAAGGCTTCTGTCATGAGCATCCAGCTCCCCACGGGAGGCATCCGCGACGCCCTCAACCTCAGCAACAATCCCGGAAACCTCGGCAAGGAGGTCTCTCTGAAGGGTGCGCTCGGCGACAGGTATTGCGGAGTCTATGGCATGAAATTGACATCGGCCTACGAATGGGGACCCACAGGTACATACGAGGCTCCGATCGGTGACGGGTCTCCCGTCGACCAGCTCTGGCAGAACTTCGAGGAAAGCTCTTCTATCAGCTATTACACTGAACGTTACTGGAGCGTCTTCAACGAAGAGGGCACTCTCTCCGGATGGTATATCAAGGATTTCAACAATACCTATTACGCTACCGTCTCTGCATATCTCGGAACCGAAGATGGCGGTCCGTATGTCAACTGGCTTGTCACTCCGGCGATCGACATGGATGCGATGGAGACAAAGACCCTGACCTTCAAGACTCAGGTCGGATATGCAATCGAGACCTCAGGACTCGAGGTGTATGTCCTCTCCGGAAGCCAGAACCCGACAGAGGCTGAGAAAACGAAACTCGACGCGGTTATCGGCAAAGGCCCCGGCTCACCGTTCGGTGCCTGGACAGACAGCGGAGTGATCGACCTCTCCGAATTCACCGGCACAGTCTATATCGCATGGAGATACTATTCCGAGAAGGGCGGCAACAACAATTCCGCCACTTATAACCTCGACAACATCAACATCGGCAACGCTCCCGAGATCATGCCTCCGACGAAGCTCTACTCCTACAAGAAGGCGACGACCGTCGAGTCCGGCTCGAAGTATCTGATCGTCGGCGACGGCAACAAGGTGGCGGAGGCCATGACCGGAAACTACGGCTGGCTGAAGGTAACGGACGCTGAACCTCAGGACGGATTCATCCTGATGCCGAACCAGGATCAGGCCTACACCCTGACAGAGACCGAAAAGGGATGGACCCTTACGACTTCAAAGGGCAAGAGCCTCGGAATCCAGGAAGGTTATGAGACTGTGGTGACCAACAATGACGAGACCATCTACTGGTCAATCACTCCCCAGGCCGACGGCACCTTCGTGATCTCGAACAGCTGTCTGCCCGGCGTGACGGCCACTTTGGGCTACAGCGCTCAGTTTGGCTCTTTCGGTGCCTACAAGAGCTCCGGCAAGGGAACCAATCCGACTCTCTGGAAATTCGACGGTGAAGTAACCGAGTAAAAAATCTTAATCGAAAAAAAGCAAATGAAACTATATAAGTCAATCCTTGCTTCGATCGCCCTCTGCGGAACGGGGATGATGCTGACCGGATGTCAGAATCATTTTGACGATCCTGTCGTGGAGGCACCCGTCGCAACGATGAAGGCCAACACAACAATCGCGGACCTGAAAAGGGAGTTCATGAACACCAACGCCACTCTGGTCCCGGAAAAGGAAAATGGCGAGCATTATATAATCCACGGCCGAGTGATCTCTTCTGACGCTTCGGGCAATATCTACAAGGCCCTGGTGATCCAGGACGAGACAGCCGCGCTGACATTCTCGATCAACCGCGCATCGCTCTACAACTACTGGCATGTCGGTCAGGAGCTCGTGGTAGACCTTACCGGTCTCTATATCGGCAAATACAACAACCTGCTTCAGATCGGTTGGCTCGGCGAATATAACGGCGAGGATCAGCTGACATTCGTTGACTTCGACATGCTCTACAGCCATGTCGAGATGAACGGATTCCCGAAGACCGACGTCGAGCTCGTCGAATATGGCAGCCAGTATCCGGCCGACAAGATGTATAAGATCGTGATGACACCCTCCGATGTGCGCAACATCACCGCCCTCAGCGAGGAATGTTACCTGACGATGTCCCAGCTCGTCGAGCTGCGCGATGTCGAATGGCTGATCACCACACCTGGCCTCACTTACGCGCCGTTCCAGGAAACCGTGAACCGCTATATCCAGAATGAGAGCAAGTCGGACAAGATCTGTGTCCGCAACTCAGGCTATGCCAACTTCTACAACGTGGAGCTTCCCGCCGGAACAGGCAGCCTGTCTGGCATCCTTTCATGGTATGGCAACGGCACCGCCTCTTCGACAGATCCCGCTCTGATTCCGGGCTGGCAGATACTGATCCGCAGCCTCCAGGATGTTGTCTTCGATTCGAAAGGATCGTATGAGGAACCCTTCACGATCGCCGAGGCTATCGAACGTCAGGGAACAGGCGCCAAGGGATGGACGGAAGGTTACATTGTAGGCTCCGTACTCCCCGGTGTCGCAAACGTTGAGTCGAACGATGACATCAACTTCTCCACAACCGACCATATCGCCAACAACATCGTCATCGCACCGAGCGCCGACGTCCGCGACTGGAAACAGTGTGTGGCAGTCGCACTCCCGCAGGATTCAGAGTTCCGTCAATATGTGAACCTTGAGCAGAATCCGGCAAACCTCGGCAAGAAGATCATGATCCGCGGAAACCTCGAGAACTACCTCGGCATGGCCGGCATCTCCGGTAGCGCCGGGACAACAGCGGATTTTGATCTTGAAGGGCTCAAAATTCTGAAGGAGACCGTAATCTATAACGGTCTTGTAACTGATGCCGCCGGATGGACATACGATAACATCACCATGCCGTCCGCATTAAAGGAAATCTGGAGCTGGAACAGCAAATATTCCTACCTGAACGGAACCGCCTACGACGGAAAGGCAAACGCTGCTCTCAGCTACGCCATATCGCCGGAAATTGATCTGACAGGTGTCGAAAGCCCGAAGGTCGTGTTCGACCATAAGGCAAATTATCAGAGAAATATCAAGGAGTTGGGCAAACTATGTGTGCGCGAGGCCGGAACAACACAATGGACAGAGTACAGTGTGCCGCAGTGGCCCACTTCCGGCACATGGAATGCGGCCTCTTCCGGTGAAATTTCAATCGAGAGCTTTGCCGGCAAGAAAGTTCAAGTAGCACTCAAATATGAGTCCACTTCATCTGCCGCTGATACATGGGAGGTTTACAACCTTGTGATCTCCGGTCTGAAATAAATCAGTTTGTCCGGGGGCGTGATATTTCACGCCCCCGGTATAACATCACGGATAACCCGACGATTTTTCCACATGAGATTATTTTCCATAATGAGGGGGCTTCCAGCCGCACTCGCGGTCATATTTTTCTTCAGCACAGCCGCTGCGTCCTATCCCAAGGGATATTATGACGCGATGGACGGTCTGAAGAAAGAACAGCTCAAGCAGGCCGCGAAGAAGTGTGTGTCGAGTCACACCGAACTTGAATATTACGGACTTCCCGGTGTATGGATCGAAACCGATGTCTATCCCGAGCGGTTTGACGGTCAGCTGAGATGGTGGGAGATGTACAGCAACAACGTCTTCCTCATCCGCAACAATCAGACCGCCTTCCAGAGTTTCTCCGGAAACCACATGCAGCGTGAGCACTCGATTCCGAAATCATGGTGGAAGAAGAACAACGATGTCGAGTACACTCCGGCATATACCGATCTGTGGAACCTCTATCCCTCGGACGGCGAGGCGAATATGGCAAAGTCGAACTATCCGTTCGCTCCTGTCCGCTCCGCGACATTCGACAACGGGCTGACCAAGGTCGGTCCTCCGGTCAACGGCTATGGCGGCTCCGCTCCGATGGCCTTTGAGCCGGGAGACGAATACAAGGGTGATTTCGCCCGCTCTATCTTCTACATGGCGACTGTCTATGACGACCTCCCGTGGGTTTACGGGTGGATGTTCATGGCGAACTCTCCGTGGCCTACACTCCGCGACTGGGCCTATAACATGCTGCTTCAGTGGGCGCGCCAGGATCCTGTCTCGCAGAAGGAGATCGACCGCAACAATGCCGTCGAGCGGGCCCAGGGAAACCGCAATCCCTTCATCGATTTTCCGGAACTCGGGGAATATATCTGGGGACTGAGGACCAATGAGGTGTTCCATATCGACGAACAGGGGGGCACGCTTCCGCCGCCGATCACCGGCGATCCGGAGCTGACGATGCCGGTCAACAACATGGCGCTGGACTTCGGCCAGGCCGCCGTTGGCCACACTGTCTCCTCGGCGCTCGAAGTGGCCGGGGCCAACCTGACCTCCTCGCTGACCGTCAGCGTCACCGGCGCGGACAAGAGCATGTTCCGCGTCGAGACCCGCTCAATTCCGAACAACTCGATCAACACCGGTGCGACCTACCTACTCCAGATTTTCTATACCCCCGCCGAAGAGGGGACACACAACGCATGGCTCGCCCTGTATGACGGCGGACTCCCGGACGAAAAGAGTGTCCGCGTGAAGCTGATCGGCGAAGGCTGTGAAGTACCCGTCCTCAGCCGTCTGACAGCTCTCCCGGCGACGGACATCACCCCGACATCCTATCGTGCGAACTGGAGCGCGGCTACTGAAGTTGTCGATTATTACATCGTCAACCGGACGCGATATACCGCCGACGGCGAGGAAATGGAAATTCTTCAGGCTGACACCAACCACCTCCTGATAGAAGACCGCGATGAGAATGTCGGCGAAAGCTACACTGTGGCCTCCGTGCGTCTGGGAATCGTCTCCGAGGCTTCGAATGAGATCATCGTCGGCACCGGCAACGGAGTCGCCGATGTCCGGGACGGAAGCACGCGGTTCGTGGCCGAAGGCGACGGACTGACCGTGATTACCGAAGAGTGCTCGGCCGAATTCTCCGTGTTTGACATTCACGGACGCCTGATCACGACCGCACACGCCCAGAACGGTGACCACATCGCACTTCCCGGACGCGGAATCTACATCGTCATTTCCGAAAAGGCGACACCTGTCAAAATAATCCTGTAAATCACTCTTGATCAATTCCGTAAGTTAGATCTATGAAGAAGATAATAGCTTTAACATTGGGCGCGGCCTGTCTCCTCTCGGCTTATGCCGAGATTCCGGAAAGATATTACAACACCCTCTCGGGCAAGAAGGAGGCGGCGCTGAAAGAGGCGGCCAAGAAGCTGGCCGACGGCCACACGGTGATAAAATATGGCGAAGACACATGGACCGCTTTCGAGCTGACCGATGTAGTCCTCGTCAACGGCCGCGCCGCCTGGCGCGATATGTACAGCAACGAGCTGGTGTGGGTCGCTTCGGGCCACGGCTCGCTGAACATCGAACATTCCGTTCCCAAATCGTGGTGGGGCGGTGAAGTAAACGAGGCCTATCAGGATCTGTTCCACCTGAACCCCTCGAACCCGAATGCCAACAACCGCAAATCGAACTGGCCCCTCGGCGAGATAATGAGTTTGTCGTGGACCAACGGCATTTCCTCTCTCGGTTCTCCGACGTCAAAGACCGGAGGCGGATCGAAGACCGTCTTCGAGCCGGCCGAGGAGTTCAAGGGAGACTTCGCCCGCGCCTATTTCTATATCTTCACCACATACGACCTTCTGGACTGGGATACGGAGACAGACTGGATGTATGACGAAGGCGAATGGTCCTATCCTACACTGCGCCCCTGGGCCACTGATATGCTACTCGAATGGGCACGCCTCGACCCGGTCGACAGTGCTGAGCTCGCGAGAAACGAAGCCATCTATGCCATTCAGGGAAACCGCAACCCCTTCATCGACATTCCGGAGCTCGCCGAATATATCTGGGGAACGAAGAAAGAGACAGCTTTCAATGCCTCGGGAATTCAGGAGCCGGTCCCTGTGGAGCGTCCCGATGCACCCGTTTTCGGAGACTATGAGATCACAGCTTTCAACACCTACTCCGGCCGCTGGTGGGAACCCTTCACATTGAAGCTGAAATCGGCTCCCGGTGCGACTATACAATATAATGTCGACGGGTGCGGATGGATGGTCTACAATGATTCCGGAATTCAGATTCCCGAAGCGCTTCAGGAGGGGGAGACGACCAAAATCGAAGCACGCGCACAGTGGACAGTCGACGGGCTGACCCTCGTTTCTCCCGTCTCGACACTGCTCCTGACAGCCAAGGATCCCGATGTGACCGACTACAAAGAGAGCGCATGGCGTCTCGTCACGGAAGATGCTGAGATCGATTCCGAATCGCTCTATGTCCTTGTCAGCTCCAAGACCTCGAACATCATGAGCCGCATCGGCGATTCCTCTTCGAGCAACAAGTATGTGATGACCGCCGGAACGGTCAACGTCACCGACGGCTGGATCACCTCCATTCCGGAGAACTCAGCTATCATATCTTTCCCGGAGGCCTCGGAATGCGGCATAAACGGGGAGTATCCGACCGGCTCGAAAGCCGTTGCTGTGAAGGACCTCAGAGGTGCTTCCGAGGGTTATCTGTATTCTTCGAAAGCGCGCCAGATGGTGATCAGCACCGATCATCTCTCAGCCGTGACGGTCAGTGTCTCGGATAATATGGCCTCTATCGACTTCGGAACGACGGGACGCCTCCAGTTCAACGTCTCGAGCCCCCGTTTCGTCCCCTACACCTCGAACCAGGAGCCTGTCTGCCTGTATGTTCTCGACCCGCTCGGACCTCCGGTAAATCTGGGAGTCAACGATGTGAATACGGACAACGCTCCCGAAAGAGTCTTCGACCTCCAGGGACGCGAGATGACCGGACGTGAACTCGCTCCGGGCCTGTATATCGTGATCAGCAACGGCAAGGCCACGAAGATCATCCGTTAACCGCACGAAGATCATCCGATAAACGCACGGGAGGCACAAGCTGACCGAACAATGGCCTCCTGCTAATCGTACGGAAGACATTAGTTAAACATTCGTTAAAAAGAGGTTGTCCGGGGAGATTTTCCGGACAACTTTTTTGTCATACCGAACCATATCGTTATTTTTGCACACACTTTCAGATAACACCACGTTCAGAAAATCAAGAACACTGACATTCATGAAGAAATTTTTCATATCCGCGGCGGCGCTTTTCGTCACCGTATTCTCCGGCCTCGCGACGCCTCCTGAGAATTATTACAAGAACCTCGAGGGATTGTGCGGCGACAGGCTTAAGGAGGCTGTCAAGGCGACAGTCCGCAATCACGAGTCAATCGATTATGGCAAGGAGACCTGGAAGGCCTTCGCCGAGATGGACGTAATCACGATCAACGGAGTCGACTACTGGTGGGACATGTACTCGCCCAACCGCGTGCGCGTCACCTATCCCGTGACCCAGGCTCCGGGTGGTCTCAATATCGAGCACTCTGTGGCTAACTCCTGGTGGGGCAAGACGAAAAACGAGGCATATAAGGATCTCGTTCACCTCAATCCATCGGATGCGGACGCAAACAACCGCAAGGCAAACTATCCGCTCGGCGAGATCAGCGGTACACCGAAATGGACCAACGGCGAGACATCATACGGCAAGGCTGTATCAGGTCAGGGTGGTGGCGCACAATACGTCTACGAACCCTGCGACCAGTATAAGGGAGACTTCGCCCGTGTGTTCATGTATATGTTCACGGTCTATGACAACATCAGCTGGAAAGACAACACGGCATGGATGTACACAATCTCCGGAGGCAAGGCTGTTCTCCAGCCCTGGGCATACAACATGATGATCCGCTGGAGCGACAACGACCCCGTCAGCGAGAAAGAGACAACCCGCAACGACAAGATCCATGAGATCCAGGGAAACCGCAACCCCTTCGTGGACTATCCTGAGCTCGCCGACCATATCTGGGGAACGAAGAAAACCGTACCCTTCACCCTCACCCAGGGTCAGGGCACCGGCGTCGGAGAAATCTATGGTGAAGAGCTTCCGGAACGCATCTTCGATCTCAACGGCCGTGAGGTCACCGGACAAGACCTGACACCGGGACTCTACATCAAGGTCAAGGGGACAAGATCAGAGAAGGTTCTTGTCCGCTGACACAGGCAGATGCAACTCCCGGCGAAGTACCTGAAAAGACAGCGCAAACTCCCGAAATATGCTTAAAAATATGCTGTCATTTTTTGGTAAAAACAGGTCTTGTATTAATTTTGCACCGTGATTGGACCCGGACCCGGGCCAATCCGGTACTAACCAGACAGAAAATCATGAAGACAGGGTCCCCGCGGGAAATGGAAGGCCGCGACCTTCCGATGCGCCGGCCCTGTGCGAATTAACCTTAAAATATCATGCTTCAATCTACCAATGTGAAAACATTAGACCGGGTGGTTGTAAGATTTTCCGGAGACAGCGGCGACGGTATGCAGCTGGCCGGTAACATCTTCTCCAATGTCTCGGCCGGCGAAGGCAACCAGATCTCGACCTTCCCCGACTATCCCGCCGAAATCCGCGCCCCGCAAGGCTCGCTCAGCGGCGTCTCGGGATTCCAGGTACACATCGGCAAAGGTGTACACACTCCCGGCGACGAAGCCGACGTGCTCGTGGCGATGAATCCGGCAGCGCTCAAGACCAACCTCCGGTATCTGAAGCCCGGCGGCATCATCATCTGCGACGTCGACACCTTCCGCCCCGCCGACCTCAAGAAAGCGCAGTTTGAAACAGACGATCCTGTCAAGGAACTCGGAATCGACCCCAAGCGCATCATGCTTGTCCCGATGACGAACCTCCTCAAAGATACACTGGCCGACTCCGGAATGGATCCCAAGGCTGTCCTGAAGTGCAAGAACATGCTGGCTCTCGGCCTCATCTGCTGGCTCTTCGACAAGCCGGTTGAATCGGTTCTCCGCAAACTCCAGGCAAAGTTCGCCAAGAAACCTGCGGTCTATGAGGCAAACGCCAAAGTTATCCGCGCAGGCTGGGACTATGGCCACAACACACACTCCTCGATGCCGACATACCGCATCGAGACCGAAGCCGTCGTCCCGGGCCTCTACACCGACGTGAACGGCAACACGGCGACCGCATGGGGTCTCGTGCTCGCCTCCGAGAAGAGCGGACGCCCCCTCTTCCTCGGTTCATATCCCATCACCCCCGCCACAGACATTCTCCACGAACTCGCGAAACGCAAGGACCTCGGTGTGAAGGCATGTCAGATGGAGGATGAGATCGCCGGCGTCTGCTCGGCCATCGGCGCCTCATACGCCGGACATCTCGCCGTCACGACCACTTCCGGCCCCGGCCTCGCGCTCAAGAGCGAGGGTATCGGTCTGGCCGTAATGGCAGAGCTTCCGCTCGTGATCGTCGACGTTCAGCGCGGCGGCCCCTCGACCGGTCTTCCGACCAAGACCGAGCAGACCGACCTCATGCAGGCCCTCTACGGCCGCAACGGCGAGTCTCCGCTCTGTGTCGTTTCGGCTGTCAGCCCGACAGACTGCTTCCAGATGGCGTTCGAAGCCGCACGCATCGCGATCGAATATATGACTCCGGTCATCCTGCTGACCGACGCATTCATCGCAAACGGCTCCTCGGCATGGCGTATCCCCGAAAGCGAGGATTATCCCGAGATCAAACCGAAATATGTGACTCCCGAGATGCTCGAGAAAGGATGGCGCCCCTATGACCGCGATCCGGAGACACTCTCCAGATTCTGGGCTATCCCGGGCCTGGACAAGGCTATGCACCGTGTCGGAGGTCTCGAGAAAGACGAGCACACTTCGGTCATCTCGACTGACGGCGCGAACCACGAACGCATGGTCAACCTGCGCCGCGAGAAGATCGCCCGTATCGCCGACTCTATTCCCGAGCTGACAATCATGGGCAACCCCGACGCCAAGACAATCCTCGTCGGCTGGGGCGGCACATACGGCCACCTCTTCACAGCGTGTGAGGAACTCAACGCCGGCGGCCATGATGTGGCCTTCGCCCAGTTCCGCTACATCAACCCGATGCCGAAGAACGCCCTGAAGACACTCGAGAAATATGACAACATCATCGTTGCCGAGCTCAACACCGGAATGTTCGCCGACTACCTCCAGCAGCATCTCCCCGGAAAGACCATCAAGCGCATCAACAAGATCGAAGGCCAGCCCTTCATGGTCAAGGAGATCGTCGACGGCGTGATCAAACATATTAACACTGAAAACTGATTCTCCGACCCCATGGAAAACGATACATGTATCTTCGCCCCCGGCGACTTCAAGAACTCACAGAGCGTCAGATGGTGTCCCGGATGCGGTGACCACGCCATCCTCAACGTGCTCCACAAGGCCATGGCCAAAGTCGGTGTCGCTCCCAAAGACACCGTGGTAGTTTCGGGAATCGGATGCTCCTCGCGTCTGCCCTACTACATGAACACGTATGGCATGCACACAATCCACGGCCGCGCGGCCGCTATCGCCACAGGTGTCAAGACTGCACGTCCTGACCTGACCGTATGGCAGATCTCCGGCGACGGCGACGGCCTGGCTATCGGCGGCAACCACTTCATCC
>CAYMTQ010000016.1:0-29118 GCA_964393395.1 uncultured Sangeribacter sp.
CCCTCTGTTTGTAAGACAGACGCTCTAAACCAGCTGAGCTAATCGCCCGATTGCGGATGCAAAGTTACGTCAAATTTTCCGCACGTCCAAATTTTTTTTGCTAATTTTGTGAAAATTTTTGTCGATTTCTTACCCTTATCTCCTCAAAATATTGCTACTCAGTTGGTTAAACCTATTAACCAGCTGAGAAATATCGAGGCCCCGGCCCCTTTCACAAAAACATCAACAATGTCAAAACCGATCCTCCCGATCCAGAATATAAACATCGCTGATTTCAATTATAATCTCCCCGACGAACAGATTGCCCGGCATCCGCTTGAGCAACGCGACTCTTGCCGTCTCCTCTTGGCCGCTCCGGCCCGCGAGCTCGCTGTTTCCGACGCGCTCGAAGAGGCGCTCGCCGTTGAGCCGGTGATCGAACACCGCCGTTTCGATGACATAACGGAGCTGATTCCCCGGAATACCCTTCTGGTGAGAAACAACACGAAGGTCATCAATGCCAGACTTCATTTCAAGAAGGAGACGGGGGCGGAAATCGAGATATTCCTGCTCGATCCTCTTTTCCCGGGGGATTATGCCCTCAGCTTCCAGCAGACAACAACATGCACATGGAAGTGTCTCGTCGGAAACCTGAAACGCTGGAAGGAGGGACCGCTTTCGGCCATCGTCACTCTTCCGGACAAGCGGGTGGTGCAAATCACCGCAGAACGCAAGGAGGCCCTTCCGGGAAACGCTCACGCAATCTGCTTCACATGGACTCCGCGGATACCTTTCGGAGAGGTCATCTCGGCGTTCGGGAACATTCCGATCCCCCCATACCTCAACCGGGAGTCGGAAGAGAGCGATCTGACGGACTATCAGACAGTCTATGCGGCCAGCCAGGGTTCTGTCGCCGCACCGACCGCAGGGCTGCATTTCACGGAGGAGCTGTTTGACAAACTGAAGGCGTCCGGAAAGGATATAAGCGTCGCCGACGTGACCCTTCATGTCGGAGCGGGGACCTTCCGTCCCGTAAAATCCGAAACCCTCGAAGGTCACGACATGCACAGCGAGACCTTCACCGTCTCGCGTGAGCTTGTCGAACAGCTGATCGACGCCATAAGTTCCAACCATCTTGTCATGGCCGTCGGAACGACTACCGTCCGCACTCTCGAATCGCTCCCATACATCGGCGCGCAACTGATTGACCGTTCTCAGAAAGGCATCAAGGAACCGGAAGCGCTTCATGTCGACCAATGGGTTCCTTATCTCGACGAAACCCGGCTTCCCGATGTCATACGCTGTCTCGAAGCCATCATCACCGAGATGAACTATCAGAACACGGACTCCCTGACAGCATCGACATCTATCCTTATAGGACCCGGTTTCCCGTGGCAGATCACCGAAGCGATGATCACCAACTTCCACCAGCCGGAATCCACGCTCCTGCTTCTCGTCGCCTCCTTTCTCGGAATGGGCGAGAACGAGACAGCAGATCCGGATGCTCTCTGGCGCCGGCTCTATGACGAAGCCGTAAAGAAAGGATACAGGTTCCTGTCGTATGGCGATGCATGTCTCTTTTTCCGCCATGCCTCGGCCAATTCCTTCTGCATCCGCGTTCCCGGCTCGAAGAGCATCTCGAACAGGGCGCTGGTGCTCAATGCCCTCAGTGGCAACCGGACCATTATCGAGAATCTCTCGGACTCCGAAGACACACGTTCCCTATCACGCGCGACCGAGGCTATCATGCGTTCCGCCACCACCGGAAAACCGGAAGATGTCTATATCGGCGAAGGGGCCGCTCCTTTCCGGTTCGCTTATGCGCTCGCATGCGTCACTCCGGGATGCCAGGTGCGTCTCTTTCCCTCAGTCAGGCTTATGGAACGCCTGTCCTCGGGAGAGTACAGCGATATGATTTTCCCTAATTTCCAGCTCTTTTCAAATCTTCCCGAGACAATTGATCCCGCCAAGACATCCCTGACCGAAGAAGAAAGGATGAAGGCGGCAAAAAGGAAGAAAAAGAGAAACCCGGAAAAGGAAGATCTTGTCTTCTACCGGGCCGCGGACCGTCTGAAATTGATCAGGGAGTTTCAGGAGGCTGAGGAAGAGGAGGGACATCTTCTGCTTCCCGGAAAGTTTTTTCCGGACTCCTCCCAGGAACTGAGCGCATTACTGCTCACAGGGTCGCGACTCCCGAATTTCGCTATCAGCGATGTGGACAGCATACCCTCCTTCCCCTATCTTCTGATGAGTCTGCTCGAATCCCAGGACTTCGGAGCGAGGGCCGGAATAAAGTGGAACAAGGACTCGGAAGATCTGATCATCTCGTCCCCGGGAGAACTCCGAGCCCCGGAGAAATACCGGGTGGAGGGAGACTGGAGCGCGTTGCTCAACTTCTATGCTTTCGGCGTAGCCGCCAAGGTAGCTCCGGAAAAGAGACCCATGACAATAATCTCCCCGGACTGTCCGGATCATAACGAATCGCTTCAGCCCGATGCCCGGATGGGGATATTGTTCTCCCATATTCTTTATCGGGCGGAGAATCGGGACAGAGGTATTTTCGAACTCACGTTCGGCGCCTCGCCGGATGCTTTCCCGCCATTTGTGGCAGCGGCCACAGTCGCCGGAATTCCGTTCAAGGCACACGGTCTCAATTCACTTCTGTCCAAGGAGAGCAACCGTGTCGAGGCAGTTCACCGGGAATTCGGAAAACTCGGCTACAAGCTTACTGTCCGGACATCGCGGAGCCATGAGGTGACCATGTCATTCAACGGCGCCGTCAAGGACATTGAGGAAGAGAATCCCCTTCTCGATTCCCACAACGACCACAGGATCGCGATGGCATTGGCCGCCACACTTCCGGTCACACGGCGCTTCCGGCTCCGGAATCCCGGATGCGTCGCCAAGTCGATGCCCGGCTTCTGGAAGGAAATGGAAAAACTCGGAGTCTCCGCGGTCTATGATCCATCCGAAGATGTCATGCAGCTGACCTATATTTATCCTGAAAAATAATCCGGTGCTTATCCTGATGATAAACCCGTTCTTATCCTGAAAAACTATCCCAAGTGGAACTTCTGACATATCCATTCTTCCGCAATGCGCTGTTCGGAATAGCAGTGATCTCAGTCGCGGCCGCGATCATAGGCACATATATCGTGACGCGCCGGATGGTATTCATCTCCGGCGGAATCACCCACACATGCTTCGGAGGGCTGGGTCTCGGATACTGGCTCGGGGTCTCACCGCTGGCCATGGCCACAGTCTTCGCTGTCGGCGGCGCACTCGGTGTCGACTGGCTCTCGCGGAGCCGTGTCCGCAAAGACACGGCGATCGCTGTCGTCTGGGCTCTCGGAATGGCGCTCGGCATCCTCTTCATATTCCTCACGCCCGGCTATGTCCCGGAACTGAACACATTCCTTTTCGGCAACGTCCTCACAGTGACTCCGGCCGATCTGCTGGCTTTCTGCATATTGGCCGGCATCCTGCTCATCGTTTATCTGCTTTTCGGCCGAACTATAATCGCTGTCAGTTTTGACGAGGATTTCGCCCGTATCCGCCACCTTCCGGTGCGGTTCGTCAATATCATGATGACGGTGCTGACCGCCCTTTGCATCGTCCTGACGATCCGTATGATCGGCGTCATGCTGCTGATGTCGCTGATGTCATTGCCCCAGATGGCGGCCGAGACCTTCACAAGACGCTACACGCCGCTGATGGTCGCATCGGGGGTCATATCGCTCGCAGGAGGAATCGGCGGTCTGTTCGCCGCCTATTGGCTCGACATCCCCGCTTCGGCCGCGATCGTGCTCCTTCTGGTCGCCATATATGCCGTCTGTGCAGGCGTCAAACGTCTGTCCAGACCGTAAGATAACAGCGGAGACACCCAAACCCCGTCTCACAAAACCATTATCGCCCTCAGCGCGTTTATATTATCGGAAAGAGGCCGCGATCCGCTGTCTCCTGCCGACAGATAAACGTAAATAAACAAACACAGAAATAATATTATGGAAGACACACTCACGAACATCACCCCCGATATCCCGCACCGCGCAGGTTTTGTAAACATTGTAGGAAACCCGAACGTCGGAAAGTCCACTCTGATGAATGATCTCGTCGGAGAACGCATATCCATCATCACTTCAAAGGCCCAGACAACGCGCCACCGCATCATGGGCATCGTCAATACTCCGCAATATCAGATCGTCTACAGCGATACACCCGGAGTCCTGAAACCCAAATATAAACTTCAGGAATCAATGCTCGAGTTTTCCGAAGGTGCGCTGACAGACGCCGACATTCTCCTCTATGTCACCGATGTCGTGGAGGATCCTGAGAAAAACAAAGACTTCCTTGACCGAGTGGCCAAGGAGACCATTCCCGTGCTTCTCGTGATCAACAAAGTCGATCTGCTGAAGAACAACGAAGAGCTCGGAGTGCTTGTCGAACAGTGGAAGACACGTCTTCCGAACGCCGAGATTTTCCCGATCAGCGCCAAGGAACATTTCAACATCGACAATCTGAAAGCCCGCATCGTCGAACTGCTTCCCGTTGCACCTCCATATTTCGGCAAGGATGCGCTGACCGACAAACCGGCCCGTTTCTTCGTGACTGAAATAATCCGCGAGAAACTCCTGCTGAACTATGACAAGGAGATTCCTTATTCGACCGAGGTTCTTGTCGAGAAGTTCGACGAAAAGGAGAACGCGATCCATATCATGGCGGTCATCTATGTCGAGCGTGATTCGCAGAAGGGCATCCTGATCGGCAAGGGTGGCGAAAAGATCAAGAAAGTCGGCATCGAGGCCCGTCAGGACATCGAAAAGTTCTTCGACAAGAAAGTGTTCCTCGAGCTCTTCGTCAAGGTCGAAAAAGACTGGCGCAACCGCGAGAACAAACTCCGTCAGTTCGGATATATCGATTAAAGGTATATCGTCTGACACTAGATAACCGGGAGCCCGTGAAAAAAATCCGGAGGCTCTTTGAACCATAACCTGCCGGACATGTGCCGGCAGGCCAATATAGAAACGCAAAACAACACCATGAGTAAACTGGTAGCAATTGTAGGACGGCCGAACGTGGGCAAATCGACCCTGTTCAACCGTTTGACGCAGACCCGTTCGGCCATCGTCGACGATACGGCCGGAACGACCCGCGACCGCCAATACGGAAAGGTCGACTGGAACGGTCAGGAATTTTCAATCGTCGACACAGGCGGCTGGGTCGTCAACTCCGACGATATTTTCGAGGAGGAAATAAATAAGCAGGTCGCAATCGCGATTGAAGAGGCCGACGTGATTCTGTTCGTGGTCGATGCCTCGAACGGCGTGACGGACCTCGACGACAAGGTGGCCGCAATTCTCCGCCGTTCGAAGAAACCCGTTATTCTTGTCGCCAACAAAGAGGACAAGGGTGACGCAAGATTCAACATTCCCGAATTCTACTCGCTCGGCCTGGGCGATCCGATAGATGTCTCGGCTGCTAACGGTTCCGGGACAGGCGATCTTCTGGACCGAGTAGTGGCCGATTTCCCCGATGTCCCCGATGAGGACAAACCGGAGGACAATGTCGCTAAATTCGCGATTGTCGGTCGTCCGAATGCAGGAAAATCATCCCTGATCAATGCCTTTATCGGTGAAGAACGCCACATTGTGACCGACATAGCCGGAACGACACGCGACTCGATCTATCACCGGTACAACAAATTCGGATTCGACTTCTATCTTGTCGACACAGCCGGCATCAGAAAGAAGCAGAAGGTCAACGAAGACATCGAATACTATTCCGTGATCCGCTCAATACGGGCAATCGAAGCGAGCGACGTCTGCATCCTGCTGATCGACGCCACACGCGGAATCGAATCTCAGGACGGCAACATATTCTCCCTGATACAGAAGAACAAGAAAGGTCTTGTCGTCTGCGTCAACAAATGGGATCTGATCGAAGACCGGTCGCTCGAGGCCCAGAAGCGTTATGAGGCAGCGATACGCAACAAATTCGCACCCTTCACCGACTTCCCCATCCTGTTCACGTCTGCGCTCACTAAACAGCGTATTTTCAAGGTTCTTGAAACCGCCATTCAGGTTTATGAGAACAGACGCCGGATCATTCCGACCTCTCAGCTGAACAGCTACATGCTGGAGCAGATCGCGATCACGCCTCCACCCTCCAACAAGGGTAAATTCGTGAAGATTAAATACATCACGATGCTGAAGGATTCATATATCCCGACGTTTGTCTTCTTCTGCAATCTTCCCCAATGGGTAAAGGAACCATACAGGCGTTTCCTCGAGAACAAGATCCGTGAGCACTGGGATTTCCACGGCACACCGATCCAGATCTTCATGCGCGACAAATAATACAGCAGCCTCCGGAACACTGATGCTCCGGAGGCTGATTTTTTCTTTATCCGCCGGGGAAGGGCGGGGAAGAGGTTTCAGAGACAGTCGAGCTTCCCGGTAAGGGAGTCGATCATATAGCCGGCGACACGAACGTCCTTGGCCATCAACGGATGATTCCGGATCAGGTCGACGGTTTCGCGGACGGCTTCCTCGCCGTCATCGAAGCCGTGAAGCCAGCTGTCAAGATCAATTCCGCAATGACGCATGAGTGAGATGTGCTCCTCGTCAACCCCACGTTCCCGCATCAGGTGAAGCATTTCCTTCGCATTCATTCCCTGAACTCCACAACCGGTGTGTCCGATGACCATAATCTCCTCCACACCGAGCTCATAGACAGCGACAAGAAGCGAGCGCATCGTCGAATCGAAGGGATTGGTGATCGTTCCTCCGGCATTCTTTATCATCTTCACATCCCCGTTGCTGATTCCGAGAGCGGCCGGAAGCAAAGTGACCAGACGGGTGTCCATGCATGTGACGATCGCAATCTTCTTGTCCGGATATTTTGATGTCTCATACTTGCGGTATTCCTCACGTTCAACGAAACCGCGGTTGTAATTCAGAATCTCATCAATCATGGCGCAGTGTTCAGAAACCGAGCATGTCGCTCATTGTGAAAAATCCTTTCTTTCCGGCCAGCCATTCAGCCGCCAGAACAGCACCTAAAGCAAAGCCTCGGCGTGACTTGGCGGAGTGGGTGATGGTAATTGTATCCTCGGCCGATTCCCATTTCACGGAATGAATCCCGGGAACCTCACCCTCACGGCGGCACTCGATCGGGAGACGGTCTGCCGGCGCATCTCCGGCCGGCTCCTCACGCCATTCTCCGACACGCTCTGAAACAGTGATCAGCTCCTCGGCCAGAGTGATGGCTGTCCCTGAAGGATGATCGAGTTTATGGATATGATGAACCTCTTCCATCGACGGCCTGTACTGAGGATATGGATTCATCAGTTCGGCGAGCCGGCGGTTGATGGCGCGGAAAATATTGACACCGATTGAAAAATTGGAACTGTGAAGCAGGGTTCCGCGGCCCGCATCGCAGATTTCCTTCATCTCGGGGAGTTCTTTCTGCCATCCGGTCGTTCCGGAAACAACCGGAACACCTGCCGCGAAACATTTCAATACATTCTCTACAGCGGCCGAAGGAACCGAAAATTCGATCGCTACGTCTGCTTTATGGAATTTTTTCGATTCAAAAATCTCCCACTCATCCGGAGTATCGACCACAGCGACTATCTCATGACCGCGTTCCCGGGCCACTTCCCCGACCATGTGTCCCATCTTCCCGTAACCTATGATTGCTATTTTCATAATCCGTTCTGTCTGTTTGTGTTCCTGATATTATCGTCTCCTAAGAGCTCTCTTGATGAAAAAGTTAGGATCTCGCAGGCTCTTAAGGCACGTTTCATAAAAAAAATAGGGCTGTAAGTGCTTTTAGAAACCGAAAGCCACATTGTCTATGTAAAGAGCGATACCCTCGGTTCCGATGAAGGGTTCGCCACAGCTCGATGAGGCCATCACGAGAACATGTGTCGGAGTCTCGTCCGCGTCGGCCCATCCGACTTCCTCGACCGGAACCATCTTCCCCTTTGAATTCTTGGCGTAGTATGCTTTCTTGCCGTTAAGCAGGCCCATCCACGGTTTATATCCCGGAGATTTCGTTATATCGCCATAATTTATCTTCAGCTGATGACCTTTGGTCCAGGGAATCGATTTGGAATAGCGCTCACGTCCCGTTCCGACACGTTTCGCATACAGCTTTCCGTCGGCATCCTCCCAACGTTTCTGAAGAAGGACATACACTTCGGCCTGATCCCGGCCCCGAAGTGTCTTTTTCGGAGAGAGACCCGTTGATTTCACTCTCGTGTCAGTTGCCGGCATCTCCACCTTATAGTCAAAAACGAGAGCAACAGGACGCTTGGTGTAGGGCATTCCCATCTCCATCTTCGCGAACGGTGCCTTCGTGTTGGTCACCGGCTCATGAAGCTGGCCAAGAAATATCGTGCCGGCGACCATGACATCCATATTGATGATTCCGAGCGCCTTCACCTCCTCCATCTTGGCTTCGACTTTCGCGACAGTATTGCCGTTGATCTGAGCCGGAGAAACGGCATTTGAAGATTTCACGACACCCGCCACCTTGGCATACACATTGCTGGTAGCCCACGGCGAGCCGCCGAGATTAGTATAAGGCTTATTTCCTGTAGTATGACCCTTTGGGGCGATCTCATAGACCGTCTTGGTCTTTCCTCCGATGATCCGCGACTCCTTGATCTCGCGTGTATACCAGTTTGAGAAATCGCCATATTTTATCGGCTCCAGACGCAATGCACCACCCGCCATCCAGCAGATTCCCAGAACCGTACAAAGCACTAATTTCTTCATTTCATTCGACTATAAACCTGAATGCAAAGTTAACCAAACTTCACGAGTCGGCAAATAAGTAATAACTCCGGACGGCGCACTTTGTAAGGTCAAAAAATAATTTGTATCTTTACAACACTATCCAACAGCTAAAACGACACCATCTTCAGCTAAGACCCCATCTCATAAAATTTCAGAGCCACTGGGGTCGCTGGGTTGGAGTGATTTTTGACTTTTGGCGAAGGAGCATACCGAGGTATGTGACTGAGCCAAAGGGCAAAAAGCACCCAAGCCAGCGAAGGCTTTTGGTAACTTTCTCCAGACAGCTCTGATATTTGATGGATTAAGATCCATTGTTAATATTTAACGATATTGGTCAATCGGACCATGTAATTGCAAATAAATTGTAAAAGTTACTAAATCGGCTCGGTTTTGGACGGTGCTTTTCGCCAAGCTTCATCGGTCACTTAGCTCGCTAAGCTCCCTCTTCAGCTTGCGAAAATCACTCGCCCAAAACCGCCCCAGTGACTCTGAAATTTTTTGAGATGGGGTCTAAGATCATGGAGAAGCAGAGCCAAAGATTACAGAATAATGGATATGAAAGAAATACAGCTTGCCGTCGACCGTTGGATTCATGAAATAGGAGGCGGATATTTTCCCGAGCTGGCCAATATGGCTATTCTGACCGAAGAAGTCGGAGAACTCGCAAGAGTTGTGGTCCGCAAATTCGGCCCTCAGGTTGCAAAGCCGGGAGATCTGGACAAGGCATTGTCCGAAGAACTGGCCGACGTCCTCTGGGTGGTGGTCTGTCTCGCAAACCAGACCGGTGTTGACCTGAGCGAAGCCTTCGCCGAAACTCTGCGGAAGAAAACCGAACGCGACCGCCACCGATTCTTCCGGCCCGGCGACGACAAAGCCTGACAGAAAAAAAGTTCCGGCACGACCGCACCGGAACTTTTTCTATGATTTTATGTGAGACTTGGTCTTATTTCGAGGAATCCTCGGGAGCCTGATCGATCAGGTCCATGAATTCATCGAGCTTCGGAGTGATGATGATCTCCGTGCGGCGATTGCGGCTCTTTCCATCGGCCGTCGCATTGTCGGCGATAGGATTATACTCTCCGCGACCACCTGCGGTCAGACGCGAAGGATTGATGCCGAACTTGGTCTGAAGCGTGCGGACAACGGAAGAAGCGCGGAGCGCTGACAGATCCCAGTTGTCGCGGATATTGGTCTTCGAGATGGGCACATTGTCCGTGTTGCCTTCCACGAGTACATCATAGTCGCTGTAGTCCTTGATGATCTTCGCGATCTTTCCGAGAGTCTCCATGGCGGCATCGCTGACCTCGTATGAACCCGACTTGAAGAGCATATTGTCGGAAAGCGAGATATATACGACTCCCTTCAGGACCTTGATGTCGATGTCCTTCATTTCGGACTTCGAGAGCGAACGGGTCAGGTTGTTGGTCAGGACCATGTTGAGCGAGTCGGATTTTGATTTCGCATCCACAAGTTGCTTGATATACTTGTTCGAGGCATTGATCTCATCAACAAGCTTCGAGATATTCACGCTTCCCTGAGCGGAACTTTCGAGGCTCTGGTCGAGCGAGTTCTTGATGCTCTGATAGGCAGCCTTCAGCTCAGCATTCTGTTTCTTCGACTCTTCGAGAAGATAGGTCATGCTCTTGTTGTTGGCATTACACTCGGCCAGACTGTTCTGAGATGTCATGTAGGTTCCCTGAAGAGCCTTGTAGTCATTTTCAAGTGCCGCATATTTCTTGTTTGATACACAAGACGACATGGCCAGCGAAAGGCCTGCGGCTGCGATAAGAAGATATTTTGCTTTCATAATACTGCAAAAGTAGTCAATTTTTTGATTTCCGGCAAAATGCCTGCCATCATACGTATCAAAGATACTGGGTCAGGCGCACTTCCTGTGGGCCTGCTTCAAGAATAGTCTTCACTCCGAGCGCTACGGGACGGTTGGAATCAACATGGCCGTATGGCGCATCGAAGACAACGGGAAAGTCGGGGAGATTCCATCTTTCGAGCCGCACCGCGATCATCTCCTCCATTGTCTTGTGGTTCCGGTCGGCGCTATATTCGGTGAACTGTCCGAATATAAGTCCCCTGACATTCCCACCGGCAAGCGCGCCGGTCAGATAGAGGCGCGTCAGCATTCTCTCGACGGCATAAATCTTTTCCGAGACATCTTCGAGCAGCAGAATGGAGGGATGCTTAGGATTAAGGACATCCCAGGGGGTCGCCGCCAGAGCACTGACTACCGCGAGATTTCCTCCGGCAAGCACTCCTTCAGCCTTACCCTTGCGGTTCAGGGCGCAGGCGGGAAAGGTATCGGTAATAACTGCTCCGGGAGTAGCTGTCAGATACCTGAAAAGAGCCTCGGTCTGCGGATCATCACCGGGCCAAAGGGCCAGATGTTTCGCCATCGAGGCATGCAACCCGGGGATTCCGTTCGTGTTGCTCCAGGCATGAAGTGCCGAGACATCCGAAAAGCCGATGATCCATTTCTCGACCGGAGGAAGCTTGGAGAGGGAAGGAAGGAGATGAATACAGCCGTAGCCTCCGCGCGCGCACAGAATTGCCTTGACCGAATCATCGGTCAAGGCATCTGTCAGTTCTGCTATCCGCTGATCTTCCGGCGCGCTGAACGAACCGTCCGGTTCTCCGACTGCCGAAGGATAGACGCGGACTTCATAACCCCTCTCCGTGAGTGCCCGCGCGGCCCCTTCGACGAGGTCGCGTCTCACGGCCGAAGCCGGGGCAAGAATAGCGATCAGATCGCCTTTTTTCAATGGGTTTGGCATAATGATGGAGCTCTTAACTGCCGCTGACCTGAACTTCGATACCTTCGGCACGCACCTTTTCGGCGATCTTCTCAAGCTGTTCGCGCGGAACCTTCCTGAGCTTTTCCGCCGGTGTCTGCCGGTCGATACTGTAGAGCATCACTTCCCGTGGCCTTATGGTCTTATAAGCCTCTACCAAGGCTCTGACCTCTTCGTCCGAAGTGTTGGATATATCCTTTCCTTCATACTCTCCTTCGAGAATCATCGTCTGGATAATTCCTGTTCCGGAGAAACGCTTCAGCTGGCCGATAACCTTCTCCACCGTGAAGCCCGGATCGTTGGGACGGTCAATCATACGCATTGTCTCCTCCACGGCCGAATCGAGCTTCAGGATATTGTTGTCAACCCGTTCGAGCGCACGGCAGACAGACTCTTTTCCCAGACGGGTCGAGTTTGTCAGGACAGACACTTTAGCTTCAGGATAATATTTGTCTCTCAACGCAATCGTGTCATCGATCACACCCTCGAAATCGGGATGTAGAGTTGGCTCACCGTTTCCCGAAAAAGTGATGACGTCGAGCGGATCTCCGGCCTCACTCATCTCCTTCAGTTTCTTCTCAAGATCAGCCGCGACCTTCTTGCGCGGGGGGAGGCCTGTGGTGCCTGCTCCCTGAGAATTGAATCCGGCTTCGCAATAGAGACAATCGAACGAACAGACCTTGCCGTCATCGGGTGTCAGATTGACACCGAGCGAGACGCCGAGCCTGCGGCTATGGATAGGTCCGAAGATTGTCGAATGGAAGAGTACAGTCTGGTCTTTTGCCATAAGAACCCGTCGCTGAATTATTCGTCTATTTCAAACTCATCGCTGAAGAGATCGGTCGGTGTCTCGCTCTCCTCATCTTCATAGCGCTGTCCCGATTCGTCATTCTCCTCGACATCAGTCTTCACCGAATCTTTCGAAGGAAGGAACGGAGAAGCGGCTGTCTTCTTCTCGGCCGCTCCCGAGAAAAGGAGTTCGCGGATCTTGCCCTCAAGTTCTTCGGCAAGCTCCGGATTGTCGGCGATCACACCTTTGACGGCATCACGACCCTGGCCGAGCTTAGTCCCGTTATAGGAGAACCATGCACCTGATTTCTTGACGATGTTGTGATCGACAGCCATATCCAGAATTTCTCCGGATTTTGAAATTCCCTCTCCGAACATGATGTCGAACTCCGCTTTCTTGAACGGAGGCGCGACCTTGTTCTTCACCACCTTCACCTTGGCCAGACGGCCGATCGTCTTGTCTCCATCCTTGATGAAGGATGAAGGACGGATCTCTATACGGACTGAACTGTAGAATTTCAGGGCGTTACCGCCTGTCGTCGTCTCGGGGTTTCCGAACATGACGCCGATCTTCTCACGGATCTGGTTGATGAAAATGCAGCATGTGCGTGTCTTGGCGATCGTGCCGGTCAATTTTCTCATTGCCTGGCTCATCAGGCGTGCATGCAGACCGACATTCTTGTCGCCCATCTCGCCTTCGATCTCGGCTTTGGGTGTCAGAGCGGCCACGGAATCGATCACAAGCACATCGATCGCTCCGGAATTTATCAGCTGTTCAGCAATGTCAAGCGCCTGCTCTCCGTTGTCGGGCTGGGCAATCCAGAGATTGTTCACGTCGACGCCGAGTTTCTCGGCATAAAAACGGTCAAAAGCATGCTCCGCATCGATGATCGCGCAGATACCACCCTGTTTCTGGGCTTCGGCAATCACATGGATTGCCAGCGTAGTTTTACCTGAAGATTCCGGGCCATAGATTTCAGTCACACGACCCCGGGGAAGACCTCCGATTCCGAGAGCATAATCGAGCCCGATCGAGCCGGTGGATATCGACTCTATATCCTGAACCGAATCGTCTCCGAGACGCATCACCGCGCCGGTTCCGAAGTCCTTTTCGAGATGCGCGAGCGTGACATCAAGCGCTTTGCGCTTTTCATCCATATCGGAAAGACGTCCGACAGGAGCTTTCTTGGTTGCTGATTTCTTTGCCATTATATATTTCTTTTTTTGTTTATTTCTGATTGGGAGCCACGTTCCGGGCCCGTGCAGTCTCAATAATTTATGAGATGGGATCAACAGACCGTGCAATCTCAATTTATTATGAGGTGTCCGCTTATGGGACGTCCTCTCTTGAAACCGATGCAAAGTTAACACATTGCACCCCCCGCCACAACATTTTACCTATTAATTATCCTTAACAAAAAGGAGTGCACTGCAAACGTTTTGCAGTCAGTGCATATATTTTGCAGTTTGACCGAAAATTGTGTTTCCCGTCATCTTGCACCCCACAGGAGTTTTTTTCGCAAGGGGAGAGCGAAGTCCGATCCGGGCTCGAGCAGGACAATGACATTGAAATCGGCTTTCTCAACGCGGACAGAGGATCCTCCGGGAAGGAGACATCCGCAACCGTCGAGACTGAGACGGTAGGAGGACGCACGGGTTGTGGTCTCGAGTTCGACAACAGAATCTCCGCCGAGGACAAGGGGCCTCATCGTCAGGCTGTGAGGTGCGACGGGGGAGACGATCATGCAATGGAGTGATGGTTCGACAATCGGTCCTCCCACACTGAGATTGTATCCGGTCGAGCCGGTAGGTGTTGAAATGAGGACACCGTCGGCAAGATAATCGGCAAGGAAGAACCCATTTACAGTCACATGGCTGTTGATCATCGATGAGGTGTCCTCTTTCAGTATCGCCACTTCATTGAGCGCGTATGGCCAAAGTTCTTCAGGAAGCTTGTCTGAAGTGACCTTGAGGACTTCCCGGCTCTCTGTTCTCATTATTCCGGTCCGGAGGGATTCGAGCAGACGCGGAGCTTCGTGAAAGGTATAATGGGAAAGGAATCCGAGATGTCCAGTGTTTATTCCGAGGATTGGAACTCCGGATGTGCCGACACGCCGCGCGGTCCGGAGAAATGTTCCGTCACCTCCGATACTGACAGCGACTCCGGCATCTTCGGGGAGCCTGTCGAAAGAAATAGCCGAAGCGGGGAGGGTGACACCACACTTTTCCAGGTAACGACTGAATCCGCTCTCGATCCGGATCGTGAAACCCTCTGCTGACGCCATTGATATGAATTCGGCTATATCGGAGAGGTAGTCTTCCTGATAGTGGTTTCCGAAAATTGCAAGTTCGGTGATCGGTTCCATTGGTTCCATTTATTATTTCACAGCAGAAGAGACCGTCTCATTAAAAGATAAGAGGTTGTCTCACTAAAAATTAAAGGAGCACGGGCCACAGACCCGGCTTGGTATCCCTCAGCATCCTGTGTAGATTTTCTCCATCCTCGAGGCAAATCCGGGCCACGAGAGGGTTGAAACAAAAGTATCATGAGCTTCGGCTCCCATTGATCTCCGCAATTCGGAATTGCGCGCAAGCTGTCTCATGGCATCGGCCAGACCACCCGGGTCTCCCGGAGCAACGAGTATGGAGTCTTTCCCGTCATTCAGATATTCGGCAGGGCCACCGTTCGATGTGCAGATCACGGGGCGGCCGCACGCCATATATTCCAGATTGGAGAGTCCGAATGCCTCGGGGTCCTCGCTCGGCAGAATTCCGAAATGTGACTCGTTTATCAGCGGGAATGGATCATCCACATGTTTCCGCCAGTCGATGCTGTCCATGACGCCCGATGTCTGGGCGAGATGACGGAGGGAATCTACATAGTCGGGATTTCCTGAACCGACTATCCTGAGCCTGAGCGTACGTTTTGCGATCAGTGAAAGCGCGGTGATCAGAGTCTCGAGACCCTTTCCTCTTGCGAGCCGGCCATGATACATGGCGACCACCGGTCCTTTGGCGGGTTCGTCAGGTACCTGAAACTCATCCATGAGCAACGAATTGTGGATTGTCCGCATGTGCCCGGACGGAAAGGGGAGGGGTTTATCCTTCCATGTCGACAGGAACGTATCGCGGGCTTTTTCAGAAACGAAAAGATGGGCGTCGAGCGATCTGTAGATCTTGCGGTAGAGTATGGAGTCCCGGCCCGGAGCGCAGATGTGATAGGTCATGACGATCTTCACATCGCTCCTTCCCGAGAGCCACCTTGCACCCATCGCACGCAGGGCATCCCTATACCGGTGAACGTGAATGACCGCCGGTTCCTGCGTGTCCTTCTCTTTTCTGAGAAGGCGGCCGAGGCTGAAGACTGTCGAAAGATCAAAGAAATCAGTCAGCGGAACGTGACGGAGGGGTATTCCGGCATCGGAAAACTTATTGTCGACGGCCTTCGCATCCCGGGTCAGGGCAGTGACATTCCACCCTTTGCTGCGGAAATGACGGCAGAGATCGAGCGCATAACGCTCGACTCCGGACCATGTGTTGGAGGCTACGATATGGATCAGCCGACGTTTTTCCAAAGGTCTCTGATTCCCTTCCCGTTTGATTCTCTTCCGGTTATTGATAAATCAGTTTCTGCCTGTGATCATCACGCTGATGTCAACGCTGGGAAGCGACAGATATGAGCCTACAAGCTTGTCTACAAGTTTACCGCGGTAGGTGACGATGCCGCTCTGCACTCCGTCTGTCGTCGCTATCATTCCGTCGATTCCTCCCTTGAGCCTCATTTCGTCAAAGAAGTTGACAAGAACGTTTGAAAGGGCCATAGCCAATGTCCGAGGAACAGATACCGACGGATGCATTTCCTTGAAATTAAGCACGAACGCACTCTCCTTCATTGCTGCCGACAGTCGTTTCGGAAACTCGAAGGAGCGTGTTGTCGTTCCAATCAGGATGACGTCGGCGGTCTTCACTTTGTTGAAGAGCACGCGGGGATGTATGGCGAGTGTCTGGACACCTTGTCCGAGTTCACGGCGGGCATTCTCGAGTGCCGACACGTCGTTGTTCATGACGGTGACGATCGCTCCGGCCTTAAGCGCGGATTCAGCGGCCGAGCAGACATCGGTTCCGTCACCGATGATCAATACCTCGCAAGGATTGACTCCGGCGATTCCTGCGAGCAGCACACCTTTTCCGCCTCCGAGATAGGAGAGGTTCTCCTGGGCATACATTATGGCGGCTGCGCCGTCGAGCCGGTCAATGATGTCGGCGAAAACCGGTTCATCATTGTGGCTGTACATGTTGTCGAAACATCCGAGTGTGATCCGGCGCTCGAGAAGGGCCTTGATCACGGCGGGATCGAACAGGATCGAACTCATCATGCAGAGAAGTGTCGATCCGGGAACCATTCTGTTGACATCATCCACACGCAGCGGTGCGTAGGAGAGCACGACAGGCGACCTGAGCGCCTGTTCGCGGCTGACCACCTTCACGCCATATTCCCTGTATGTACTGTCCGAAAAGCTGATGTCTATGCCGGCTCCTTCCTCGATGCACATTGTCAGGCCACCAGAGGTGATCAATCCGCATGCTTCCGGTGTCAGAAGAAATCTGGTCTCGTCCGTGTCGGGATAGTTGCCGACAAGACCTATCACAGCCTGATTTCCCTCTTCTTCGGCCACTTCGACCTGAACCTGGGTCTCCAGAATGGTTGAACCGTTCTTCCGGTCGCGATCTTCGACGCCTCCTCCGGTAGTGAATGTATCGTGTGTCATGGTATTGTTATATTTCAGACCTCTAAAGTAGAAAAAATCTCTGAAAACACCAAAAACACAATAAAAAGACAGGCGCCATGAAAAAATGACGCCTGTGTATGACCTGTTACCGGTCTATGCTTATCTGTCCCTGACGGGGAGACTGATCAGAGAAAGGAGAGATTGTATGCTCCGAACTCAAGGTCAGACTTCGCGCGGTTCAGCAATGACTGGTCGAGACGGACAGCCTGACGAAGATTGGTCATCACCATGTTTTCGTTGTTTGTGCGGGCTCCGAGGATTGCAGTCAGATAGTATGTAGTAGCATCGGGAACGGCAATCTGGGACAGGATGTTGCGCGCACCGGCATAATCCTTCGCGAGAAGGCAGGCGAGGGCCGCATTGTTGGTCTTAGCATCTCCGAATGCTGTTGTTGCTTTCGAAACCTCGCCCTGTGTCAGATAATACACGCCAAGAGCGTCGGCAGTCTCGGGGACACCGGCAGCGGCACCGATCTGTTCGTTGGCCTTCTGATACTGACCGTCGAGAAGTGAGATCAGGCCCTGGTTCATCTCGACCTCTTTTGAGGAAGGATTCATGCGGGAAGCAGTATTGAAGTTTGTGCGCGCCGAAGCGTAGTCTCCCGCAACATACTGTGTCATGCCGAGGTTGTTGTAGCCACGGAAATCATCCGGATAAATCTCGGTGGCCTTCTTGTAGATCTGCTGCTTTTTCGTATTGTCATCGGTCAGGGTGGCAACATAAAGCAACTCGTCCACAGTCAGCTTCGAGGGATCGGTGTTATAAAGGTCAACCAGCTCCATGTCGCTCTTTCCGAGGACGTTGATCTTTGCGATGACTTTCGAATATCTGAGCTGGGGAAGGATCTGGTCCGCAAGCTCGTTGAAGACAGCCGACAGATTGCGGATTTCACGTTCGCGCTGTTCGGGATCATTATACATTGAAAGAACGCTCAGGATAAGGTCCTTGTCCTGGATGTTGCTCTTTTCAACGAGGGTCTTGAAACCTTCCCAGTCCTCGGGAGTGAATGAAGATGTCAGCTCACCGAACTCAGTTATCTTGTCTTTCTTCAGCTGGTTCTCGACGAGGTTGGTGGTGTTTTTCTCGCGCTTTTCGGCAAGCTGGGTGTTGAATTCCAGAGTTCCTTCGGGCGAAGCATAGGAATTGACAGTAACGCCGGCGATCTCCATATTCGCGGCTGCGTTGGCTTCCTGAAGACGCTTGTTGAGATCCTGATAGTCAGCTTTTGATGTCTCCGAAGCACGAATGTTGGCCTGGTTGACAAGGAAGCGGATGTCGGCGCTGTAGGTTTCTTCAATTACTTTCTGGAACTTATCGGCCGCGATCGCCGGTGTCACGGTTGCCGCGGAAGCGAGGGTGGAAGTTGCGATCACTCCTTCACCGACCTTCACACGGGGAAGCGTGTATAGTTTTCCGTTCTGGTCAACATTGAAGTCAAGGTAGAGATCACTGTGGGCCATCTCAGGCTGATATTCAGCACGGAAGGGGATGGTCACGGTTCCGCCATTCTGATAGCTGACCACCTGGCCGTTTGCGCGGACGTTCTCGCCCTGAATGGTCACCGGCGAACCTTTTACTTCGCCGACATCATTGCCTTCGTTCCATGCCAGAACCGGAGTTGCGGTCACCTTGGCGTTCTTGACCATGAATTTGGAAGGAATATTTCCGGTCACTGTAGCCGGAACGGAATTGCCGACAGTCTCGAGGGGTGTCGGAGTGGTCGAAAAATAATCCGCCTTGAACTGCGCGAGTTTCTTCGAGCAGCCTCCGGAGATCAGCAGAACGCCTCCGAGGCAGACTAAAGCGATTTTTGTTTTCATGATTATATCTGGGTTAGATTGTATCTTGGGAAAGGATTTTTTGACAAGCCCTTAACGGGGCTCTCAATATCTTGATATTACAAGCCTGCGGGCCAGCGTAATATTCAATCCGTAAAGGTACTAATTTTTTTTGAACCTTGTGCCATCATTCAATTTTTGAATACATATTTTGTGGAATTTAACGGGATTAGTTATCTTTGTTGAGCCTCAGGCTCCGTCTCACAAAAATGGCGGACGCAACACTGAAACGTCGCAACACTGAAACATGGAATACAAGAGAATACTGCTCAAACTCTCCGGCGAATCGCTCATGGGAGAGAAAGGTTACGGAATCGACCCTGATCGTCTCAATGCGTATGCACGCCAGATCAAAGATATAGCCGACTCGGGCGTCGAAGTCGGAATAGTAATCGGAGGAGGAAATATCTTCCGTGGCCTTTCGGGAGCCGCCAAGGGTTTCGACCGTGTGAAGGGTGACCAGATGGGAATGCTGGCCACGGTCATCAATTCGCTGGCCCTCTCGTCCGCTCTCGAGAGCATCGGACAGCCGGCCGTTGTCCTGACGGCAATCGGAATGTTCCCCATCGGAGAACCCTATTCCAAGTGGAAAGCAATCGAGGCCATGAAAGCCGGAAAAGTAGCCATCATGAGCTGCGGAACCGGCTCGCCGTTCTTCACCACCGACACAGGATCGGCTTTGCGCGCAATCGAGACCGAAGCCGACGTGATGCTCAAGGGAACCCGCGTTGACGGTGTCTATACCGCCGATCCGGAGAAAGACCCCGATGCCGTCAGATTTGACCGCATAACCTATGACGAGGTGATCTCACGCGGCCTCAAGGTGATGGACCTCACTGCGACCGCCCTCTGCAAGGAAAACAATATGCCGATCTATGTTTTCAATATGGACATTGAGGGCAATCTCCGCAAGATGATTGACGGAGAAAACGTCGGCACACTCGTTTACTGATTCATATCAAATAAAATATAATATCATGGAAGTCAAGGAATACCTCGACAACGCGGGCGACGCCATGCAGCTCGCAGTTGAATATCTCGACGATACTCTCTCGCGCATCCGCGCCGGAAAAGCTTCGGCCCGTCTTCTGGACGGCATCCGTGTGGACTATTACGGTTCACAGGCCCCCATCTCTAATGTTGCAAACGTCTCTGTTCCCGACGCACGCACAATCGCCATCACCCCTTGGGAGAAATCCATGTTCAAGGAGATCGAAAAGGCAATCATCAATTCTGATCTCGGAATCACACCCGAAAACAACGGCGAAGTCATCCGCCTCGCAATTCCGCCACTGACCGAAGACCGCCGCAAAGCTCTCGTCAAACAATGCAAGGGCGAAGCTGAAAATGCCAAGGTTTCGGTCCGCAATGCCCGCCGTGAGGCAATCGACGGCCTCAAGAAAGAGATCAAGAACGGCCTGAGCGAGGATGTCGAGAAGGATGCCGAGGGCAACGTTCAGAAACTTCACGACAAATACATGAAAAAAATCGACGAAATTTTCGCCGAGAAAGAAAAAGAAATTCTCACAGTCTGAAAGACCGGAAGGGTGCTGGGGAACCGGTTCCTCAGCACCCTCTCCCGCATTCCGTCCCGGAGAAAACAAATGGATCTAAATGTAGTCTGCTTTGACGTTCCGTGGCCTGCCGATTATGGCGGTGTGATCGATGTGTATTATAAATTGGTCGCTCTCAAGGAAGCAGGGTGGCGGATCACATTACACACTTTTCTTTACGGCAACCGCAAAGACGCGCCGGAACTTGAAAAAATAGCCGAAAAAGTCTATTATTACCAGCGTCCGCGGAATCTGATGCAGCTGCTCTCGAAGACCCCGTTTATTGTTGAGTCGAGACGCAATTCCCTCCTTATCAAACGTCTCGCCGCGCTCCCTCCGGGAGCCCCGATTCTTTTCGAAGGGCTCCACACATGCGCATTTCTCGACAATCCGCGTCTGGCAGACAAACATAAGATTGTCCGCACCCACAATGTCGAGCATGACTATTACCGTCTGCTCGGTCATGCCTCACACTCCCTTCCTAAAAAAGCTTTCTTTTTCCTCGAAGCTCTTAAGCTATCAAACTACGAAAAGGTCCTCAGACATGCCCAGGGAATTGCGGCAATAACCGAAAACGACCGCCGTCATTTCCAGATCCATTATCCTGAAGTCCCGTCCGAAACCGTCGGCTGTTTCTTCTCGGAAGGGAATCCTGCAAATCCGACAGCAGAAGAACTCCGCCGGATTCCGGAGGAACATTTTATCCTTTATAACGGCAATCTTGCCGTGCCGGAGAATGCGAAGGCCGTCCGATATATCCTGAAAAATATCGTTCCGCAGCTGGATCCGGGGATTCCCGTCGTCATTGCCGGAAAAGGACCGGACAAGGGCCTACTTGAAATGGCCGCTAAATATCCACAGGTAAGGATGATGGCCGATATATCGGCTTCACTGATGCAGGCCCTGACCGAAAGAGCGACAATCAATCTCATGCTGACTTTCCAGTCAACGGGAATGAAGCTCAAACTCATCACAGCTCTCGGATATGCCCGGGGACATGTCCTGGCCAACACTCCGATGCTGAACGATCCGCGTCTCTCTCCTTTGTGTGAGAGAGCTGACACACCCGAAAGTCAGGTCGCATTCATCAGAAACGCCATCGGCACCCTCCCTTCTGTCGAAAGCCTTAACAAAAGACGCGAAACTCTCGCAGCCCTGTTTTCAAATAAAGCCAACGCGAAGATACTCTCTTCGATGCTGACACGCTGAACATTCTTTGTATCTGTGCCGTTCAATCGAATGAGACTGTCTTTCATCCGCAGACCGTCTCATAATAAAGTATCTCATTATGCAGGTAAAAGCAAAGAAAGCTCTCGGACAGCATTTTCTGACTGATCTCGGGACAGCTTCAAAAATAGCCCGGACTGTTTCTCTTCCCGAACTGGAGAAGGCTCTCGCCAAAGAGGCCGGTAAGGAAGGGGAAGAGCCCGACGGACGCGCCACGGTATGGAACAACCTGCCCGTCGTCGAAATAGGCCCGGGAATGGGTGTCCTCACCCGCTTTCTCGTTGAGGAAGGAAAAGATGTGACGGCTGTCGAACTCGATGGGGAGAGCGTCGAATATCTCGCAAAGGAAATGCCGGATCTGAAAGTGATCGAAGGTGACTTCCTGAAGCTTGATCTCTCGGAAATAGCAGAAGGCGAAATGGTGCTGATCGGCAACTATCCCTATAATATCTCTTCCCAGATTTTTTTCAAGGTTCTTGAAAATCGTGAAAAGATACCTGTTGTCGCAGGCATGCTCCAGAAAGAAGTCGCCGAACGAATCTGCGCGTCTCCCGGGGGAAAGGTCTACGGTATTCTCTCCGTTCTTCTTCAGGCATGGTATGACTGCCGATATCTGTTCACCGTTCCGCCGAATGTCTTCTCCCCGCCGCCCAAAGTCCAGAGCGGAGTCCTCCGGCTGACACGAAACGACCGCGAATCCCTCGGTTGTGACGAACGGCTTTTCAAGACGGTCGTGAAGACAGCTTTCGGACAACGCCGGAAAACCCTGCGCAATTCCCTCGCCGGAATGATTCCACCGGATTCGGCTCTCCGCGAAGATCCTGTACTCTCCCTTCGCCCCGAACGCCTCGGTGTCGAGGATTTTATCCGGCTGACGCAGGAGATTGAATCTCTCAGAAAACAATAAGGGACAACATAAGTAGCTAAATAATACGTAGCTAAATAGATAAGGTCTTATATCAGATAACGTCCTAAGCAGTACGTCTGCTTATTAAAGAGTGCCCCCTGCTTCGGAACTGAATCAACTTCCGAAGCAGGGGGCACTGCTTTTCGTTCTTTGGCCTGCTTATTTACTTGCGAATTTCTTCGAGATTGATTTCGGAATCGCATTCTTGTTGACCATCACGTTGATGGTTTTCTCGAGGAAGTAGGGCTCGGAGACATAAATGAAACCGTTATAGAGCTGGTTGGTATCCCAGGAATTCTTCACCTTATAATACCGGTTGCCCTCCTGGTCTGTGGCGATACCGACGATTGTCATTCCGTGATCGTCGGTAGTCTCACGATTGTCGAATGCCTCCTGACGGCTTTCCTGAGTTACTGCCTTCTCCTTCACGGGACCTTTGATATCAAACTGCTTGTCCTGACGGTCCTTGTCCGAAAGCTGCACCCAGCGGCTCAGCTCTGTTCCGTCAAGGTCCTCTTCGTTGACCGGCAAGGGAAGCACCGCATAACCTTTGCGCCATTTGAAACCGCCCTCGCTGACATCGGCGGCCCAGCCGACAGTGTAACCGTTCTCCAGTGCGTTGTCAACTATCTGTTTCAGTTCATCCATAGGCACGTTCATGCTCTGGGACCAAAGCCAGTTGTCCGAGATTTCGATTGCGAAAGGTTCATAGAAAGGATGGTGAGTGTAGCTGGTGACATTGATGAAATCATCAGCATTGATCCCCATCTCCTTTGCGAACTGAAGCGGAGTATATGTCTTTCCGTTATATGTGAATGTCTCGGGAGCCGGACCGAGATAAGCGTCCAGGATACCTATATATCCGGGAAGCCACGCAGTTGTCAGCTTCTTGTTCGGGTTTGAATTCACAGCTTTAAGATAAGCCTCGAGAGCGGCGGCCATCTCATAGTGGGCATGTTTCTTCTCTCCATAATTCAGGCCTGCGTAGGCTTCTTCGGGGATGGCTCCATAGTTTTTGGTGCTGTGGAGAACATCGGCAAACGATCCGCCCTGTGCGAAATTGATTTTGCCACCTGTGCGGATATATTTTTTCGCCTTGTCAATATAACAATTGCGGACAGTCCACATCTCTGAAAGATCCAGTTCAGGTCCGCCGTGGCGCATCACCTCGTCCTCAAGGACCGAAGTGCCCGAGAAACTCCAGCATGTGCCGGATTTGTTCTGATCTTTGACAGGAGTGGTGCGGATCACTTTCACATCCGTAAAGGTGAATCCGGTTGAATCCGGAATTTCGATCTGCGGATCGTCCATTGCCGGAGCTTCCATATATGTCGCGCCGGCCGACAGGCTCCCGAGAGCCATGCAAGCAACAAGAAATTTTTTCATTTCCATCATGTTGTAATATGGGAGAGGCAACTGCTTCTCCAAAGTTTTTCAGGTTAGTTTTATTTAAATATTTTGTAGGTAAGTTACCTTAATTATCGGAGACCATATATCCACATTAAGGGATATGTTTCCCGTCTTTTAGGATGTGTCTCCCGACTGAAAAATTCTCTTCAGAAAGAAACTGAGTCACTCCTCCCCCCGAGACTGTTTCAGCCTCTGCAAAGATACAAAATTTTTTTGTTGAACAGAGTCTTAATCTCATCTCCCATAATCAAGTATCTAATGCTCCGCTCTTCAAAATGTCTTGCCTGTCTGGCGGGCTCCCGTTAACAATAGGGCACGGTTTGACAAGGCATAATAGTCTTCTATATATTGAGTAAGTTTTCTATATAACATAATATGCTGAAATTTAGAGATTTAAACAAACGTTTGCCGTTTTTCCAACCAAATTTAAGTAAATTTTGCCGTTTTTCCAACCAATTTTAAGCGATTTTTGCCGTTTTTCCAACCTTTCATCTACTGTCCCACCAAAAGTTCTCTTTCTTAAAAAAGAAGAAGCCGGGTGGATTTGCGTCCATAGGCAAGCTGTCTTGAACGCAACGCGTCAATGTTCACAACCTGTAGATAAGTTGTACAAAAGCTGTCGGCATGCTGTAGGAAAGATGTAGAAAACGCGTTGATAATTAAATCATAAGTTTATAAGTCGCTGATTTTGATATCACACTGAAAAAACTAAGCAGAATAGATCTGATTTTTCCAAATTTATTTTTCATCTCGTGAAGAGAAGTTTTCTACATCACCAGAAGCAGGTTTCCGACCCTTTTTCTACAGTTTCACACCCCTGTGAACATAATTTTGTCTATCTTTGCAAACAAACTCGTTTCTGTCGATAAAGTCCACATCGGGCTGAAAATGAGCAGAGCCACCTGTAGACAAACGGTAGATAAAACTGCCGGAAACGTCGATAACCCAAACTTCCAAATTTTTTTGGAAAAACTTATTGTATGTTATCTACAGGAGTTGTTGATGTTATTCTTCTTTTTTAATCTTAAGATCTTTTTATTATATCTGAAAATATAAAATGAAAAATGGTGCTGACATCTCTCCGGCCGAAAAAAGGCAGGAGGAGTTGAAGGAGGAGATCCTGCGGCTCAAGAAAGAACGGAATGCTGTCATTATGGCCCATTATTATCAACGCGACGAGATCCAGCAGATCGCTGATTTCATAGGCGATTCGCTCGCTCTTGCCCGTCAGGCCCAGAAGATCGATGCCGATGTGATCGTTATGTGCGGAGTCCATTTCATGGGCGAGACTGCCAAGATTCTCTGTCCGGACAAAACTGTCATCATTCCGGACAGTAATGCAGGATGCTCGCTTGCAGACAGCTGCGATCCGGAAGAATTTGCCCGTTTTGTAGCCGATCATCCGGATTATACCGTTGTCAGCTATGTCAACACCTCGGCTGCGGTGAAGGCGGTGACAGATATTGTTGTCACTTCCGGAAACGCCCGGAAGGTGATAGACTCCCTGCCTGCCGACGAAAAGATCATCTTCGGACCTGATAAGAATCTCGGAGGATACATAAATAGTGTCACAGGTCGCGAGATGCTTCTGTGGAACGGAGCCTGTCATGTTCATGACCGCTTCTCGCTCGACCGTATTCTTGAAATGAAAAAGAATCATCCGGGAGCGAAGATTCTTGTTCATCCTGAATGCAGACGCCCGCTTCAGCTGATAGCCGACAAGGTAGGTTCGACTGCCGCTCTTCTTGAGTTCGCAGAAAAAGATGAGGCGCAGGACTTCATTGTGGTTACTGAAAGTGGAATTCTTTTCGAGATGAGGCGTAAATGTCCCGGAAAGAATTTCATGGCCGCTCCGGCCGAGGATGCAGAGTGTCAATGTAACGAATGTGACTACATGAAGCTCAATACCCTCGTGAAACTCCGCGACTGCCTGCGTGACCTGAAGCCGGAGATCAAGGTAGATCCCGAAATAGCCGAACGCGCTCTGCGTCCGATAGAACGCATGCTGGCCCTTTCCTGAGGATTTCGCAGAAGAGGTCTTACTTCTATGACTCCCAACTTATAGGAAAGGAAAAAGCGCAGATGTTCCCTAAATTTCCATGAAAAAGAAAACAACTGTCGAACTCACTCTGAAAAGTGTTGAAGAGGCTGTTGCCGCTGAGAAACTTCCTATTTCGGTCGTGCTCGACAATGTGCGCTCCCTGCAGAATGTAGGGTCAGTGATGCGTACGGCCGATGCCTTCGCCGTCAGGGAAGTGATATGTTGCGGAATAACAGGCATTCCTCCTCATCCTGAATTGTCGAAAACCGCTCTCGGGGCAGAGGAAAGCGTCTCCTGGCGTCATTCGGACGATACAGTGGAAGAGTGCCGCCAGCTGAAGAAGGCAGGTTGGAGGATATGTGTGCTTGAACAGGTTCATGGAAGCATCCCTCTGGACTCATTCAGAGCTAAAGACGGAGAGAGCTATGCGCTGGTGCTTGGTAATGAAGTTTCGGGAGTGGCACAGGAAGTGGTAGACATGGCCGACATTGTGCTCGAAATTCCCATGCACGGAGCTAAACACAGTCTCAATGTGGCTGTCAGCGGAGGCATAGCCCTCTGGCAGCTATCTTCGTCTGTTACTTCTTTAAGAAAAGGTATAGTAGAATAAGTATAGTACGCCAGCGACTCGATCTGAAGTCTGAAGGATACGAAAATACCTGTTTTGGGCGACCTTAATTTTTTATGAAATGGGCTCTTAGAACTGAATGAAGGGTGGTGACGTTATAGGAATATGAAAAAGATTGTAATAGTCGGTGCATCGTCCGGCATAGGACTGGCTGTTGCCGAAGCATTTGCATCACGTGGAGTGCGGGTAGGCCTTGCGGCCCGGAAAACACATGTACTTCATGAATTGCAGAAGAAATATCCCGATTTTGTCGAATATTCCGCGATAGACGTCACGACAACTACTGCTCCGGCCCATCTTATTGAGCTGATAGATAAGCTCGGAGGAATGGATATATATGTTCATATAGCCGGAATAGGTCATCGCAATGAAAATCTCGATCCGGATCTTGAAGCCGATGTGGTCAATACCAACTGCACAGGTTTCGTAAGGATGATAGCAGCTGCCTACAGGTACTTTTCAGAACGTCCGGAAGGAGGCTCAATTGTTGCGCTGACATCAGTAGCAGGAGTGCGCGGAATCGGAGATCTGGCGGCCTACAGTGCGTCGAAGAGATTTGATTACACCTATCTTGAGGCTCTTGATCAGAAGATAAAGAAAGAGAAAAAGGATATTACCCTGACGGACATCCGTCCAGGTTGGATCCGCACACCACTTCTGGATCCTGACAGGAAATATCCGATGGAGATGAGGCTGGACTATGCTGTGGGTCAGATAATACGAGCCATAGTACGTAGGCCTCGTTATGCTTATGTTGACTGGCGCTGGGGATTGGCGGCAGCTCTGGGTCGCACCATACCACCCTGTTTATGGCGTCATCTCGGGAATCTCATTGGCGGAATCTGAAATTTTGGAAAAATAATTTCGAAAAAATTTGGCTGAGAAGAAAAAAAAAGCTAATTTTGCACTCGCAAACGGGAGATAACCTTCTGCGAGCACAAAAAGACCGAGACTCCGTAGCTCAGTTGGTAGAGCAAATGACTCTTAATCATTGGGTCGTGGGTTCGAGCCCCACCGGGGTCACAAAAGAGAGAGATAGTCGCAAGATTATCTCTCTTTCGTTGTTAAAGCAAATGCCTCACCGTGTCTGTTAATTGGCATTGGGTCGTGGGTTCGAGCGCCACCGGGGGTCACTTAATAAAGCGGTAAAACGCAGAAGAGGCTGTCTAACAATTATTGTTAGACAGCCTCACGAAATCAGGCGACGGGTGGAGTGATAGCACCGTCACCACTCTTCCTGTCGTTTTGTTTGTATGTTCAATAAAACCGCATTGTTCAATATGATTGAACAAATATAAAATTTTGAACAAAAAGTTTGGTTATTTCAGATTTGTTCATTAACTTGGTAGTGATCAATAACATTGAACATCCTATAATAATTGAACAAATGAGCAATCAGGAAATATTATATAGGGCCGTTGCTGCGTTGAACGGCAATCTTTATCAAGAGAAAGCCACGGTGGATTATGACGATGATGTTCCTTGCCTTAACTTAATGGGTAAACGTTTCCGGTGTGTTGTTAAGCCAAACCTTACGCTTGGGGATTTGATGGACAAATGCCTTCCTGCTGACAAGGAGACACGGATTCTTTATGTAACGATTAACGCTACGCCAAAAATGCTGGAACTTGCAAAAGTTCCGGATGTCAATATATTGGACTGTGCAGGAAATTTCAATATCCAGTATCAGCAAAAAAATGGAAATGTAGTGCTGATGCTTGCCAACAAAGGAGAAAAGCCGATTGAAGAAAATATACCAAAAGCCTATCCTATATTTCTGGAGAAAGGGCTTAAAGTGATTTTCTATCTACTATTGGATAAGAAAAATATTGGTCGTCCTTACCGTGACATAATGGATGCAACGGGTGTGGCAATCGGAACTGTCAAGAATATAATAGACGGTTTGATCTATCAGCAATTCGCACGTGTTGAAGGTAACAAACGCTTTCTCACGAATGCCGACAGACTGCTGATGCTCTGGGCAACTAACTATGGGCAGATTCTTAAACCCAAACTATTGCAGACACGTTTTGCATTCCGCGATGAGGAAAAACGTAGGAACTGGAAGGAAATGACGCTCCCCGAAGGTATGATATGGGGAGGGGAACCAGCTGCTGCCCTTACCGATGGATTTCTTACTCCGGGAGAGTTTACCATATATACAAATGTCCCTGCCGCAATCTTTATGAAAACCGGTGCAGTTATTCCTGAAACAGAAGGAGACATTACCGTATATGAGAAATTCTGGGCTGGAGAAAATGCTTCGAATGTAACTCCGGCAATACTGACATATGCGGATTTGATGGATACGGCTAATGGCCGTTGCATCGAGGCTGCACAAAAAATAA
>CAYMTQ010000017.1:0-12693 GCA_964393395.1 uncultured Sangeribacter sp.
GCATCTGACTACGGATCAGAAGGTTACAGGTTTGAATCCTGTAGGAGTCACCATCCGCGAGGCTGTGTCAATTTAATGACACGGCCTCTTTTTGATTCCGCGTTTTTCAAACCATGTGTGACTGTAGGGCGTTATAGTGTTAGAATTAAATTATGAAAAACACACTATGGAAACCGCAAGAACTATATCGATACCTAAACTCAGGGTCCCTGAAAGCCTCAGGCAGGTGGGCCTGCTGATGAATGAAATGCTTTGTGGAGCTATGCTTCATTTCCGTCCTGTAACTCCGGAGGCCATGAGCGAAATCTGGCCGATCCTGAAGAATGAGCCGGGCCGTACGACAGATTTCTCATATGCCGGGCTGCTTATGTGGGTTGACTATTTCAAATATGAATATGCTATTGTCGAAGACACACTCTTCATCAAAGGGCTGGTCGAAGACGACATTACAAAGCCGGCTTTCTCGCTTCCCGTCGGTCCGATGCCGTTGTCGAGGGCAATACAGATGATCATCTCCTATTGCAGAATCAACGGAATCTCGCCGGAACTTTCGGCAGTACCTGAATATGCCATTGAAGATCTCAGAGCATTGGGCGCCAAATCGATTGACGAGCTTGAAGACTGGGCCGATTATCTATATGAAGCTGATAAGCTTGCTTCACTGTCAGGAAAGAAGCTCGGCAAGAAAAGAAATCATGTCAACAAATTCAACAGCCTTTATCCTGATTGGAAACTTGAGCCGCTGACGGCAGAGAATGCCGCTGATGCTCTCGTGATGATGGACGCATTTGAACAGGAGGCAGACGACACCGAGATGGCGGCTGTCGAGCGCAACCTTTCGCGTCGGCTGATTCAGCGTGTGGCTGAGGGCGACTTGAATCTCGAGGCGGCTATCCTTCGTGTCGGAGACGGAACCGTCTGTGCCTACACGATCGGCGATATCAAGGGGGACACATTGTTCATCCACGTCGAGAAGGCACTCAGAGGTTATGACGGCAGTTATGAGATGATCAACAACGCCTTTGCAAAAGATGTGTGCACCCGCCATCCTGAGATCCGCTTCATCAACCGCGAGGATGCCGCAGGCGACGAAGGCCTGAAGAGAGCCAAGGAATCATATCATCCCGTCGACCTCCTCCGGAAATACAACGTCATCTTCTGATTTACCTCATTTCGTCAAAGAGCCCCTCTCATCAATGATTCAGTAAAAAAACGATTCATATTGTAGTTTACACGATATTTTGTTATATTCGCAGACACAACATTGATGTCATTGAATTGAATTATGATGAAGCCACGTTACATGAATCTCCTTACCGACTTCGCCTTTAAAAAGGTGTTCGGGTCAGAAGAGAACAAGAAGGTCTTGATCAAATTTCTCAATGCGGTGCTCGAAGGTAAAGATAGAATCATAGACGTACAATTTCGAGACAAAGAACAGCTGCCGTTTGTGGAAGAAGGGAAGAGGATGGTTTTCGACATCTATTGCACTGCATCGGATGGTTCGCATATTATCATTGAGATGCAACGCACGATTCAGCCTACCTTCTCAGAAAGAGCGATTGCCTATTGTTCTCATGGAATCCTTAATCAGATCCGGCGAGGTAAGCGTTATCGCTTTGATCGTGTATATGGTGTTTTTGTGATGGATTTCCACATGGTTGATCAAAAACATAAACTCATGACTCGCGTCTGTCTGATGGACGTAGACAGCAATAAGATATTTTCCGATAAATTGGAAATGTTGTTTTTAGACTTGAAGTGCATGAGGCGCAATTCTTTTGATGAATGTAAGGATGATGTTGAAAGGTGGTTGTTTTTAATAAAAAATATGGAGGATATGGAAGATAAGGTTAAAGATTACCCAATGTTTGACGATTTATTCGATGCTGCAGATAAAGGAAGTCTGGCGGCAGAGGAACTGGTAACCTATGGTCAGTCTCGTCTGAAACTTGAAGAGGATCGTGAAGGGATGGAATACTACGGAGAGATGCAGCTTAGGAAAGGAATTGAAAAAGGAATTGAAAGGGGGAAATTGAGCATGCTGAAAGAAATCGTAAATAGATTGAAATCAAATGGCATGAGTCCTTCACAGGTAGCTGAGATAATCGGACGACCAGTTGCAGAACTTGAGTCTATATGGGCTCTAACATAGTAGACAAAACACATTCCGGTGGTGTTGTCTTCGTTCTTTCGCGGCGAAATTCTGAGAAACGTCTTGTACGGTGAGCGGATATAGAAATATTTGCTATCTTTGCGGTATAAAACATGTGAACATGAGTGACGTACTGGTCATTATTCCGACATACAACGAGATAGAGAATATAGAGAAGATGCTTCACACCGTGATGGCTCTTCCCGACGGGTTCGATGTGCTGGTGATAGACGATGGTTCGCCGGACGGAACTGCCGACGCCGTACGCAATGTCTCTGCTGAATATCCCGGCCGGATAAACCTCGAGTGCAGAACCGGAAAACTCGGTCTCGGAACGGCTTACATCCACGGCTTCAAGTGGGCGCTCAAGCGAGGTTATGACTTCATCATCGAGATGGACGCCGATTTCTCGCACAACCCGAATGACCTCACCAAGCTTTATCATGAGTGCAAGGACCGCGATGCGGACCTGAGCATCGGATCACGTTATGTTTCAGGAGTAAATGTGGTCAACTGGCCGATGGGTCGTGTCCTCATGTCATATTTCGCATCGGCCTATGTCCGGATCGTCACCCGGATGCCGTTGCGCGACTCAACCGCCGGATTTGTATGTTACCGCCGCCGTGTACTTGAAACCCTTGATCTCGACAAGATCGAGTTCAAGGGCTATGCGTTCCAGATTGAAATGAAATTCAAGACCTGGAAAAAGAAATTCAAGGTTGTTGAGATACCTATTGTCTTCGTCAACCGTCAGCTGGGCACCTCGAAGATGAACTCTTCGATTTTCGGCGAAGCCGTTCTCGGTGTCATCAAGCTCCGCCTCCGCGCCATCTTCGGCAAACTCTGAAGCCTTTCAGCGGTTAACGAACTTGCGGTTGCCGGCGATGTAAATCTGACCGGGATCAGGAGCCGTCAGCTGACGGCCCTGAAGGTCATAATATTTTTCGTCGATAGGAAAATCGCAGACCGGTGAATCGACCGATGCAGGATGTGCGTCCGATTCGAGTACCCAGGCGTCACCCTTGACAAGGCGTGTAGAGCCTTCTCCGAATACCTCGACTCCGTTTGCGTCGTTATCGGTCGGGAAAACACGGATCGACGTTGCCCAGCGGTCATTCACAAAGATATCGAGGATAGAGCCGTCAAGAAACACATTGATTTTCATCACGCTCCCCATTGCGGGACGTTCCGGAAGAACAGCCTGATAAATTCCGTTGTAGATGCGCGTGTCATTCGGCATCTTGTTGACCGATGTGAGATCGACCGTAAGCTGATTTGATGCAGGATTATATGAAATTTCGGCAGCCCCCGAAGCATTCTTGAGCAGACGCCATCCGAATGGCGAGTTTCCGACCTCAAATTCACCGCAGACTTCCATACGCGTTCCTGAAACACCGTCGAAAGAAACGGCACCGTTCAGATCATGGTTTTCAAATGACTGATGAAGCTTTGCCGATCTAAGATCTTTCAGGCCCTCGAAGGGCTTCTGCGACAAAGCTCCGTCCTTTCCGATCGACCATTCGCGAGGGAAAGAATAAGTGTGAGCCCAACCGAGATTATAGTTGTCGGTGCCGCTGAGCTTATCGGGAACAATTCCTAAAGCAATGATCTTATCCTCATGTTTGATTATGGTAGGTGAGAGAAGACCGTAACCCTCCTTGCTGATAAGCTCGACGCCACGCGGTTCTTTGGATTGTGCATCAGGGATGAAAGTGCCGTCAGAGGAAATGTCTCCGGTCCAGTAAAGGGTCCGCACACCGTTCTTGGTGTTCAGCGGAGTACAGGTGAAGAGCCATTTGCCGTTCTCCATCTTTGTGACATTCGGCATTTCCCAGAATGTTCCGCAGCTTTCGCTGTCGGTGCCTGTGAAGAACAGGCGCCCGTCATTGCTCCATGTCCCGCTTGTCGGGTTATATTCGTGGAGCGTCGTCGTTCCCACACCGTTTTTGGATGAGCCCACGATTATGAAGGCCTTGTCTCCGCTACGGAAGAAAAACGGATCGCGGAAATCGTCAGAGAGACCGGCAGGCTTGCCGTTGATGATGGGGTTCGATGTATTCTTTGTCCATTCCGAAAGGTCAGCGTCGCCGGCTGTGGCGCTCGCGATGTAGGCACGCACATAATCCACCCCGGTATAAATTGCGGTCGGCTTTCCCTCGCCGACAGTCGGGTCAACGAAGACGTGGCCGCTCCAGCATCCCTTTATGTCGTAGGCCTCTCCCGGCATTATCGCAATCTTCTCCTCGTTCCAGTCATATAGATTTTCTGAGGAAAGATGACCCCAATGCAGACGGGACATATAGGGGCCGTTCGCATTTTTCTGGAAGAAAAGGTGGAATTTACCGTCGGAATAGAGCATTCCGTGGCTTTCGTTGGTCCAGTTGGCCGCAGGCATTCCGTGAAACACCGGTCTCTGACGCTGGCCCGAGAAGCGGGAGCGTGGAATGGAAAGGTCGGCAGGATTTTCAGCCTGATAAACTTTTATATCGTTTTCGCTGAGAAGGGTGTCGAATGCTTCGAGCTCATCGACGAGTCCATTGAACGTGTTGAGATAGAACGGGCCGCTTTTCTCGTCTTCCTCGCCCTTGCCGATGAAGACCTGACCCTGGCCGTTGCTGATAGCCATACATCTTCCTTCGCCGACGAGTGTGCCGTTTCTGTATAGCTTGGCGGTACCTGCCTGGCCGTCACAGACGGCGACGAGGTGACTCCATGAATATGTCGGCAGGAGATCTTTCGCGACAATTTCGACTTTCCAGCCACCCGAATATGCTTCGAAGGCGTAGTCGCCGGTGTATCCCAAAGTGAACCCCCATCCTTTCTTGGCCGAATTGGAGAGCGTACCTCCCATGAGGATCCGGCCGCGGTCGGGGGTGTCATGTTTCACGATAGGATATGTTTCCGGAGCAACCCACAGTCCGAAGGTTGCTTTCTGAAGATCGAGATCTGAAGCCGCATTGCCTTTTGCGAAAGACGAAAAGCCGTCGAGGCGCAGAGCCTGTCCTTTTGCACCGGGTAAATTTTCCGGATCCCGGGAGCCGTTTACGGCCAGTTTTTTTCCGGATGCCTTCTCCTCGAGCAGGCCTCCGGTCTTGAGATCCATCGGGATATGAAGGATCCGTTCCGAGTGGCCTGCCAAGGCGATAGACAATAATAAAAAGTAAGTAAGGAAATTTTTGTTTTTCATTGTTTTGGCGGGATCGAACGGTGCAAAATTAGTTGATAAAATTTGACTTTCCTATAAAAAATTCGTCAACGTCTGTCAAGAATTCATAAGCGCCCGCCTACACGCCCCAAAAATATGACCTATGGGTCAAAAAACACGGGTATGCCATCGTCCGGCATACCCGTGTCTCAACTTATATAACCTATTGTAGACCTAATCCTATAAGTACCGACGATGGGCACTTATGTCAATTGCACTTATTTCAGATAATTCAGAATGTTCGTTGTCAGCTGTTCGATGTTGTGCTGATAGATGTTCGGTCCGGAATTCTGATTCCATTCGTAGGCCGCGAGACCCATCGCTACGCAACGGCCATGCTCGCTGTTGGCGTTGAAGTCAACCAGACCTGCGATACAGTGGTCCTGAACCTGACCCCATGTCGCGAGAACAAGAGAGTTGGTCGTCATTTCAAAATTGCGGATAACATCAGCATAATCACCGCGACCGTAGAGGTTGCAGTCCCACAGACAGTTGTGGTCTTCACGCTGGCCGGGGCCGATCAGAGGAAGCGAAGCGTAGGGATAGCCGTTGAGCACTTCGAAGACACAATCTTTAAAGATAGCGTGTGCTGTGCGGTCATAGAAGCCCTGCTCGTTGTTGTCCTTGAACATCCATCCCAGATAGGGGTTGATTGTCCAGATGTCGTCACCTGAGCCACCGTCTCCATTTCCGTAGACTGTCGGAGCCATATTCTCAGGAACGATTCCGAGAGGAACTGTCAGCTGAGTGGCCATGTTAGCGAGGAAGAGCGAGCCGCCACGTGCGGAATATGCCTTGAGAGCGGCGATAGTCTCCTCAGAAACGAGTGAGGCGGGGAGATTCTGCCAACCGAGTTCGAGACCGTTGCGGTCGATCTCAATCCAGATTACGGAATAGATGTCGGCGTCGAGGTCGTTGATCTGGTCGGGATAGATCAGCTCCGTGTCGGGCTGAGAGACAAACCATGTCGCTGCCGCCATTTCGTCGTCAGAGGGGAGACCTGCGATCGACTGTTCTGTCATCAGATAGCAGAGCTTCGGAGCGATATAAGGAATGGTTGCCTTGATATTAGCGGCTTCAGAAGCATAAACCTCGTCATACATCGCTTCGACGGTATATTCGATCGTGCGGTCGATGGGCTGACCCTTGAGTTCGCATCCGTCGACTGCGCCCTCGATGATTGTGGCGTTGTCGACTTCGCCGTCGGCAATCACGCGGATGCCGGTGATCTGGCTTTTCTCAGCCTCAGGCAGTTTCCACTTCAGAGTCACTGTGCGGCCATCGACAGACGATGTCAGATCCGTCACACCGGGGAGAGTCTCGACGGGAACAGTCGCATAGACTGATTCACCCTGCGAGACGTGATTGTCGGTGTAGAGAACGCGGACCGTGTAGAGGTTTTCCTCGCCCATCGGCTGGTGGATGTAATCGTATGATGTTGCGGTTGCATCGAGAGTAACCGGGTTTTCCCGGTTATTGTTCTTGAAGACCTGAACACCGGTGATGTCGGCCGCATTGGGAAGATTCCATGTCAGCTTGACGACACGGTCTGAAACTTCGGCCTTGAGGTCTGAAACTTTTGCCAGTCCTGCCACTTCGGTATAGCCCGTGGGCTCATATTCGGAACAGCCGGTGAGAACCGATGCACCTGCCGAAGCCATCAGGAAGAAGAGGCCATATATGAGTATCTTTTTCATTGTCTCTTATTTATTTCTGCTGAGTGAGATTATTTGTAAAGATCACCTGCGTTCTCGACCTGATTGAGCGGAATCGGGAAATAGAGGTCAGATTCCGAAAGGTGAGCACCGCTGTAATAAGGCTGGAACTGAGTCTCGAACTGATAGTATTTGTTGACAGTCTCGACAGCTGTTCCCCAGCGGAGAAGGTCGAACCAGCGGTGACCCTCCATTGCGAGCTCGATTCGGCGCTCATGGCGGAGAGCCTTGCGGGCGTAGTCCTGAGACCAGCCGGTCGCGGGATAATTGCTGACGGCATAGTGGGCCTTCATCGGGTTGATATCGACCGGAGTGTAGGAGGGATCGACAGAGCGGGCAGCTTTCGTGCGGACGCTGTTGATAAGCTGGCGGGCCTGCTCGAGATCTTTATTCTGCTCGATCAGCGCTTCGGCTTTCATCAGGAGCACGTCGGCATAACGGATGATGATGTAGTTGAGCGAAGAAGCACCCCAGGGTACGATACCTGTCTCGACATAGGGGCTGTCGGGCGAGGGATAAGGCTTCTTGCCTGAATACTGGCCGTAGAGAGCGAGGCTTCGGCACCAGTTCTCGGTGTATTCTATTCCGCGCCAGGGCATTCCGATACGTCCGAGCGTGAAGTCCAGACGGGGGTCGACGTTGCCTGCATAGTCGGCTTTGTCGATGTTCTCCGAATTCTGGGTTCCGTCGAGATAGGGGAGACCGTTGGCATCCGTGCGGAAAGCGTTCACGAGGTCCTGCGAAGCGAGATAGAAGTCGTCACCGTTGCCATAATAAGTCTCGAGGTGGTCGTCATCCTTGAAGTTATAGGTCAGGTTCAGACAGTTGTTGTAGTTGTACTGGTTAGGCGAGTCAGCCGAAGAGAACTGAACGGCCATCACAGACTCATACTGATTGTTGAGTTCCGGTTTCGAGATGTCGAGGAAGTTGGGATAGAGCTCATACTTTCCGGAGTCAATGACATAGCCGGCATATTCCTCAACGTCCTTCCAGTTTCCGACGAAGAGAGAAACCTTTGCCATGACGGCGGCGGCGACGTACTTGTTGAAGCGGCCTACTTCAGGCTGGCTTTCGGGAAGCTTGGTGTAGGCGTCGCGCAGATCATCGAGGATGAAGCTGAGGATCTGATCGCGGTTATAACGGCTTGCCGATACTTCAGACGCATTGTCGTTCTCGTCGATATAGGGGAACTTCTGGAAAAGACGGTAGAGGTCGAAGTAGTAGTATGCACGCAGGGTCTTCATCTCGGCGATGAACGAAGCCTGATCCTTCTCTGAAAGGTTGCTTGCGGCCTTCAGGGCGCGGATTGCGGAGTTGCATCGTGAAATAGAGAAGAAATCGTTTCTCCACTTGAAGTCGAGAATAGGCGAATCGTTCATGACGTTGCCGATCTCGAGCTGGTGCATATAGGCCTCCATCGTGATGTTGTCACCACCTTTCAGAGCGTCGTCAGAGCGGAGGTCGATCACCCAGTTGTTGATCGGGCCGGCGAATGACTCGTTGTTTCCGAAATAGTGGCAAAGCAGAGTGGCGTATGCAGAGGTCATCAGGTCAACGGCCTCTTTGTTGCCGATCTGCGCCTCGGAGAATGTTCCGTTAGGCTTTGTATCAAGCATGTCGTTGCAGGAAACGGATCCGAAGGCGAGCGATCCGAAAACCACGGCATGAACAGTATTCCTGATATATGATTTGAAATTTTTCATTTTGATTAGTCTGAGAGGTTAGAAGGCAAGGTTTACGCCGAGAGTGAATGTGCGGGGACGGATCCAGCCGCCATCTTCAACACGGACACCGAATTTTCCGGGAAGGAGTTCGGGATCAAGACCTTTGAACTTGGTCGCGGTGAAGACGTTTTCAACCTGACCGAAGACATCGATGCTCTTGCCGCCGATTGCCTTAGCTACGCGCTCGGGAAGCTGATAGGAGAGCTTGATGTATTTCATCTTGAAGTAAGAGCCGTTGTCTACGTTCCAGGAAGAGATGCGGGCCTCATTGTTGGTGTCGTCAGTAGTCACCATCGGGATGTTTGTCGATGTGTTCTGAGGAGTCCATGCGTTCAGGATATCCTCACCGCGGTTTGTCACTGCATTTGAGGAGCTCATCAGGCAGAGCTGGTTGCGCATGTCGTTGACGATGTCATAACCGAATTCGCCGGAGAAGAACATGTCGAGAGTGAAGGCCTTGTATTTCAGGGCGATGTTCAGACCGAGAGTGAGATCGGGGTTCGGATTGCCGATGATGCAACGGTCCTGGTCGTTGATGATACCGTCGCCGTTGAGGTCGCGGTATTTCAGACGGCCTAAGCCTGCGCCTGGCTGCTGTGCGTGGTTGGCGACTTCCTTCTCGTTCTGGAAGATACCGTCACATACATAACCCCAGATGACACCCATTGCCTGTCCGGGAATCAGACGTGCGCCGTAGTCGCCATCGACAAATTCCTGACGGTTGTTGAGCTTGATGAGTTTGTTGCGATACTGAGCGATGTTCACGTTGGCATTCCAGGAGAAGTCACCGTAATTGGGGCTGCGGTAGCCGAGAGATACCTCCCAGCCGGTGTTGCGCATCTTACCGGTGTTCATCCAGATCGTTGCGCTCTCACCTGCCACTGCGAGTGCCGGCGGTTCGGTCAGCATGTCGTATGTAGTCTTGATGTAGTAGTCAGCCGAGAGGTTCAGGGCTCCGTTGAGGAACATCACATCGAGACCGATGTTGTTCTGGGTCGTGGTCTCCCATTTGAGATCCGGGTTACCGGTAGAGACGAGGATGATGCCCGGAGTGGTCTGGTTGTTCGTGCCCATGATGTCATAGCCTGCATTTCCTTCGCGATATGCGTATGTGGAATAAGTAGGATAGAGCGGGGGAATGTTTGCGTTACCGTTCTGACCCCATGAGTAGCGGACCTTGATGTCACTGACTGCGTCGTTGACGGGCCAGAAAGGTTCGGCTGTCGGACGCCAAGCTACTGAGGCTGCGGGGAAGACACCTGCGCGGTTCTTCTTCGCGAAGCGTGAGTTTTCGTCGCGGCGGATCGTGAATGAAACCAGATAACGGTCATCGAAGTTGTAGTCAGCCTTCGCGAACAGAGAGAATACGCTCCACTGTTCCTTGCCGCCGCCCGAGTTCTGAAGACCTGCGCCGGCGCCGACCTGCATGAAGTCTGTGTCTTCGAACATGTAGTCCTGGCGGCTTCCGGTCAGGTTACGGAATGTGTAGCTGATAGCCTCGGTACCGAGAAGGACGTTGATGTTGTGCTTTTCGGCGAAAGTCTTCACATAGTTCGCGGTGTTTGTCCATGTCCACTGGTCGCCCTGGGCATATTCGCTGCTCACTGAGTTGGGCGAATTTGACATCACCTTGCGGTTGAGGTCGAGATTGAAATACTGGCTGTGCTCGATACCGATGTTCGATTTGAGGGTCAGACCGTCGATAGGACGGACCTCGAGGAAGGCGTTGCCGAGGATGCGCCAGTTGCTGTGGTTGTTGTCCTTCGCGTTTTCAAGCATCTGGACCGGGTTGTTCTTGTCACAGGAAACGAGCTGGAAAGGAACTGTCCAGTCACCGTTAAGTCCCTTCACGGGGAGAGCGGGATGAGCCTGGATTGCGAGGGCCGGAATACCGCGTGTGCCGTAAACGTCCGCACCCTGGTTTTTCCAGTTAGCGACCAAAAGGTTTTCACCTATTGAAATATACTTGTTGAAGTCGTAGCGGGAGTTCACGCGGCCGGAGAATCGACGGTAGAAAGAAGTTTTGAGGTTACCGGTCTGGTCGATGAAGTTCAGCGAGAGGAGGGCGGAACCCTTGTCTGTGTTGTTTGAGACAGAAGCAGTCAGGTTGTTCACCCAAGCCGTGCGGTAGATCTCATCCTGCCAGTCTGTGCTGGCCGAGGGATAGTTAGTGTTTCCGTTGATGAATGGCTGGATCACCGGAGTCTCACCGGTGCCATAGATTGCAGCCGCACCGGGAACAAGGCCTGCCGGGATTCCGGCGTTTGAAGAAGCCTGCCAGAATGTGCGGCCCCACTGGTCGGCATTCAGAAGTTTATATCTTTTTGCGACTGTCTGGGCAGAGATGGCATAGTTGACGTTGATTGAGAGACGGTCACCCTTGCCATGCTTCGTGGTGATGATGACAACACCGTTTGCGGCGCGCGAACCATAGATAGAGGCGGAAGCGGCATCCTTGAGGACCTGCATTGTCTCGATATCGGCGGGGTTGATGATGTTGATGTTGTCAACGGGTACGCCGTCCACTACATAGAGCGGGTCGTTCGAAGAGTTTGCCGTAGACATACCGCGGATTCTGATTGAACCTGTGGCGCCGGGTTCGGCAGAGGGAACCACATTGACGCCAGGCATCTTGCCTGCCATTGAAGACATGATGTTACCGGAGTTCTCGGAAAGAGGTTCCTTCATGTCCATAACAGAAACCGCACCTGTCAAGTCAGCCTTGCGGACTGTCTGATAACCGATGACGACTACTTCGTCGAGGACCGCGTTGTCCTCGGTCATATAGACCTGCATGTCCGGAGCGGCAGCCAGAGTCTGTGAATTGTAGCCTACATAGGAGAAACGAAGTTCTGAACCTGCCGGAACCGTGATTTCAAAAGCACCGCCAATGTCGGTAGAGATACCCTTGTGTGTGGCTTCACAGTAGACTGTGGCGCCGATCAGGGGCTCATTGTCGGCCTTTGAAATGACAGACCCGTGCACGGTGATGTTCTGGGCAAAGCCGGCGATCGTGGCCACCAGAATCATGATTGCACTAAGGAGTGATCTTTTCATGAGATTTTTTTGGTTTGAATTTGTTTCGGTGGCAAAAGTAGAACCTTATTATATTAAGGTATATTAACAATTCTGCAACGACTATAAAAATCGTGAACGTCACAAATTTTTATAGTCGTTGCAGAAATTTTCGCAGAAATTCGCCCTATTTGCTTGAAATATAGCGGAGAAAAAATCGGATTAGCGGGCGCCGAGTCTCTCGCGGAGCTCGGTCGGTGTCTCTCCGAAGGCCGTACGGTAACATTTGGTGAAGTAGGCGGGGGTGGAGAATCCGACCTCGTATGCTATTTCGGAAATGGCCTTTTCGGTCGTCAGCAATGTCCTCGCTTCTTCGAGTCGCAGCCGTCTCATCAGTTCGACGGGGGTGTAGTTTGTCAGAGCCTTGATCTTCCTGTAGAACTGTGAATGGCCCAGACCCATCTGTGAGGCGATATGCTCGATGTTCAGGTCAGCGTTGCCCATTTCCTTCTCGAATATTTCGAGGAAGCGGCGATAGAAGTCCGAGTCAATGTCTCCTGCGGGAGATGCCACCGGGGCCTTCGCCGGAGACTGACGGTCTGAATCGCCGGTCAACCTGCGCGAGATTCTTTCGTTGCCACTGAGCCACAGATTCCTGATAGTCCTTCGGTTGGCTATCAGAGAATCGATATTTGAACGCAGTACTCCTGAATTGAATGGTTTGGAGATATAGCCGTCGGCTCCCGAATCGAAGCCCTGCACCTTCTGTTCATCCATCGAGCAGGCTGTCAGCATCAGGACGGGTATGTGTGATGTCGAGACTTCATCCTTGATCAGACGGCAACATTCGAGACCATCCATGACCGGCATCATCACGTC
>CAYMTQ010000017.1:12793-27299 GCA_964393395.1 uncultured Sangeribacter sp.
CATCCTTGATCAGACGGCAACATTCGAGACCATCCATGACCGGCATCATCACGTCACAGATAACCGCGTCGGGTACATATTTCGCTGCGAGCCTGACTCCCTCCTTGCCGTCGGGGGCAGTAATAATCCTATAGGTGTCGCTCATCAGTTCGCTGATCAGACGGAGCATATCTGCGTTGTCATCTATCACGAGCACAAGCGGTTTCGACTCATCGGAGATATCTGCCGTGCTGACAATGTTCTCCAGTTCGGCTGTTACATCCTCATCAGTGATCGTCGATTCATACTTGCGTGCCTCTGTTCCTTCGACGTGCCTTATCTTCAGAGTTACGGTGAACTCAGTGCCCTTTCCTTTCTCACTCTCCACACTGATCGTTCCGTCATGAAGCTCGACAAATGCCTTTGTCAGGGAAAGTCCGATGCCCGAACCTTTCGGACGGACACGGTCCACCTGGAAGAAACGGTCGAAAATATGTCCGAGATCCTCTTTCGAGATTCCCTCGCCGGTGTCCGAGAGCCGGAATATCGCCTTATCCCCCTCTTTCCTCAGGCTTAGACGGATCGTCCCGTTGTCCGGAGTATATTTGAAGGCATTCGAGACGAGATTGAAGAAAACGCGCTCAAATTTCTCGCCGTCTATGGCCATCTGTATCGGCTCATCGGGAAGATCGACGATAATCTTGATGTCGCGCTTCCGGGCGAGGGCGCGGAAAGCATCTATCCATTCCCTGACACACTCGACAAGATCCGTCTCCGTCAGGTTGAGTTTCAGCTTGCCGTTCTCATATTTGCGGAAATCAAGTATCTGGTTGATCAGACGTTTGAGGATCTTGACATTCTTGTCGGCGATCTTCATGAGCGTCTGCTGCTGCGGGGTCAGGTTGCCTGCTTTCTGAAGCTGTTCGACCGGCTCGGCGATCAGGGTCAGAGGGGTTCTCAGGTCGTGGGATACATTTGTGAAGAACATCAGCTTTGACTGAGTCGCCTCGTTCAGCTGTTCATTCAGCTTTTTCTGGAGGTCCCGCTGTTTTTCGAGCTCATGGTTCTGGTCTTCGAGAATCGCCTGGTTCTTTTTCCTAATCCAATAGGCCTTCAGGGTCAGGAAGAGGAAAACAAAGATCATCAGAAGGAAGGCGAGCAAAGTATAGAACAGGATTGTCTGGACCGTATGCTTGGACCAATAGTCATCGACCTGTTCCTTAAGAATCCTTATCTTTGATGTCTCGTGGGCAAGAGTCTCGTCCTGAAGCTGGAGGATGTCAGCATTCGTGAGATCGACAGCCGATGTGGCAGGTAACACTTCGTTTCGCTTGAAGTCTTTCCCTTTCAGGATATTAAGGGCGGTGTTTACAACTCTCTGTCCTTCGGGGGGGTAGAGGAACGTCGCGTCGATCACGCTGTCGAGTACAGCCTTTATTCCGATTGAGGGGGCGGCATCGATTCCGATGATGCGGATGTCATTGCGTCCGAGTTTCCGCGCCGCTTCGGCTGCTCCGATCGCCATTCTGTCATTATGGGCATATATAAGGTCAGCCTCGGGATGCTCGCGGAGCAGCCGTTCGGCCGCGGGCATGGATTCCTCCATCTTCCAGTTGCCGTAATCCTCAGCGACGACCGTACCTCCACCGGCGGTGAATTCCCTGACGAAACCCTCATGGCGTCCGGTCGCCGGGGTAGACCCCTTCAGTCCGCGGAGTTCGATCGCCTTCCGGGGCTTACCCTCCATCTGGAGACCGTATCTGGCCGCCGAGGCTCCGATTCCTTCATTGTCGGCGGTTATCTTGGCCGTATAAGAGTCGCCGTTTATCTCCCTGTCGAAGAGAATCACCGGAACGCCCCGGTCGTAAACTTCCTTTATAACCGGAGTCAGCGCCTCCGCTTCGACGGGAGAGGCTATGATGATGTCAAAGCCGCTGTCGGCGAAATAGCGTATGTCCTCGGCCTGTTTCGCCGGGTCGTCATCTGCCGAAATGATCTCAACCTCAGCATCTTCATGGAAAAGAATCTCTCGGTTGATCTCTTCATTCATCTTTTTTCTCCAGTCGTCATCGCTGCACTGCGACACACCGATCCGGAATTTCTTTTCCTCCTTGCACGCAGTCGTCGCCAGCGTCAGGAAAACGATTGCAAGAAGAGAGAGAAAGCGCAGAACAATAGATTTTTGGAATTTCATAAGCATAGGGGCTCTTGAATTGCCGTAAAGTTATATTAAAGTTGTCAAATTTGAGTGATTTTGATATAAAATTTCTGCAATGCAGAGTAAATTATAGCTGTGGCAAAGTTTTTTATAAGGGTAATTTCCGGAATTGGTGTATTTTTGCATTGCAACAAAGATGCCCCAATTTAGGAATGATGAATAAGATAAAGATTTTGGTAATGATCCCCTTCCTTTCTGCCGGAATGGCTGGTGATCTCTTTGCAGCAGATGGTCTCGAGATCTCACATCTCGGGACCACCAACACGCTTGTCCGCGTCACAGGCAACGGAAACATCCTGATGCTTCCTGTTCAGGAAAGCATCGACGACGCGAAGGTCAACGTGCTCGTCGACGGAAAGATCGTCGACACGTTCCGTGTCAAACTCGCGAAGTCGATAGTCGACTATTCCGTCCCCTTCGACCTGACCCCATACAAGGGACACAACGTGATTCTCGACGTCGTGACTCCTCAGGGCCGCAATTCAGTGCGCGAAGCCAAGGCCGATGCCTGCTGGAGCACGATGGAGCTGACCGACTCGTTTGTCTGGGAAGACACCGAGAACCGCTATCGTCCGGTTTTCCACCACGCTCCGGAGTATGGCTGGATGAACGACCCCAACGGAATGTTCTATAAGGACGGTGTATGGCATCTTTACTATCAGTATAACCCTTACGGCTCGAAGTGGGAGAACATGTCCTGGCGTCACTCCACCAGCACCGACCTCATCAACTGGAAGGATGAAGGAATCGCCCTGCGTCCAGACGGACTCGGAATGATCTTCAGCGGAAGCGCGGTCGTTGACCGTGACAACACATTCGGCGCCGGAAAGGATGCGATTATCGCGATGTACACGAGCGCATCGACAAACCAGATGCAGTCTGTAGCCTCGAGCACCGACGGCGGAAAGACATTCAAGGTATATGAAGGCAACCCCGTGGTGACTCTGGAAACCGAGGCACGCGATCCCAAAGTATTCTGGAATCCCGAGATAGGGAAGTGGAACATGGTTCTCGCCCATGCGCTCGACCACGAGATGCTCGTCTATTCTTCCGACAACCTGAAAGACTGGACGCTCGAAAGCTCGTTCGGCAAGGGACTCGGTGCCCAGGGTGGCGTATGGGAATGTCCCGACCTGTTTGAACTTCCGGTAGATGGCGAAGGAAAGTCAAAATGGGTGCTGATCTGCAACATCAACCCCGACGGTCCCTCCGGAGGAAGCGGTACACAGTATTTCATCGGTGATTTCGATGGAAAGACCTTCACTCCCGATACCGACAAGGATGGAAACGTCATCACGAAATGGATGGATTACGGCAAGGATTTCTATGCGACCGTGACCTGGAGCGATGCTCCCGAAAATCGCCGGACGGCACTCGGCTGGATGAGCAACTGGGAATATGCCGCAGATGTCCCGACCATGCAGTTCAGAAGCGCCAACACGCTTCCCCGCGATCTCTCGCTTTTCCGCGGAAACGACGGCCAGATATATCTGACTTCAGCCCCCTCTCCCGAACTCACCGGAATGAGAGGTAACCTGACGACGAAATATGCGAAATTCAGCGCCGGCTCCAAAGCCAGAGAGTTCCCTCTTCCGACTGCCAACGACGGAATCTGTGAGGTACTCGTCGATTTCGAGGCCGGGAACAACGCCAAACTGAACCTGACCTTCGCCAATCCTGCCGGTGAGAAAGTCGTCATGACCTATAATGCCGCTGAACGCACCCTCTCCTTCGACAGAACTCAGTCAGGCCTCGTCGACTTCAACCAGAACTTCCCGGCAGTTACAGTCACTCCTACTTTCGAGACAAACGGCAAGATTTCTCTCCGGATCTTCATCGACCGTTCGAGCATGGAGGTTTTCGGAAACGGCGGCAAATTCGTGATGACAAACCTCGTTTTCCCGAACGAACCCTACAAGACGCTGAGCGTCACCGGTTCCGGCTCAGCCAAGGTGACCTCGCTCAAGATCTATTCATTGAAAAACTAACTTAAATATTTTTCCATAGCCATGGATGATAAAATGACAGTACCCGCCGCGGGCAAGTCAAGCCTCATGCAGATTATCCCCGTAATGCTCTGCTTCTTTGCGATGGGCTTCGTAGATCTCGTCGGCACGGCCTCGAACTATGTCCAGAAAGATCTCAACCTGACAGATGCCCAGGCAAATCTCTTCCCTTCGCTCGTTTTCTTCTGGTTCCTGATTTTCTCCGTGCCGACTGGCATCGTGATGAACAAAATCGGACGAAAGAAAACAGTACTCATTTCGCTGATTGTCACTGCACTCTCGCTCTGTGTGCCTATCTTCGGCGATTCTTATAATGTGATGCTCATCGCATTCTCGCTTCTCGGAATCGGCAACGCGATCATGCAGACCTCACTGAACCCTCTCGTATCCAATCTTATCTCTCCCGATAAACTCGCTTCGACACTGACTTTCGGTCAGTTCGTGAAGGCAATCGCATCATTCCTCGCACCGATTCTCGCGGCATGGGGTGCGGTGACACTCTTCCCGACATTCGGTCTCGGCTGGCGTGTGATCTTCATCATCTTCGCGGTGATCTCCCTGCTCTCGATCACAATGCTTGCGGCCACTCCGATCCAGGAAGAACGCCCCGACAAGGCTTCGGGCGTCATCGAATGCGTTCGTCTCCTCAGCCGTCCGTTCATCCTTCTCTGCTTCCTTTCGATCATGTGTCATGTCGGAATTGACGTCGGCACGAACACGGTCGCTCCGAAGATCATCATGGAGCGTCTTTCTCTCCCCCTCGAACAGGCAAGCTTCGCGACCGGTCTCTACTTCATCTTCCGTACGGCAGGATGTTTCTGCGGTGCCTTCGCACTCCGCATGATGAAGCCCAAGATCTTCTTCGGAATCAGCGTGCTGATGATGGTTGCCGCTATGTGCATCCTCTTCGTCGCTCACTCGCTGACTGCAATCTATGTCGGCATTGCGCTGATCGGATTCGGCAACTCGAATATCTTCTCCGTAACCTTCGCCCAGGCTCTCAACCACTCTCCCGGCGAGAAGAACGAAGTCTCCGGCCTCATGATCATGGGTCTCTTCGGCGGCACACTCTTCCCCCTCGCGATGGGTTATGCCTCAGGCATCATGGGTCAGAACGGCTCGGTTGCCGTCATGACTATCGGTGTGGCCTATCTTCTGATCTACTGCTTCGCTATGAAGTCACCGAATTCTGACGCCGCAGAGCTTCAGGAAGACAAATAACTAAAATAAAAATTAAAATTTAATATAATGAAAGACTTAGTTGTCGGAATGGGTGAGGCCCTCTGGGATGTGCTCCCCGAAGGAAAAAAAATCGGAGGTGCTCCGGCCAATTTCGCATATCATGTTTCACAGTTCGGGCTTCCGAGCTGTGTGGTCAGCGCGGTCGGAGACGATGCTCTCGGCCACGAGATTCTGGAAAACTTCACTTCAAAAGGTCTCAATTATGAGATCGCGATAGTACCTTATCCCACAGGAACTGTTCAGGTTGAACTCGACTCCGATGGCGTTCCCCAGTATAATATCAAGGAGAACGTCGCGTGGGACAACATTCCGTTCTCACCCGAACTGGAAGAGATCGCAAAGAACACGAAGGCCGTTTGTTTCGGTTCTCTGGCTCAGAGGAATGTCGTTTCAAGAGAAACGATCAACAAATTCCTCGACACCATGCCCAAGGCAGCTGATTCGCTCGTTGTCTTCGACGTCAACCTCCGTCAGGGATTCTACACAAAGGACATCCTGACAAACTCAATGGAGCGTTGCAATATCCTGAAGATCAACGACGAGGAACTCGTGACCGTCAGCCGTATGTTCGGCTATCCCGGAATCGACCTTCAGGACAAGTGCTGGATCCTTCTCGGCAAGTATAACCTGAAGATGCTGATCCTCACCTGCGGAATCAACGGAAGCTATGTCTTCACACCGGGCCACGTATCGTTCCAGCCGACTCCCCTTGTTGAGGTTGCGGACACAGTCGGTGCCGGCGACTCTTTCACAGCCGCCTTCATCGCCAATATCCTCAAAGGTAGGAGTGTGAAGGATGCTCACCGCTGCGCGGTTGAGACTTCCGCTTTCGTCTGCACGAAGAAAGGTGCGATGCCGATCCTCCCCAAAGAGATCATCGGTTGATCACTCTCCGGTAAATTAATCCCAACTGTATTTAACCGCCGCCGACCCCGTTATTCCGGGGATCGGCGGTGTCGTTTTCATGATCCTGATGTCTCCGCCGAGAAGATCCGGATAAGTTGTCCGGATTCTTCCGGCGATGCGGATAGCCACCGTCTCGAGAAGCTGACACGGTTTGTTCATCTCGCTCTTCACGATCTCATATAGATCGGCATACGAGACCGTATGTTCAAGATTCTCTCCCGTCACGACCTGATTCTCCTCCGTCCGGACAAGATTCTCTTCATTGCATGAACGCATTGAATCTTCCTCAAGTCGTTGAGGATCGAGATATACGTTCAGATCCACGGTAAACTCGTTCCCGACGGTGTTCTCTTGCGGAATCACACCGTGGTGTGCAAAGAAAGTAAGGTTCACGAGCGAGACGGTTATCCTGTTCATATCCAAAAAATATCAGGGCTCTTAGTGTTCCTGACTCAGTAGAATATTGATGTGTCAGAAGATATCAAAGTGACTGGAAGGGGATTTTCTCAACGCGGCGTTCATGTCTTCCACCTTCGAATTCCGCTTCGAGATAAGCGTCGACAATCTTCAGGGCCTCTTCTTCCGAAATGAAGCGGGCCGGAAGAACAAGAACGTTGGCATCATTGTGCTGACGGGCGAGTGTCGCGAGTTCAGGAAGCCAGCAGAGAGCGGCGCGGATCATCTGGTGCTTGTTGAGTGTCATCTGGATTCCGTTGCCCGAACCGCACATTGCGATTCCGAAGTCGCAGTCACCGCTCTCGACGGCCAGCGCGCAGGGGTGGGCAAAATCGGGATAGTCACACGATTCCTCGCTGTAACAGCCGAAATCTTCGAAGTCATATCCTTTCGAACGGACATAAGCCTCGATAACTTTCTTCAGGCTGTAGCCTGCATGGTCTGATGCAAATGCAATTTTCTTCTTCATGGTATTTTGTTGTTTGGTAGGCAATTATCTGATATGCTGTTGCTTGAAATGCTTTTGGTGCGTCAATGTTGATTATTGTCAGGTTACCCCTTTTCTTTTTCGGTCAATCCGGCCTGAAGTGAGCGGAACTTTTTCAACCGGTCTTCAATTTCATTCCGTCTCGCGATGCTTTCCTCCCCTGTTTCGGCAATGAGCGGCCTGTGCTGCATCGCGCGCCGGATACTCTCTCCCTCCTTCAACAGTTTCAGTCCCCGTTCGTCGAGATAAGCCTCTTTCAGCCGTTCCCAGATGTAATCGATACCCTGGGCTGAAGGGTGAACAAGATCGCTGTCATAGAACCGGTAGTCGCGGAGGTCGTCCATCATTATCTCGTATGCCGGGAAATAGCTGGCGTTCTCCCATAATCCGCAGAGTTCTTCGACGGCAAGAAGCAGAATGGCTTTCGACCGGCTGTTCGCTTCCGCTCCGTCACGAAGATGGCGGACAGGGCTGACGGTGAAGATTATTTTCAAACCGGGATATTTTTCAGCCAGGAAAGCGAGGGTTTCGTTCCACACGCTGACAATCTCATTGACTGTCAGACGTGATCGGGTAAACATTCCCGACGGTTGTTTGTGGCAGTTGCCGACAATCGGATTCCCCGGGGCTTCGTTCAGCCGATATACCAGTGAGCTTCCGAAAGTGACGAATAGAGCACCGGCATTATCAAGCAGGCTCCTCAGCCGTCCGCTTTTCCCGGAAAATAAATCCAGACACTCCTCTTCAGACCGGCCTGAATATGACGAATCGAAGGCGTGGGAGTGATAAAAGATGTTCTGTCGGAAAAGAGTAGAGGCGAAAGCCTCCGTATCCTGCCGGATACTCATCATCAGGGCTTCGGAGATCGAAACCGGATTGTAAAGGGTTCCGAGAGGATTCTCGGCTTCCCACAGACAGTCGCGCATTCTCGCGGCGATGTTGTCGGAGAAACACGAACCGGTAAGAACGACGGGCCGGGAGGGGTTGAGAGTAAATGTCGCGCGCCTTACGGTGACTTCTGTCCTGAATTTCATTTGAAATATTTGCTTGAGAAGACGAAGCGGACAAGAAGGTAGTTCACCGGTATGCAGATCGCCATTGCCGGAAGGAGGGCGAGTGTCTTGCCGACAATCGACTGAAAGATAGCTACAAGTCCCACCTGAAGACCCATGTTGACGAGATGTGAGCAGGCAAATCCGAGACCTTTCTTGGCATTGGGCTTGGAATTGAAGGTAAAGTAGCTGGACAGGAAGAAATTGCAGATGAAACTGAGCAGATAGCTTATGATTGTCGAGACAGTCGGGGCTATGGATACGGCGTCAACGAAAATGACATACAGCCCATATTGGATTCCGGTGGCTATCGCACCGGTGATTCCGAAACGGATGATCTCGGAAAAACGTCCCTTCCCCATCACCAGTTCCCTGATCCTTCCGGCTATACCTTCCTGAGGCTTCATTGCTTCTTCCATTCCGTCATTCAGCTTCGTTTCCGTCAGGTTCCGACAATATTTCTTCCGATGCAATTTCCTCTGAAGCACGACCGATCGCTTCGGGAGCTGTCTCTCCGTCTTTTTCAAGAGCGGCGATCTCACGGTTTGTTTTTTCGATGAAATCGAGCACTTCGTCACGTCCGATACTCTTTTCAGCCGAAGTCAGGAAAATGGGAGGAAGTTCTTCCCATGACTTGAGCAAAACCTTCTTGTATGCCTCGACATTCCTCTGGGCGGCGACAGGACCCAGCTTATCAGCCTTCGTAAATGCGATGGCAAAGGGGACGCCGTTTTCTCCAAGGAACTCCAGGAACTGCAGGTCAATCTTCTGAGGTTCGTGGCGGACATCTATCAGCACGAATAGGCATGTCATCTGTTCGCGGTTGAGAATGTAATCCTCAATGATACGGCGGAACCCCTCGCGCGAATCCTTGGACCGCGCCGCATAGCCATATCCCGGAAGGTCAACGATATACCACTCTCCGTTGTTGATGCTGAAGTGATTGATAAGCAATGTCTTTCCCGGCTTCTGAGAGGTCTTGGCCAAAGATTTCTGTCGGGTCAGCATATTGATCAGTGACGATTTCCCGACATTTGACCGACCGATGAAGGCATATTCCGGCACCTGGGTCTTCGGACATTGGGAAGCTTTGGCACTGCTTATTTCATATTTTGCGTTCTTGATATTCATGTCATTTCGTTTTCTGATATAACAATCCGGGAGCCGGCGAAGTTAGAAGTGACGACCGGGGACCTGAAGGTGGAAATAACGGTCAGTCAAGCCTGATTCCTGAATCGTACACGAGCTCGTGACATATCCGGATCGCGTCATTGACTTTTTCTGTCGCGATCACGAAATTCACTGTTGTGTCGGAATTGCCGTCCGAAGCTCCCTCGATCCGTATTCCGTCGTGCTCGAGAGCCCGTTCGAGTTCATTGAACAGACGCGAATGGGAACGGATCGCGTCGCCGACAACGGCGAGTGTCGAGAGACCCTCGGTCAGAGAGATGGATTTCAACTCTCCGTTGATGAGTTCGGGTGCGAATTCCTCTTCAAGGCTCTTGACGGCGTTCTGCGCATCATTTTTCAGAAGAGCGAACGTGAATGTATTCGGCCGCGCATCCTGATTCAGCTGATAGAGACTGATTCCGTGGCGCGAAAGTGCGGAATAGGTTCTCGAGTTCACGGAGCTTCCGTTGCGGGCCATCTCGCCGCTCAATGTAACGATATTGATGTCTTTCAGTGCCGAAATACCCTTGATCGGGAACGGCGAATTCTCGACATGATCGGAAATCTTTGTCCCCGGTGCGGTTGGATTGAATGTATTGAGAATCCTGATCGGAATATTCTTGTGGAAAACGGGATAGATTGTCGGCGGATAAATGACCTTAGCGCCGAACGAACACAGCTCCATGCTCTCGACGAACGACATTTCAGGAACGACACGTGCTGAAGGAATGATGCGCGGATCGGCAGTCATGAATCCGTCTACGTCAGTCCAGATGTCGAGCATTTCTGCATTCAGGGTCGCGGCGATCAGGGCGGCGGTGTAGTCGCTTCCTCCGCGACCGAGATTCGTGATCTTCCCCGTGTCCCTGTCGGTCGAGATGAATCCGCCGGTAATATCCGTTCCTGGTTCGTCGGCCGGGAACTCGCGGGCGATCAGCCCGGCTGTCAGACGGCGGTCAGCGATGTTGCGTCCGAACCATTTTTCCGTCTTGATGAAAGAGAGGGAGTCGTGATGGCGTGCGCCGCGGATCATTCCGCTGACTATTATTGAAGACATGCGTTCGCCGAAGCTGACGATCACATCGAGAGTCTCCTCCGGAAGACTGCGGAGATAAGAGACACCGAGATAGTTCCGCTCCAGCTCGCCGAGAAGGGCGTCGACGCGCGAACGGACATCGGCCTGTTTCTCTTTCGGGACTACATTGGCGATTATTTCGTGATGTCTTTCCGCGATAGCCTTGAGTTCACCGGAGAAATCCTCGCCACCCGCCGCCATGCGGGCGGTCGAGATCAGTTTGTCGGTCAGACCCCCCAATGCTGAAACGACCACGATGACGGGCCCCCCGATCGATTCGACGATATTCTTGACATTCAGCAGACTTGCTGTGGTGCCCACAGAAGTGCCTCCGAATTTTAGTACATGCATAATACTGACGTTTGGAAATGGCCGGCAGGGCCGTGAACCGTCCGGAGAAATCGGCGGATGGCCTCCGGGGCACATTTCATCAGCGCAAAATTAATAAAAACGCGATACAGAGACAACTCCCGTAATTCGTTCCGTGCCTAAAAAAGCAATTTTTCGCAAGTTCTGCGTTATATTAGAACAAGTAAGAAATAAATGTCGGAAGAAAAAGACAAAATAACAGAAGAAAAAGAACCGGCGGTGGAAATCAGAAAAGGAGATCTGCTGCTGGCCAATCCTTTTCTCAAGCAACCTGATTTTTACCGCTCCGCCATCCTGATTCTTGAAAAGGATGCGAACGGCGGATTCATCGGACTGACCCTCAACGTCCCGACGAAGCTCCTGATGCAGGATCTGTTTGAACTTCCTGCCGAGGCACTGAATGTCGAGGTCTACAGCGGAGGCCCTGTCGATAACGACAGGCTTTTCATGCTCCACACCCTCGACGATGAACTTGAGGATTCGGTCGAGATAGCGAAGGGAATTTTTGTAGGCGGTCAGCTGACCGACATCGCCGCTTCGGTCAGGAAGGGGGCGGCTGTCTCCGGTTCGATGCGTTTTTTCATCGGTTATTCAGGATGGTCAAAGGGTCAGCTTGAATCTGAAGTCGAGGGTAATTTCTGGGCAATCAGCCGGGATTATGACCCAGCGCTTCTGCTGACGGGAAGCGGAGGCGACTATTGGCGCGAGGAGGTCTCGCGTCTCGGCGAGCGCTACCGCTCATGGCTGATGATTCCCGAGAATCCCTCCGACAACTGACCATAATTCTTAATCCTCCGGTAACTGAATTTCAGGTACATCCGGTAGCTGACCTTATTTCACAGACACAACAGAATCAGACAGAACAATATAATGAAAGTAAAACTCAGATACCCCGAATTGCACGACGCCGGGTGGATGCTCGCACAGGAGCATACGCCCGATGCGGTGGCCTATGCCGATTATGACGCTGACTTCTCTCTCGCAGACGTGAAGAACTTTATTGATCTTAACCGCACCGGGGCCGATCCGTCACAGGCAAGACTGATTATCGAAGCCGATGGGAAGCCGGCCGGCATGATAGACCTGACCGGAATCAGCAAACGAAACGGACACGCCGACATAGGTATCCTTGTCGGCTCGGAATACCGGGGGAAAGGTGTCGGGACCGAAGCTTTGCGTGAGGCTATCCAGATAGCCGCAATGATGGGTATTTTCCATATCAAGGCACTTATCTCGTCCGCTAACCAGTCTTCGGTCAGCCTTTTCGAGAAAGTCGGCTTTGAAAAAATAGGGAAGTTGCCCGGCTGGCTCAATCACGGTCATGCCGATGGTATCATTTATTATCTCAGCATCATGGGAGATGATTTTGATACGGATATGGGTAGTGCCGAAAGTGGAATCGCAGGAGATGAATTCTCTCTCTATGGTTTCGACGAGACCAATCCCTATTCCGACGATTTCGACGAAAACTCATACGGCGCAGGTTTCCCTGATGACGGTGAACCGGGCTTCGATAGCCTCGATGACTATATCGACAAGATCTGAGTCCGATTTAACCGGTGTTGAGAGGATTCCGCCTTGAACGGCCGGTGATCAAGGCTGTTTAACCCGCGCTGAAGGGAATTCGGTTCTGGATAGAGCGGCCGAGGGTCAGTTCGTCTGTGTATTCAAGATCTGAACCGATGCTGATTCCCCTTGCGAGAACTGAAATCTTGATTCCGGCCGGTGCGAGTTTCCTGAAGATATAGAAGTTGGTGGTGTCGCCCTCGATCGTCGGGCTCAGCGCAAGGATGACCTCCTTGATCTCTCCCTTCCCGACTCGCTCGACAAGAGAGTCGATCTCCAGATCGGAAGGTGAGATTCCTTCGATAGGGGATATGACTCCTCCGAGAACATGATAGAGCCCGTTGTGTTCATGGGTCGATTCGATCGTGATCACATCCTTGACCGACTCCACGACGCACACCGTCGACCTGTCCCGGCGGTGGTCAGAGCAGATTCCGCAGACTTCAGACTCCGAGATGTTGTGACACTCCTTGCAGTAGCAGACGTTCTTTCGGAGCTCGATGACGGCGTTTCCGAGAGCCAGTGCTTCCGCGGGATCCTGCCGGAGCAGATGGAGCGCGAGCCTCAGGGCCGTCTTGCGTCCGATTCCCGGAAGCTTCGCCAGTTCTGCGACGGCGTTGTCGAGCAAGGTGGAGTTGAATGTCAGGTTCATGTTCTTTTACATTAATCAGAGTTCGTTAGTTAAGAACGTCCAGGGGCGTTCTTTTATTTCAAGTTTACGATATGATAGACTATATAAACGGCCGCATGGCCGAACTGACTCCGACCTATGCGGTGATAGACTTCGGAGGCGTCGGATATGAGATCAACATAACGCTGATTGATAATGCGGAACTTCAGGGTAAGACTGAGGCGAAGCTCTATGTCCACGAGGCAATCCGCGAGGATGCACACGTTCTGTTCGGATTCCTCAGCAAACAGACAAGAGAGTATTTCCGCCTGCTGATAGGGGTCAGTGGCGTCGGTCCGAACACCGCACGCCTCATTCTGTCTGCAATGACATCCGACCAGCTGGCTTCGTCGATTGCCGCCGGAGACTCGAAAGCCCTCAAAACAGTGAAGGGAATCGGCGGGAAGACCGCGGAGCGGATAATCATAGACTTGAAAGATAAAATAAAAGGGAGCGCGGAATCGTTTATTGGAAGTATCCCGGCCACTCCCTCGGGCTATGATGACGCTTTGGCTGCGCTTCAGATGCTCGGATTTGCTGTACCCGCCAGCCGGAAGGTGCTCGACAGACTCTTCCGCGCGGAACCGGGCCTCTCGGTTGAATCAGCGATCAAGAAAGCTCTGACTATGTTGTGAGCCCTTCGGGAGAACGGGTATGTTTTCCATAAATGTCTGTTTTTAAAAAAGTCAACAAAACTGTTTCACGACTCCGGAAAGGCTTCGCGCACTTCCGTTCGGAGATCGGTTACAAATGGATGGCCGGAGCGGCAGTGCTGCTTCCGGCTTTCGGTGTGACTTTTTCCCAGTATTATAAATCGGAGCTCGCTCCGCCACCTCCGCCTCCGGTGTCGGAATATATCGGCGGAACGATGATTCCCGATTCGGTGATCCTTCCCTCTCCCGTCCAGACAACAATCCCGGAAGGTTACTCGATTCTTGAATCGCGCGAGTATGCAGCCGATCTGAAGACACCGTCTAACATCAAGACGGAGGCTGTCTATGATCCTGACAGCCACAGATATTATATCCACACCAAGATAGGGGAGCGCGACATCGTGACCCCGCTCGTCCTCGATGCCGATGACTATCACAACATGGTCAACCGGCAGGAGATGTTCGACTATTTCGCCTCCAGGAATGCCGAGAACTTCGCCAACAAGGAGAAGACTCCCTTCAATATTCTGGACATGAATTTCGCGATCGGACCCCTCGAGAAGGTGTTTGGTCCCGGTGGAGTGCGTCTGACTACCCAGGGCTCGATCCAGCTTTCGATGGGTGTGAAGAGCAACAAGACCGACAACCCGGCTCTGT
>CAYMTQ010000018.1:0-26581 GCA_964393395.1 uncultured Sangeribacter sp.
ATCTCTTATAAAGAGATTTGGATGATCGCCAAACATCGGAGTAGAACAGATGAGGGCCCTGAATGGAATGGTTTGTCGGTTTGGCTGTGATGTACTCGGGCTCAGAGGCTGCTTAGAATTAGGGAATTGGCTTCGTCTACCGCCGAGGTCTCAAGACTGGCGAGATATATCCTCGTCGTCATCTCGTTCTCATGGCCCATGCCTTCGCTTATCACTGCCAGAGGCACCCCTTTGGATTTGGCTATCGATGCCCAGCTGTGGCGTGCGACATATAGCGTCAGGGGAATCGTTATTCCGACCATCCGGGCAATCCGTTTCAGATTATGGTTTATGTTATAGCCTACATTTCTGTAAACATTGCGTTCGTTGACTCCGGAAGTACGAATGATCGGGAGAAGATACTCACTATCATTTTCAGGATACTTGTCCAATATCTGTTGCATTTCTCTTGTCCATCTGATTATCAGCAGCTGGCCGGTTTTGCGTCTTCTGTAAGAGATATAGCCTTGGGCCAGATCTGTCTTACGGAGATATGACATGTCGATGAAACTCATTCCCCGGAGCATGAAACTCATCATGAACATGTCGCGGGCGTGATCAAGTTCCGGTGTCAGGGATAGATCGAGAGCCTTTATTTTCTTTATCTGCCGAAGAGGGAGAGCCCGTTTTACGGTCTTGTCAATTCCCGTATATACCCTTCGGAAAGGATTGCGGTTCTCGATGATTTCCTCGTCAAGGGCCCGGTTATAGGTGGCCCTGAGTATCCGGAAATAAAATGATATGGTGTTTGAGGAAATTCCTCTCTGACGTTGCCAGTATTCGTATGCTTCCATGACTTCCGATGTGATGGAGTCGAGCATTATATCTTCTCCCTGACGGAACTTCTTGAAACTGTTGAGGGCAACCCTATAGGTCTCGGATGTCCTGAACCTTCCATTCTGTCTCAACCTTATTATTATGTTTTCCATAAAGTTGAACAAGCTGTACTTTTCCGCATAACGGTTGAACTCCAGTATTATATCGTCGGCTGTAAATTCAATTCCATTGTCTTCGAGTTTCCGGATTATTTTTACCAGACGTTCCATATCCCACCGGACACGGTCCCGGATTGACATGATAAATGATTTTCGGTCAGCACGCGGATTATTGACAATCATTTTGTGTTTATCATCCCACTCCGAAGGAAAGAGATGATAGTTCGAGAAAAACTGACTCTGTTTTCTCTCGTGGATGATCTGATAGTAGATGGTGCCCTCATGGTCTGTGACGGTCGAGGGGCGGAACTTTACTTTTATCGAAGCCATTTGTCATTTTATTTGGTTAGGTATTTGGTTATGTTCATTTTATTTGGTCAGGTATGGGGATATACGGGATGTAATGTATTGTGGTGTGGCGATTTTTGCTTACTTTTGTAGTTTGAAGGGGATTATCAGTCTGCATCATGAAGGAATTTACTGAACAGGATATCGAGAGAATCGAACATCTGATCGACAATGACGACCGCGCGGCGGCCGCCGCTGAGCTGCGTGACCTCCACCCGGCCGATATCGCGGAGCTCTTTCAGGACCTCAATCTGAAGCAGGCGGAGTGGATCTTCAACCTTATCGACGATAAGGAGAAGAAGGCTGATGTCCTCATGGAACTCGATGAGGAGGACCGCAAGAAACTCCTCGAGAACATGAACCCGGAACAGATCGGTGAATTCATCGATCTGCTCGATACCGACGATGCCGTCGACCTCATTCAGGAACTCGACAAGGAGGACCGTGAGGAGGTTATCCAGCATATAGATGATGTCGAACAGGCGGGCGATATTGTCGATCTGCTCCAGTATGACGAGGACACGGCGGGCGGCCTTATGGGTACGGAAATGATCTCGGTCAATGAAAACTGGTCCATGCCGGAATGTCTGAAGGAGATGAGGCGTCAGGCCGAGGATCTTGATGAGGTCTATTATATCTATGTTGTCGATGATGATAACCGCCTGAGGGGTATTCTCCCTCTGAAGATGCTGATCACCCACCCTTCTGTCTCGAAGATCAAGCATGTGATGGAGAAGGATCCGGTGATGGTGAAGACCGACACTCCGATTGACGAGGTGGCTATTGATTTCGAGAAGTATGACCTCGTGGCGATGCCGGTTGTCGACAGCATCGGGCGTCTCGTGGGCCAGATTACGGTCGACGACGTGATGGATGAGGTCCGCGAGCAGAGCGAGCGTGACTATCAGCTCGCTTCCGGTATATCGTCGGACGTGGATGCGGATGACTCGGTTTTCGCCCAGACGAAGGCGCGTATTCCGTGGCTTCTGATCGGTATCATCGGCGGTATCCTGAATTCGGTCATCCTGACAGGTTTCGAGGCTCAGATCGCGGCCGTCACGGTGCTGGCGATCTTCATTCCGCTGATCGGAGGAACGGGCGGTAATGTCGGCGTTCAGGCTTCGGCGATTGTCGTCCAGGGTCTTGCGAACGGTCGTCTTGATATAAAGAATGCATGGCGCCAGATCGGTCGCGAATGTCTGATAGCGCTCCTAAACGCTGTGGTGATTTCGACTGTGGTGTTGATATATGTCCTTCTGACCCAGCCTCATAAGTATGCTGTCGCTTTCGCTGTGGCCGCCTCTCTGTTCTGTGTCGTGATTTTCGCGACGGTTTTCGGAACACTCGTGCCGCTGACTCTCGAGAAGCTGAAGATCAATCCGGCCCTGGCGACAGGCCCTTTCATCCAGATCACGAATGATGTGGTCGGCCTTCTGATCTATGTGTCCATGTCGATATGGATGCTCAGGCTGATGCCCCTTTCAGCGTGAGAGTCCCTGGTAAGAAATAGAAGTTAAACAACCTCTAAAACTCTTCCGGTGTCAAAGATTGCAGAAACACCCTTGATGAAACAATATCTGGAGATGAAGAAGAAGCATCCCGATGCGATTCTTCTTTTCCGGGTAGGTGACTTTTATGAAACGTTCTCGGACGATGCCGTGACGGCGAGCGAGATCCTCGGCATCACGCTCACCAGGCGCGCAAACGGCAGCGCGGCCTATGTCGAGCTGGCCGGGTTCCCTCATCATGCGCTCGACACGTATCTTCCGCGCCTTGTCAGGGCCGGCAAGCGTGTCGCGATCTGTGAACAGCTCGAGGATCCGAAGCTGACCAAGAAGCTCGTGAAGCGCGGAATCACAGAACTCGTGACGCCCGGTGTGGTGACCGGCGATGCCTCACTTGAGGCCAAGGAGAATAATTTTCTCGGAGGAGTCTGGTTCAGCCGTGACCGGCGTGGAGCGCCGGGTGCGGTAGGGCTCGCTTTGCTGGATCTCTCGACGGGCGAGTTCCTGTGTGCGGAGGGTTCGCCGGAATATGCCGACAAGCTTCTGTCGAGCTTCGCTCCGAAGGAGATGCTCAGGCCGCGGGGGACGCGCCAGCAGTTTGAGGAGACATTCTCGTGGAGGGGACCGGCGTTTGATCTCGACGACTGGGTATATACGGACGATGCGGCCACGATGCGTCTGCTGAAACATTTCGGGACTTCGAGCCTGAAGGGATTCGGAATTGACAAGGCACCGGCAGCGGTCATAGCCGCCGGGTCGCTTCTTCATTATATGGACATCACCAACCATACGGATCTGTCCCACATCACGAGTCTCCGGATGGTCGACGAGAGCGCGGCGATGCGGCTCGACCGTTTCACGATCCGCAATCTGGAGCTCCTTCACAGCAATGCCGGGGATGAGGGTCTGTCGTTGCTGAAGGCTCTCGACCGGACGCTGACCCCGATGGGTGCGCGTATGCTTCAGACGTGGGTCGCTTTCCCGCTGCTTGATGTCGCGGCCATAAACTCGCGCCATGATGCTGTCGAGTACTTCTTCCGGGATCCTTCGGTCCGTGACCGTCTCGGCGCCTCACTCCGCCGCATAGGCGATTATACGCGTCAGATCGGAAAGGTGGCTTCGAGGAGAGCGACTCCTCGCGATCTTCTGTCGCTCGCAGAATCTATCCGTGGGGCTTCCGAAGCGAGGGAGATCCTCGCGGCGTCGGATTGTGACGCGCTGAAGGATGTCGTTTCCGGAATGACCGATGCTCTGCCTCTGGCAGACACGATCACGCGCAGCATCAATTCCGATGCTCCGGCTCTTCTGAGCAAGGGAAATGTGATTGCCGACGGAATCAGTCCGGAGCTTGACGAGCTCCGCCGGCTGGCTTTCAACTCCGGCCAGGCGCTTCAGAAAATATGTGAGGAGGAGGCCGGACGGACCGGAATCTCGTCGCTCAAGATAGGTTTCAACAATGTCTTCGGCTATTATCTGGAGGTCCGCCACACTCATCGCGACAAGGTTCCGGAGGAGTGGATCCGCAAGCAGACACTGACACAGGCGGAGCGCTACATAACCCCCGAGCTGAAGGAACTGGAACAGAAAATCCTCTCTGCCAAGGACAGGATAGAGGTGCTGGAGTCTGAGCTTTATGCCGCTCTTCTGGGTCATCTCGCCGGCCATTGCGCCGAAATGCAGGTCGGAGCCACCGCGATGGCGACGGCCGACTGTCTGCTCTCGCTGGCTGAAGTCGCCCGGGAGTTCGGTTATGTCCGTCCGGTGGTCGATGATTCCCTGAAACTGTCGATTACGAACGGGCGTCACCCCGTGATCGAACGCCGGCTTCCGCCCGGCGAGCCGTACATCGCCAATTCGGTCACGCTTGATCCGGAGAGCTCCCAGATCCTGATGATCACCGGTCCGAACATGAGCGGTAAATCAGCGCTTCTTCGTCAGACAGCCCTGATCGTGCTGATGGCTCAGATGGGCTCTTTTGTTCCCGCTGAAGCCGCTTCGGTCGGTCTTGTCGACAGGGTCTTCACGCGTGTCGGAGCGAGTGACAATATTTCTTCAGGCGAGTCGACGTTTATGGTCGAGATGAACGAGGCGGCCTCGATCCTGAACAACATGACGGAACGTTCGCTGATTCTGTTTGATGAACTCGGACGCGGAACGTCAACCTACGACGGCATCTCGATCGCTTGGTCCATTGTCGAGCATATCCATGAGAACGGACGCTGCCGTCCGAAAACTCTCTTCGCGACCCACTATCACGAGCTGAACGAAATGGAGCGCAGTTTCAAGCGTATCGTGAACTTCAATGTCTCGGTGAAGGAAATCGACGGGAAAGTGGTCTTCATGCGTAAGCTTGCACGCGGAGGCTCGGAACACTCGTTCGGTATTCATGTGGCGAAGCTTGCCGGAATGCCTCCGTCGATCGTGAAGCGTGCGACACAGGTCCTGGAGCGGCTCGAGACGGCAGCTGTCTCGACCAAGGAGGGAGAGAAGATGAAGGCCGCTGAGGTTGCGAAAGCTGCTCTCAGCGGAATGGGTGAAAGCCGCGAGGGCTATCAGCTTTCGTTCTTCCAGCTCGATGATCCTCTGCTGTCCCAGATCCGCGATGCGTTGCTTGATCTCAATATTGATTCCCTGACTCCGCTTCAGGCTCTGAACAAACTGCATGACCTGCAGGGTCTGTTGAAAGGCTGATGATTGATATCCATACACATAGTGCCGGAAGAGAGGGTCTCCTGTCGCTCGAACCGGTCGATCTGTTGAGTCTGTCTCACCCGGAGGGAGCCGCTCTCTATTCGGTAGGATTTCATCCCTGGAACCTGCCGGCCGGGGGGCCGTCTGATGAAGATTGGGAAATATTCCTCAGGGAGTCCGGCCGGCGTGATGTCGCAGCAATCGGAGAGTGCGGTCTGGATCTCCTGAAAGGCCCTGTGATGGCCGTCCAGATGAACGTCTTCGCCAGGCAGGCTCAACGGGCGTCCGAATTGGGGAAGCCGGTTCTGATACATTGCGTGAAGGCGTGGCAGCAGATAATCGGCCTGAAGAAAGAGCTCAATCCCGTGACTCCCTGGGCTATCCACGGTTTCCGAGGGAAACCGGGGGTGGCGCGGATGCTTGCCGGGGCCGGCTTCTGGGTGTCGTTCGGGGAGAAGTTCAATCCGGATTCATTGCATGAAATTCCGGCTGACAGGCTTTTGTGTGAGACAGACGACTCCGGGATGCCGATAGAAGAAATAGCCGGAAGGATCTCCGGCTCGTTGGGTATGACACCGGAAGAGGGCGTGCGGTTGCTGGAGGAAAACGCTTCGCGTTTCCTCGGATTGTGAGATGGGCTCTAAAATTAAGTTTCCGGGCTATGGAAAAAAATCGGGCTATGGGAAAAATCAGGACAGACGGAAAAAAGCCGGAAGTCAGTCTTCGGGGAATGGTGACGGCACTTCTTGTGTTGCCAATCCGCTTTTATCAGCTTGCGATCTCGCCACATCTCGGGGCGAACTGCCGTTTCACGCCGACATGCAGCCAATATGCGATTGAAGCGTTGCGGATTCACGGTCCTGTCCGGGGGCTGTGGCTTGCGGTGAGGCGGATTCTCCGCTGCAATCCCTGGGGCGGCAGCGGCTACGACCCGGTTCCGCCACGCCGCTACTGACCCTCCCCTAACCATTTATGGAACGGTGCTAAGACCCCAGTGACTCTGAAATTTTATGAAATGGGCTCTAAGTATCCTCTCCTATTTTATCTCAAAGCGTGCAATCGGACGGGTAGTTTCGATGAGTTGCTCTATCATCTGCCTGCATCGGATTTCACTGAGTTTAATAGATGTACCGACATACAAAAAATCGGAAAGTACGGGTTGTCCTTTACCGTTGACCGAGGTGGCATGCTCTCCATTATAGCCCGTCGCGCAATAAGTCAGGTCGTAGGCCGGAGCAAGCCGCCATCTGAAGCCCTCCGATGTGTGGTCTACGAGGAAGCTGAAGTTTTTGCAGTGGTCATCACGGTTACCGGTCAGATAGTTGAAGAGCATCCTGCGGTACATTTCCTCGACAGCTTTTTCATCTTGCGTCAGATAACCGGTCAGGGCAAGCAGGTTTGAATAATCCAGTACCGGATTGATCAAAGAGATGCCCAAAAGACCTCCGGCTGTTGCGACATGAAGTCGCTCGCCTTCCGGAGTAAGATCAAATCGACGTGATGCGAAGTATCTATCGTTTATCAGACGAAAATCGGGAACATCAATACCGGCTTCTTTTGCAATTTGATTATACAGGTATTCTTGCTTTCCGATGTCCTTCGGATCATAGGTATGTCTGAATTTCACCAACCAATGTCCTTCATCATCCTTAAATATTGCTTTAGGTCTTGCTCCACCACTGTTCCCGCTATTATAAAGAAGCATCGGTGCCGACTCTTCCTGTTTTTCTAATAGAACCTCAAGAGCTTTTTTCTGTAACAGATCGAGATCAGACACATAAGGTTCACTCGGCAACTTGTTTTCCGGATGATAACAAAGCGCTCCCATTCCTCCGGTTCCGACAAGACTGAGCCGATCAAGAATTCCTAATAAACTGTCATCAATTCCTTCTTGTAACAATGTCTTATGAAGCAAATACCTTCCATAACCATCAGGCATTGAGTCTTCAAAAACACCGAAATTCCCATCAAAAGGAAGTGGTTTGGCTATGAACACACCCTTTTTTAACGGAAGTTCAAGGGGCGAAATGGAAAAGCCACCGGACATCCACGCCGGATCGTATTCAAAAGTGCAGCCTCTTCCGTTGTCCGTCAAAGCCATGCGGCCCACCGTTGAACCTCTATAGGTTACTTTAAGAGTTGTGACATTTGTTATCTGTTTCATGATCTGTGCGATGAAGTCTTTGAGCCGGGACGGGCGCGACGTTTGTCGCGGTTACGGTTGATCTGAAGAAGCTCGTCGGTTGTCGAGAATTTGGGCTCGCCGAAAAGAGTCTTGATCTCGGTAGCATAACCCATTTTGACCGCCAGAGCTACAAGGCTCTTAAGCGATATCTGGCCCGTCCGTTCGAAATGTCGAATCGTAGCCAAGGGTACGGATGACTCTTCGGCCATCTGTTTTTGCGATATGTCTTTCTCTATCCGACGACGGCGGAAATCACGTGCAACATCTTTACATATCTCTTCGGGATTGTCAAGTGTAAACCCTTCGAGAAGTGATAACAGGTCATTCCTTATCATCAATTTTTATGATTAAGCGTCATTATATTGTTACTACAAAGATAACGCTTTTTCTCCAATATTCCAACTTCGGGCTTTTTATTGGTCCGGCTTTTATGAAATGGGCTCTAAGTATCGGGTTGACAGTTTGCGCAGGAGTTTCCTGACGGACTTTTCGATTTTCGCATAGTCCTCGTTGGTGTCGGCGATATAGATCAGGGCAAGGGATAGGGTTCGGATTTTCGCGGATGCGGAGATGGAATCGCGCAGTTCGCGGCTGTTGAGTCGGAAGGCTTCGCGGATTCTGCGCCGCATGAGGACGCGGTCCACGGCATGTTTGCGTTTCTTCTTCGGCACAGTCAGGAGGATCTGGACGGGGCCGATCCTGTCCGGGACATGATCCTTGAAATTGGATTGCAGAGCGGTCTCGCTCAGAGAGCGGGCAGTGATTCTGATAGGATATGAATAGAACGACTCACCTTCGGTGAAAAGTCGTTCGACAAGCGATCTGTGGCGGAGTCTGGCGCTTTTGCGCAGCGTCAGCCGCCCCTCTTTCTCTGACTGATTCATCTCTGCAAAAATACGGATTTTTTCAATTGACTTTCTCTGATATCCAGGATGTGAGACGCCGGGTTCTTGTGCTGAAGTTGGCTCCAATCAGGATTACATGTTTTCCGGAGGATAGAAAACCTTCAATATATCCCTTATTATGTATCTGAGAAATAGCTGCTTCGGCAGAAGAATTTATTTTGAATTCAAAAATATATATGTAGTCTTTAGCTTCGACAGTAAGGTCAATTCGTCCGTCAGATGTCCGCATCTCCATGTGTGTATGGAATCCCATGAGAGTGAACAGGAGATATATCACGTTTTGGAAATATGCTTCAGAATCACTACCCTTTCCAGCGTATGGAATGCCTGCTATCAGGCTTTTCATTCTGGACATCATGGTTTCTGTCTCACCATTCTCGACATCGTCACAGAATCGGTCAACGGCAAATACTGATTCAGATGATGTAAGTCCGGTGTAATTTGGCAATAGGAATTCAAGAAATGCCTGTTTGACTTCGGAATTCGGGTAGGAAAGAATTATGTTGGAATATTTCGGATCATATCCGGAGATCGTGAGATAACCGGTCTGATACAATGCAGGAACAGGATCTTCAGACAGAATACCGGCTGTCATCAGAAGACTTTTTCTGACGCTGTAGTTCTCGAGTATGGATAGACGTGTCTTCTGTCGTTTCATCAATTCTACAAGATAGGTCGGGGTTCCCGTTTCTGACCAATATTCTTCCAGCATTCCTGATGAAAAGACCCTCATGAGGCTATAGGGATTGTAGACTCCTTCGGCTCCGACGGCGAACCGGAATCCATCGTAACGTTGTCTGAGCTCAGTGCGCATCCCGGTCGCGGGACAGTCCAGCTTTGAAGCAAGCTGTTCAATGCTGTCATAAAAGTATCTTTCCAGCTCTTCTTCGGTGATTCCGCAGATTGCACCGTATGCCGGATCAAATGAAATGTCTGTCAGGTTATTAAGATCGGAGAATATTGAAACTTTGCTGAACCGACCGACTCCGGTCAGCATTGCGAATTCAATGTAGCGGTCTTGCGTCTTGAGGTTTGAATAGACACTTTTCAGAATCTCGCGGAATTTATCTGCGAGTCGGGGATCTCCGACAGCATTGAGCAACGGTTTATCATACTCATCAATAAGTATAACGACCCCTTTCCCTGTTTTTTCATAAGCCCGGCGGATAAGTCCTGCAAATCTCAGAGCGGGATCGGACTCGATGTTGTCAGATCCATAAGACTTTTCCCATTGTTCGAAGTGATGGCGGAAAACAGCCAGAAGTCCCTCCCCACCTTCATGATAGCTACCCGTATTGAGATCAAACCTGAAGACAGGATGGGGTGTCCAATCCTCTGTGAACCGATCAATCTCCAATCCGTCAAATAGCTCGCGCTGTCCGAGAAAATATGCTTCCAATGTAGATAGAAAAAGACTTTTGCCAAAGCGTCTCGGACGGGAAAGAAAATAATATTTTCCCTGTTGGCGCAATTGGAGGATAAAGGCTGTCTTATCCACATACCTGTATCCACCTTCGCGGATACGGGAGAAGCTTTGAATTCCTGCCGGATAGCGTATTTGTTTCTCTGACTGATTCATCTCTGCAAAAATACGGATTTTTTCTTGAAATAAAAAGATTGCATCCACGGCAAGGCGCGGATGCAATCTTTTTATGTATAAGGATGGAATCAGCGGACGATAAGTTTATTACTCTTATTGTTGCCAATTATTATATAAAGGCCTGATGCCGGTACTTCAGCGTGACCTTCGTAAGATTTGGTAACAAGTATTCCGTTGATATTGTAGATTGTAAATTCAGAAGCGTCTGCTGAAATGATACTTCGGCCCTCAACAAAGAAGTTTAATCTCTCAACATTTTCATAAGTATTCCGGACTCCGGAGTCTTCCGGATCATTGACCGGATCATAGTCTACAATCTCATCGCTTTCATTATAGTATGAAAATGTGTGGACTGCTCCGTCAGAATTATCGAGTTCGGCTCTGAGGAGAAGGTTGTTCTTATTATAGAAATATTTATGTTTTTCTCCGTTTTGAGTAACCATTGCCGCAATATACCCGTCTCGGTTCATCAGATATTTTTCCGAAGTGACAGTCTTTTCTCCGTTGATCTCCTTGACATGACGTCGCTCGCACAAACCGGGTTTTGTTTCATACTCATAATAATCAGCTGTGCGTTCCGAAACTGAGCCGGTCATCTCATCGTAGGTGACAGTGACAGTCTTCTTGTCGGTCTCAACCACTTTTTTAGGAGGGTTGAAATATTGGGAATCTGAGATGTACTTGAATGAAGAAGGGTGGATATATGAAACGCTTCCCCCGTTGCTGATTGATATATTCTCAGGGAGCTTGTAAGTCTTCCATACCGGACGCGAAGAGATGTCCTCGGTCTTTTCGGAAACGGGGATCCATGACATGTCCTCAGTATTGAGACGGTATACACTTACACTTGAATGTCCCTTTTCTTTGTCTTCAAAAGATACCTTTTTATCGACAGTCAACATATCTGTTTCGCGGACATATTCGCCGGAATAAGAGTAGGTTGTATCGTTTCTGGTAAATGAACCTCTGTGAAGCAAATTGGTGTAACTATACAGATGGGTTTTCGTTTGCTTGTCGTAATTATAAAGGTGTACCAATTTACGCTTGGAATCGAACTCCTGATATGATTCAGATTTCAGACTACCATGAAAATCATAATCCAGGAACTTGACTCCCATTATGTTATCACTCTTACGTTCAAAATAACATCTTTGCGTGTAGATATATCCTCCATAAATAACATCTTCTGTTAGTATGTCAAAATATAATTTCTGCAAATCCCATGAGCGGGTATCGATCTTTTTCCGAGCTCCATCTTTATAATAGAAATGGGTTTCGCTCCCGGGACAATCAAGGGAATTATTCCATGTTATTTCGGTAAGGGCTCCTGTTCCGTACTTGCCAATATGGTTAAACGTACTTTCATATCGATCAACAATGAACGGCTGTGAGGGCATCTCCCATCTGCCGTTAAGCCATTCACGGGCTTGAGGATAGAAATAATACTTGCTGGTATCAAGCTTTATCTTGCGTAGATACTGATGGTTGGCATTATAGTAAGTAAGGATACACTCCACAGTTGAGCAAGGTTCGCCCGGCAGTGACTCAATAATATAGTATTGGTTGTCTGCAACCCAATACATCCTACCTAATTTATTGAGGTTGTTGTCATACTTGATTTCGTAATCAAGCTCATCAGTCATCCCTTTCCACACCTGAAGAATTCGGCTTGCTGGAATCCATTTATATACAGTATGCTCAGTCAATGACCAGTCTTTTTTATCGTAATCCCAATTGTATCTCATGAAGAATGAGTCATGACCGGGTTGCGCGTAATCAAATGATTGGACAGTTTTGGAATACCGTTTTGCCTCTCCTGTTTCGCTGTCGAATGATGCAGATCCCAATTCCGTTATAGTCTTCGCAACCGAATCAGTTTCGGTAATGGCATTGAGATATCCGGAATATTGGACTTTACGTTCTTCATTGCCGGAACCGTCGGTAACGGTTTTGAATTGGATTTCGCGATATCCTATTTCTTCACCATCTTTATAGTAGGTAGTGTTTATGGATTTGATAGCCTCGTGTGTATTGTCAGTGTAGGTGATTTTGCGGACGCTGTCCGGAAAGACTTCTGTGACAGATTGGGAATAATTGCTTGCAAGGGCATAGCCTTTCTTGCCTTCACACCATTCCCACTTGGAGCTACTTGTGGTTTTCCCTAAAGTATATGAGAATGGGTTGAGTGATATGGTCACTTCTTTGGTTTCTTTTGCGAACAGTATAGCATTGCCATTCTCATCATACATAAAATAGGATATATCGGCTATCGGCTCTTCAGCTAAAGTGTTGATTCCGACAGTTGATACGATCCGATTCTGACTGTCCCGCTTGAATTCGTTATAGAAATAAAATTTCTTTTCTCCATCTGCGTGTAAATAGCTTTTGGACCAGTCATAATAAGGGGGATTGGGATTTGTCCCACCATATTCCGTTGTAGTCTCTGAAACTACAGGAGATTCAAAACCTCTTGTGGTGACATTTCGTGTCATCAGTCCGATGCTGTTATACTCATACTCTGCTACCGAGTTGTTTTCAGCCTTTTCGGGATAATCATCGGTTTTCGTGCAGGTGTATGTGGATTTGCGAAGTAGAACATCTGCCGTTGCAGATAGAGTGCAGACGACCACACCCAATGACACGATTGCCACGAAGCCCCACTTGCCAAATGAGGGACGCAGGCGTTTTGCAGTAAAGATTTGTTTAAATGATATCATATTATTGAGTATTATGGAAAAATCACTGACATGAAACCTCAAGATCGAGGGTCTTATTCAGACATACAAAAGTATAAATATCCTGTGATTTTACAAAGTCTGTTTTCGACGAGAATCTACAAGAGGTCAGATAGTTATGCTGACCGACCTGAAACCGTCGATAAGCGGTCAAAAAAAATTCCGCGTCTCATCAGCAACCTTCTGCCGTCCTTTTCCCTTTCCAGTCCCGACACTCAAAACCTCACCGATTGAGACAGATTCATCGTTATCTTTACAGACTCAAATTCGGGGTCAGCCTTCAAAGTCAATGTTCTCAATAAATGTATGGAAACAGACCTACATTATAACAAGCAGATTGGTTGCATGAGATTGTTAAATTTGTCATAACTTCCTATTTTCAACTCGAATGCTAATGTCTCACTGATATGTTGCGTGCTAAAGATGGGGACTTCTTCATTACAGATTGGCTTCGTAACCCCAATACTCTTGAATTTCTCGGGATTTGGGAGAAGGTTTATAATCCCGATTTTAATTAAGGCGAATTCGCCACAATTAGGAGCAAGTCCGGTCTTAAGAAACTTAATGAGATTGCCAGACATCAGATGAGCATAACGCCTATACCGATTCTCAAAGTTGAAGCTTCAACTTTGAGAATCGGTATAGGCGTTTAATCTGGTATATTTTATTTATGGGTTAATCGGGTCGTGAATACACTAATCTGACTGTGTAACGGCTACTGTCGTATCGATTTGTGGAAGGAGCATTATATGTCTCCGAAGAATTGTATTTGCACTGATTAGATGTTGAATCCCATTTGCCTCCAAATGCTCCACATGAAGCATCCCAACTTGTATTGAAGTATGCCGCAGATACATCAGTTAAAGCATTAATAAATCGGCAGATATATTTTTCTATTATATCCTCGAGTTCATAAGAATCATAGTTTGAGCATAATTCTGCATAGTTTCCGCTCATATCATAAAACCCTAATTCATTGGGCTTTTTAAGCGCCGGTTTTCTTGCGTGATTGTTTGAATTCTCGGAGTACCAAGCAACGGCATTTATATCATTGCTTCCGCTATATGTGAAACCATTGCTCGCTTTTCCACCTGAAGACGCGAAAATCCATTCCTGTGCTGTGGGATATCTGGGAACAACTGCAGCCTTTGCGAAGTTATTCATGAAATCGCGAGTCTCTCCTTTGGTCACCGGATTACTACTATCACTATTTAGTCTTCCTACCTTTATTCCATCTATTTCAATTTCAGCATCTGGTGGTAGCTCTGTCTGCATCATGCTGAAACTGCCCGTAGATAGTCCCGTGACTTTAATGAAATTATAAGTTACACCATCAATAGTATAGGTACCGGGTTTGGTGACAAAACTCTTGATATCACCATATTCGTATTTACCATCAATATTGGCAAATGCTCGGTAATATACCGTTATCTGGTCAACGAGGCCAGTAGCCGTGACCTCAAATCTTCCATACTTGCCATTGGTGCTTACTTGTTTTGTTTTTCTTTCCGGGAAGGTATTGTAATAGCTATATTCTACTCCAACAGAAGTAGGTGTTTTGCTTCCGTTGTACTGTCCTGCCAAAGTAGCTCTGAAAGCACGGGGATCTGCGTCTAACGTTTTGATGTAGGTGTCGTTATAATCCCCGCCACCGCTCCAAGGATCGTCCCCGCCGCTCCAGGGATCGTCCCCGCCGCTCCAGGGGTCATCACCTCCTCCCAGTGGATCATCATCTCCGCCTAATGGATCGTCATCATCTCCGCCCCATGGATCATCATCTCCAGAATTGTTGTCGTCGAAATCAGGGAGATCATATTCATCTACTCGTCTGAGTACGTATTCGTCATCATATAGGCTTGTCAGTATGATCTCGTCAGAAGAGGAACTTTTGACATTGAATTTATTTCTTCCTTCCGAATCCCGAATTGTCAGAATTGGTTTTATATATTCCCACGTAATGGACTTCTTGACGTATCGATAGTTGTCATCGTCATATACTATTTCCCAGCCATTACCATTACTCTTAAAGATGAGGTAATTGTAATAGCCATCATAGAATTCCCAGATTCCGACGAAATCGGATGACGTTATGTTATCGATCTTGGGCTCATCCTGTTCTTTATCCTTGCTACATTGAGAAAATAGCAACAACATTGCTACTGACAGAATTAGCGAGGGGATCAGTTTTAAATAATCTCGCATTATTTTTTTGTTTAAGTTGATGATATTTAATGATTTGCTTAGATTTCATCGAGATAGATCACAGTAGAATTGGGAAGAGTAACCTTCAGAGATCCGGAAGCAGTCACTTCTATATTATAAGTCTTTGTACAGGATTTTCCGTATTCCCAATCCGGGAAATAATTCGATGCCATATCTTTCCCGCCCTCCCAGCTGACATCGTTGAAATAAGCTGTAACCTTAGATCCAGAAACAGAAAAGGTTCCTGTAGCTCGAAGAGTTGGGTATCCATAACTTCCTAATTTTTTGGAAGCTACTTCAAAATAAGACATCTTGTTATCTGATGCAAAGCTAAAAACATGTTTATTAGATTTATCAGTCCAACTAAAAGCCGCAACTAAAAACCCTTTGAGATCTGCTTCCTTGGGTATATCAGCAGTTGTGCCTTTGCGATAGGTGATGCTTTGGTTGGATGTTGATATTTTCAGACGAGATTCAGTAAGTTCATCCACAGTGTATTGTGTAAGAGATCCGTTAGAATAAATAATACTTAATAAGTCTCTTGCTCCAGGAGAAAATGTGTACGAACCTGAGGTTCTTGACTTATATTGGTTACTGCCAGGTGAGGTCAAAGTATATTCATCATACTTTTTATCACTATAGAAATTGATCACCACTCTTCCGTCGGTCGTAACCCAGACATTTTCCAGCATGTTTATTTTGTCATAATCACTTGCGACTTCATTTCCATCAGATCCCGTCATCACAGAGTTATCTTTTGTGAGTATGAACGAAGTATATCTGTCTTGAGGAATTAGGCGGTTTCCCTCTTTTTTGAGAGTTATCATAAAGGTATCAGAATATTCTCCATCGGAATTTGCATAGGCTCCTTTACAATCAATAGTAGATCCCGATACGGAATACATAAAGGAGGCAACAGTGTAGGAAACAGGTGATTCATATTCCAGATTACCCGTGTGATCCGCATTCAGAGTGATTGTGAGGTATTGATACTTTGTTCCACCGACTGGATTGTAATAGGTACGTGTACCATACCATGTACCTGTTATTTCATCCGAGATGGGATCGTCATCGGAAGAACATCCGGAAGTGACCCAGATTAAGACTGAGAACAGAATAAGAAAGATGAAGTTAGTTTTTTTCATAATTGTATGTATTATAGATCTATACCAATTACAAATTGGGCATTGTGACATAACCCCTTGACTTTATATCCCCACCCCATTTCATATCCAAATCCGAGAATGAGTCTGCCAACCCGAAAATTTATAGAAGGGGTTACTGTTATTCCTCCGGTTACTGAAGTGCCTTTTCTTTTACCGGTATATTTATCATACTTATCATAGGTTTGAATGATTCCCCTCAGCGATGCGTTCAAGGCAAGATAATCCGTAATTGCATACCCATATATGGGACCGAATTTAAACATTATATTGCCATCACCCAATCCCCAGTTGCCGTTCATTGAAAAGGTTCCTCCCCATCCGCTTTCTGAAAACACCTGCCAGTACAGACCGTAGTAACCATGTTCAAAATCCTTGAACGATGCCAAATAATTGAGAGAATAACAAGTAAACCGTTCAATTCCCACTTTCTCAGTCACATCATTATCGGACTTGATGTCTGAATTCTCATTTTGAGCGTAAATAATGGGATTTGAATTTTGGTCATTTCCGGTCCGGGATTTTCCTTCAATCGAAAACCTGTTTTCTGCATCTGTATTGTTTTCTGAAACTGAAGAAGGATTTGCTTTGGCTTGAGGAATTGTCAAAACCATTCCCGAAAACACCATTTCTTTTGCGGAAGGGTTGGCTTCCAGAATAGCATCCGGTGTTACATTGTACATTTTCGCAATGCTTGCGATTGTCTCCCCTCGCTCTACGATATGTTCTACAGGAGAGCTTTGTGCATAAGAGAGGGAAAGGCAAAATAATAATGATAGAAGAAGAAATATTTTCTTCATGGAAAGATAAAGTTTATGATGTTAATTTTTAGTTAGTCTGAATAACAAGATAATTGGAGATCTTCCAGAACTCTGTCGGATTAGTAATCTTCAACAGATAGTGATTTTTTCCGTTGCTTATCATTTCGTAGGCACTCGGTGGAATCGGAGTCAAAATACGCGGTCTTTTAGCGTCGAATTCCACTTCTGTAAATGACCTGATATCAACCTTAGAGAATTTGGATCTGTCAAGGGCAGCCTGTGCTACAAGTTTCCCTTTCCTGACTATTCCGAGTTGTTCCAATGTTTTTTTATCTCCGATTCTTACATAACACTGGTTGAGCATGGCATCCTGACGCTTCAAAGCCTCAGTCTGTTTGGCATTTCTTCGGTCCAGCTCAGCTATTGTTCTCGCCTGACTGCCTACTTGATCTCTTAGTTGACTTATATCAATTTTATTTTGTTCGATCTGTTGCTTTAGTGATGCGATCTCCCTTTCTTTTTCTGCCAGTTGAGCTCTGAAACGGTTGATAGTTCTTTGCAGATTATCATCTTGTTCGTTCAATTCTTCCGAGTCCTGAATTTTTTTCTCCAATTCAGTAATCTTCTGTTTTTGATTCTCGACAAGTTTCGATAGGTTTGCGATATTGCGCAAAGCGTCGTCACGATTTGGGGCTCCTTCATTTTTAGGAGAAACGAAAATCATATCCTCACTTCTTGCGATGGAATCAAGACCGTTATTCACTATATTCAGCACGTCATTCAGATTATTCATTCTGCGTTGCTGCTTTTCGGATACGAATCGTAAAGAATCGCGTTCCGCAATGATACGGGCAACTTCATCAGTTGAGTGACCGCATCCTGAAATAATAGATCCGGAAATTATCAATAGACCTATTATTGTCTTTGTCAGATGTTTCATGGTGCAATTTTTTGTTGGATCATATACTCAGTACCCGGTTTTAATCTTGCATTTGAACGGATATGTTGCTCTACCTCATTCCAATTCCTCAAGTCTTCGATCTTCACATTATATTGCTCAGCAATTGAAGACAAAGTATCACCGGCTTTAACAGTATGAAATATGATCTTAAACTTTACGTCTGAATTATTTGAACTTACAGAATTCTGTGAATTGTTGGCTGGAGTCGCACCTGTTGATAAGTCATTAATCACATCTCTTGAACCGTCTGAATATTTTATCAGAAATACTTCCTCTATCCTCACGGTCACTGTTGAAGATCTGGCTTTCTTATTTTCTTTAGAAGTACGGAATGTAATTGTCTCAGGTTCAAAAGTAAGATTCCACGCTGGGATTTCTTTTCCATCCTTTAGATAAATTATGTCAGCGCCTTTATCTATTTTCTGGTTTTCTCCTGATATACGGGAACCATTGTCTTTAAAGTACACATTCCCGCGTCCTTTATATTTTATCATATATATATCGGAAGGATTCAGAGTTGTTGTTGAAACCTCTTTGGAAAACAAACCGCCGGTTTTAGTTTCGATCGAAACGGAATTTTGGTTTGAATGAACAACTTTTCCTTCATGCTCTTTTCCTGACCGCAGGATTATAAGGTCCTGGGCCGAAATGGAAACGGCTAATAATGGAATAAGAAAGAATATTACGAAGCGCTTCATAAGGTGGAGGCTGAAAGCGTGGTTTCAGTGGTTGTGGTTTCTTCAGTCTCCCCTTGAAGAAAGTCAGGGTTAAGGTAGGGATAAAAAAAGACGTGGGAAACTGTCTTCGTTGCTCGTCCCACATCTTGAGGCTCTGGCATGTGCCCTATCAGTCAGAACGGACAACAGCAGAACCCACGCCGATAAGCAGATATGTATGCACCAGTACCGCACAATCCGGAGATTATACGGAAGCGGAACAGACATGTATAGCCTACCCATGAGCATCTACTGTTGCTTTGTCGTTGGACTGATGGATTGAAACTGCCAGATTTCAAGATGTCGCAGACAAAGCGTCGAGTAAACGCCTTTTCTATAAAATAAGAAATCCCTCCCGCCCGATCATCCTCATCTCTATGGAATGATCAACTCGGCGCGGGTCGGTTGATTTCGTCCGCAAAGTTAACAAACTTTTCGTAATCTTCAAATTAAGACCCCGACCCTCAGCAGGCTGATATTTTATGAGTCAGGGCCTAAGACCCCGACCCACAAGAAATGTTAACGTTGGGGCCTAAGGTTAGGAACGGTGAAAATTCAGGTGAGGCCCGGAGGAAATTAAGGTTAGGAAAGGTGGAAATAATGGTGAGGAAAGGTGAACCTTTCGGTCTTCGCCGGGGTTTATATGTTAGAATAAGTACAATTGAAAAACACTCAACAGGAACAATTGAAATACAATATTATGGAAAACACAAACAACAATGTCAGCGCCCTTCTCGCTCAGGCGAAGGAAAATCTGAAGAAGAATATGCAGGACCGCAATATGGCGGCCATCATCTGGGATCTTGCGTCGGCAGGTTTCCATTATATCCCGTCGGTCACCCTCGACGGAGGCAAGGTGCTCCGCGTCACCGGCCTCTATATCTCGGGCGACAGTCTTTATCTGATCGATGAAGAGTGCAAACGGGCCAATATCGATAATTTTTATGATCCTGACACTGAAGTCAAGCCGACGGTCGTGTGCCTGACGCCGAATGTGGCCTCCGGTGATCTCGGAGAGCCGACCGAAGCCGACGGTTTCACCCAGGCCGGATCGGTCGAGGAATGGCTCGTCGTGGCGGACTGTTATTTCGAGGCGCTCAACGAGAAATCGCCCTACAAGGACTGACAATACATGATATGATGGACTCCGCCTCTGACGGATCAGAAAGAATATGACGGGGGTCGGTCGCCATGAAGGCGGCCGGCCCCCGGTTGAGTGTTGTATGATTGACGAAAATTTAGTAAATTCGCCCGATTAGACGGGAGACCGTTTGATAAGAGCCCGATCAGGCTCTAAAACTCAGACGGTCTGCCGGAGAGGGGGTTGCATAGTCTGAAGAAAAGCAGTCCCGCTTCCCCTTCCGTTTTCAGGAGACAACGAATGATCGATCCGACACTGACACCCGAGGAGCAACAGGATATCGAATCGCGGTTCCGCGCCCTTGAACACGACTATCTTTCAAGCAATCACCGGAGGAAGATAGACGTCATCGGCCGTGCGTTCCGCGTGGCCCGGCGCTGTCATGCCGGCCAAAGACGCCGCAACGGCGAGCCTCTGATCACACATGCCCTCGAGGTCGCCCGCATCGTCTGCTCTGAGCTCGGCCTCGGGTCTACCTCGATTGCCGGGGCGCTCCTTCACGAAACCCTCCATTCAGGTGGAATATCCCAGGAGGAGCTGCGTTCCGAATTCGGCGATTCGATTGCCGACATTGTCGGAAATCTTGAACGCATCTCCGGCGGAATATTCGGAGCTGAAGCAGAAGAAGAGGCGGCGAAATTCCGTTCGCTGCTCCTGTCGATGAACGCCGACATCCGCGTGCTGATCATCAAGATGGCCGACCGGATCCACAATATCCGCGATCTCGATGCGCTGACTCCCGAAAAGCAGACCCGTATCGCGCGCGAGGCCCTCTTTGTCTATGCACCGCTCGCGGAGCGTGTGGGGCTCTACACCCTCAAACGCGAGTTCGAGGAGCGGGCTTTCGCATGTCTCTATCCTGATATTCAGGCCGAGATCGCGCGTCAGACCGCGAGCAGCGAGAAAGAGCGCATGGCGATTATCAATGCCGTTATGAAACCGATCGAGGCGCGCCTCGCCGAGATGGGCTATACCTTTGAAATCAAGGCGAGGGTGAAGAGTCCCTATTCGATATGGCGCAAGATGAGGAAAAAGGAGATTTCGTTCGAGAATGTCTTCGATGTCTATGCCATCAGGGTGATTTTCGATGCTCCGGGTGACAATCCGGACCAAGAGGCCGATGATTGCGGACGGATCGCGGATGCCGTCACCGGACTGTTCGAGGAACATCCCGGGAGACGCCGAGACTGGGCACGCAATCCGAAAGCTAACGGATACAGGGCGACACATCTGACCGTTCTCGGTCCGGACAACAAATGGGTGGAGGTCCAGATCCGGTCCAGACGGATGGATGACATAGCCGAGCTCGGTTATGCCGCCCATTGGAAATACAAGACCGGAATAATCGGAACCGACTCGGCCGAGTTCGAGCAGCTGATGTGCCTGATAAAGGACACGCTCGCCAATCCCTCGCCGAATGCACTGGACTTCCTCGCGACCGTGAAGCTCAACCTTTTCGCGCCGGACATCTATGTCCTGACTCCGAAAGGGGATGTGATCAACCTTCCCTCCGGTGCGACCGTCCGCGATATGGCCTACGCGATCCATTCCGACATAGGCCGCGGATGTCTCGCCGCCCAGATAGACCACCGTCTCGTGGGGCCCGGCCATAAGCTCCAGAGCGGTGACTGCGTGAAGATAATCTTCAGACATAACCACACTAACACAGCCTCAGCTTCCGGCCGAAGAGGGGAAGCGAAGGCAGACCGAAAACGAAGATGAACCAGACCAAGACCGAGAAAGAGAAACGGAGCGTTTTCACACGTCCGGCAATGATGCGTTCGCTCTTTGCCGCGGCTATGACCGCCATCATTCTTCTCCTGCTCCCATACGCCGACCAGCAGAGTTTCACCTACGAGCTCAATCAGCCGTGGCGGTATGCGCTGCTGACAGCCGACTTCGACATGCCGATCATGCGCGATTCAGCCTCGGCGCGGATGCTGCGCGACAGCGTCGACGCCCGGTTTGTCCCATTTGTGGTACACGACCGTGAGATCAGCAAACGGAACATCGAGCGCTTCTCGACCTCGCTGCGCGGGCTCGCCGTTCCGCTTGAAGAGACAGCGAACCTGACGTCGCTGCTGACAAAGGCATACGAAGGGGGTATCGTCAGCTCATCTTTCTATGACGACCTCCGGAAAAGGCACATGACCAAAGTGCGGGTCAGCGCCGCGACACCCGATGCGAATTCGGTCAAGGAGGTCGATGCCGGATCGCTCCTCTCGCCCGTGAAGGCATTCGAGATGATAGATTCGGCATATCTGGCCGCGACCGGCGGGAAGAACCGCATTTCACCTCAGGTGGCCGATGCGATCAACCGTTCGCTGGTTCCGAACGTCTCGATCGATTCCGTTTCCGATTCCAAGTTCCGGAAGCAGGAATACCTGAACGTGAATGCAGCCCTCGGCGTGATCAAGAAAGGACAGAGGATCGTGGACCGCGGTGAAATCATCACTCCCCAGATCTTCACCAACCTGAACACATATCAGCAGATGCTGAAGGAGAGCCACAGCGAGGGGCGCGAGAGGACATATTTCCTTGTCGGGCAGGGACTCTACATCATCATCTGCATCACCGTCCTCTATTTTTATCTCGCTCTCTACAGGCCTGCTTTCTGGGCCGACATCAAGAAGATGGGTTTCCTGATGTCCTTCATCACCCTCTTCATTGTCTTCGCCATCGAAATGTTCGAGCTTTTCGCGAGCGGACTGAGTCTCGTTCCGTTCGCCGCGGTTCCGATAATCATACTCGTCTTTTTTGACTCGCGGACAGCAATTTTCTCGCTCCTGATGACCGTGCTCATCACGGCCCTTGTCGCCACATTCGCCTTCCCATTCATCTTCACCGAGCTGGCCGTAGGCCTCCTGGCTACATTCAGTCTCCGGCAGCTGAGCAAGCGCTCCCAGCTGTTGCGCACAGCCTTCATCACATTCGTGGTCTACATTCTCTGTTATGTGGCCGTGACGCTCCTGACCGAAGGCACTCTCTCGACCTTCTCGTGGAAGCTCGTGATCAACTATGGCGTGAACTGCGTGCTGCTCTCGTTTGCATACGTTCTCATCTGGCTGATAGAGAAAGCCTTCGGTTTCACATCGACCGTCACGCTTGTGGAACTCTCGGACATCAACAGCCCGCTTCTCCGGCGTCTGGCCGAAGAGGCTCCCGGAACTTTCCAGCACTCCATGCAGGTCTCCACTCTCGCTTCGGAAGCGGCGCGGGCGATTGATGCCAACACACAGCTCGTCAGGACCGGCGCCCTCTATCATGACATCGGAAAAATGGAGAGTCCGATCTTCTTCACCGAGAATCAGCACGGCGTCAATCCTCACGCCGGCCTTGATCCCGAGACATCGGCCCAGAAGATAATCTCCCACGTCACCGGAGGCCTCGAAATGGCTTCGAAGGAGAAACTACCGTCGGTCATCCGCGATTTCATCTCCCAGCATCACGGCCGCGGTCTGACGAAATATTTCTATAACACGGCGGTCAACGAGCGCGGAGCGGAGAATGTGGATCCCTCCCGTTTCCAGTATCCCGGTCCCAATCCGCGGTCAAAGGAGACAGCCATCCTGATGATGGCCGATGCGGTCGAGGCAGCATCCCGCTCTCTTCCGGAATATTCACAGGAAGCTATAGACAAACTCGTCGACAACATCGTCGATTCCCAGATCCGCGACGGTTTGTTCAACGAAAGCCCGATCTCATTCCGTGACATACAGAAGGTCAAGAATACCTTCAAGCGGCGTCTGGCCACAATCTATCACACGAGAATAGCCTATCCGAAACTTAATCCCACGGCCTGATCAGTTTCCCGGCTCCGAAAAAATAGAACACAATGTTTTCTCCCGAAATATTCTATAATGTCTGTTACGTGATGATCGGCCTGGCCGTCATCGTCTTCATAGCCCTGCATCTGGTCACCGCCGGCTACGGTATGGCCTATTCTCCCAAGTGGGGCCCTGCGCTGCCGAACAGGGTCGGGTGGGTTCTGATGGAAGCCCCGGTCTTCTTCGCGATGATCGCCCTGTGGGTCTGCTCTCCCCGCCGGGGCGAGGCGGCTCCGGCCGTGATGGCCTCGCTGTTCCTCTTCCATTACTTCCAGCGTTCGTTCGTCTTCCCTTTCCTGATGAAAGGAAAATCGAAGATGCCACTTTCGATCATCCTCATGGGAGTGACCTTCAATCTCGTCAATGCCTATATGATCGGCGGCTGGCTTTTCTATGTCGCGCCGGCCGACCGTTATCCTGCATCCTGGCTCTACTCGCCTCTGTTCATCCTCGGGACTGCTGTCTTCTTTCTCGGAATGGCCATCAACTGGCATTCCGACTATATCATCCGTCATCTCCGGAAGCCCGGCGACACACGCCACTATATCCCGCGGGGAGGGATGTTCCGTTATGTCACCTCAGCCAACTATCTCGGCGAGGTTATCGAGTGGGGAGGTTTCGCCATATTGACATGGTCTCTCCCCGGCCTGATATTCGTCATCTGGACCTTCGCCAATCTCGGTCCGCGTGCCCGTTCGCTTCATGCGCGATATATCTCGGAATTCGGCGACGAATATGTCCGGCTCAAACGTCATTATATCATTCCATTCATCTACTGACATGAACAACACACTTTTCACCCCGGGGAAGATAGGCCCGGTTGAGCTCCGCAACCGGACGATACGTTCGGCCGCATTCGAAGGAATGGGCCGCGACAACGGGCCGACCGAAGAACTTGCACGCTACCATTGGTCTGTTGCGGAAGGTGGAGTCGGAATGACAACGCTCGCATACGCCGGAGTCTGCCGTTCGGCCCTCTCTTTCAAGACCCAGCTCTGGCTGAGGCCGGAGATCGTCGCTCCCCTGCGTCGGATCACCGATGGAATCCATGACCGCGGCGCCAAAGCCTCGATCCAGATCGGCCACTGCGGGAACATGACCCATATCTCGACGGCCGGAGGAGTTCCGGTCGGTGCCTCGACAGGATTCAATCTGTATTCGCCGACGATAGTCCGCGGACTGCGCGAGGATGAGCTCGTTGATCTTGCCCGTTCGTTCGGCGACGCTGTCCGTACGGCCCGCGACGCCGGGTTTGACTGTGTCGAGGTCCATGCCGGCCATGGCTACCTGATCTCGCAGTTCCTGTCGCCATATACCAACCGGCGCCGTGACAGATTCGGCGGTTCGCTCGACAACAGGATGCGCTTCATGCGCATGGTGATGGAGGAGGTGATGAAGGCCGCCGGGAACGACATGGGCGTTCTGGTGAAGACTAACATGCGCGACGGTTTCAAAGGGGGGCTGGAGATCGACGACTGCATCACTGTCGCAAAAGAGCTCGAGCAGCTCGGAGCGCACGCCCTCGTCCTCTCGGGTGGTTTCGTCAGCAAGGCTCCGATGTATGTCATGCGCGGCGAGATGCCGATCTATACGATGACATACTACATGAAACAGCTCTGGCTGAAATACGGTGTCAGAATGGTCGGAAAGATGATGATCCGCGACGAGAAATTCCGTCCGCTTTTCTTCCTCGACGATGCGCTGCGGTTCCGCAGCGAACTGAAGCTTCCGCTTGTATATGTCGGTGGAGTTATCGACGGCGAGGGGGCGCGCAAGGTGATGGACAGCGGCTTTGAATTTGTCCAGATGGGCAGGGCGCTGCTGAACGAGCCCGATTTTGTCAACCGGATCGCGTGGGAAAAGGATCACAGGTGCGGATGTGACCATGTGAACTATTGCATCGCGAGGATGTATTCGCGCGAAATGGCCTGCCATCATAATCTGGCCGAAGAGCTTCCGAAAGGAATCCGGCGTGAGATAGAACAGATCAGGGAACGCGATAAAAAGCAGGAAATTTCATGAGCGGAGGCCGTAAGCAGATAAGAGGAAAAGTAGCCGTCGTGACGGGTGCTGACGGTGGCATAGGAACACAGTTCTGCCGGGCTCTCGCGCGCCGCGGAGCGGATCTCGTGATGGTCAGCATCGACGGGGATGCCGTCTCTCGGCTTGCCGGTGAGATTGCCTCAGAGTTCGGTGTCAGGACATGGCCGATGCGTCTCGACCTGACCGATGCTGACGCCGGGTCTCTCCTCCTTGCTTTTCTTGACGCGCGGAACCTTGAACCCTATATCCTGATCAACAACGCGGGAATCTTCAGCTTCCGGCCGGTTCTCGAGACTCCGGAGAAGAAGCTGAACGCCTTTGTCGACCTGCATGTCAGGGCCGTTGTCGATCTCTGCCGGATCTTCGGCGACAGGATGGTCAGGAACGGTCGGGGTTATATCCTCAACATGTCTTCGATGTCCTGCTGGATGCCGATGCCCGGCCTGGCGATGTATTCCTCGACCAAGGCCTTCATGAGGGTTTTCTCCCGGTCGCTGCATTATGAACTGCGTGAGAGCGGAGTCAGCGTGATGGTTGCCTGTCCCGGAGGAATAGCGACCGACCTGTTCGGATTGCCGGAGAACCTGACGCGCCTCGCATTGCGTCTCGGGGCGATCGCGCGGCCTGACCGGTTCGCTGAGAAAGCAATCGGGCGCCTCCTCAAAGGACGCGCCCAATATATCAACGGCCTGACGAACAGGCTTGCCATTGTCTTCGTGGCCTCACTCCCGAGGCGTGTGCGCATGATCGTCAAACACAATATGCTTGACAAGGGGATCAAGCGCTGAAGCTTTTAAGGCTCCGTTCCCCAAAAAATGTTAACG
>CAYMTQ010000019.1:0-26511 GCA_964393395.1 uncultured Sangeribacter sp.
TTCATCGGTCACTTAGCTCGCTAAGCTCCCTCTTCAGCTTGCGAAAATCACTCGACCAAAACCGCCCCAGTGACTCTGAAATTTTTTGAGATGGGGTCTTAAAGTATATTCTCCGGAACCGGGAAGAGAGAAGGGTTGCGAAAAGATAACGGGTAAATAGAAAAGAGCCGACCCTGAAATTGGATCGGCTCTCCGGTGAGTTGTCTTACCAGGATTCGAACCTGGACAAACAGAACCAAAACCTGTTGTGCTACCATTACACCATAAGACAATCCTGAAATGCCACAGGGCGTCCGCCGGCGGTCACCCTCGAAGCATCCGCAAAGTTACAAAATCTTTTTCTATCGTCCAAATCCGAAAAATTACTGATATGTTTCGATTGGGGAAAGCGCCATAGGCGCGACACATTGTAGGCCCCGGTAAGGAGGGGCGTCAGACCCTACGCGACCGGGGTATACGTGACCGCCGTTAAATAGTGCCGCGTAGCGGTGCAACATGATTACACGGAACGTTTTTTTGACTTTACAACTGAAGAGCAGACAGATGATACAGACATTTTTGAATTATGGTAAGTTTTTATCGGACACCAATAATTTGAAATATTTGCATTATTTTTGCGACGAATCAGTAACCCGAGAAATATCTCGATGATTTCAACTACTGGTGTATATGGATAATGTGAAGGAAATACCCAATGTGTTTATGAAGGATCCGGTGTTCCGGAGACTTGACGAGATTGCAAAAATTGGTGCGCTCAATGACAAGGAACGAAAGGCTTATAATGAGTCTTTGAAAACCTACAGGGACAACTACGCCATCATTCAGACCGAACGCCGGGAAGGTCGTGCGGAAGGCCGCAGGGAAGGTATCGAGATGATCGCCACTAATCTGATATCAATGGGAATGCCGTTTGAAGAAATAAGTAAGGCTACCGGTCTGACCCGGGCACAAGTCAACGAACTTAGAAACCGTAGTCTCTAAAAATAGAATTACCTGTCCGAAAATCACGGAATCGTCGAATTGTACGGACATGGCGTGCCATGTCCGCTGGGTATCATACTGATTTACAGAGCGGACATGGCACGCCATGTCACTACAATAGGCACAACCTAATGTCGGATCTGTCGTTCCGGTCGAGAGGGTGGGTCAAAATCACGGAATCGTCGAATTGTACGGACATGGCGTGCCATGTCCGCTGGATATCATACTGATTTACAGAGCGGACATGGCACACCATGTCACTACTATTAATTTTGAAACTCCGCCATGAGGGGGATCAGCGCCCGAACTTGAAGACGATGCGACGGCGGTAGAGGTCTCCGGGACGGAGCTCCTGACTCGGGAAGTCGGGGCGGTTGGGGGCATCGGGCCAACCTTGTGCCTCGATTGCGATTCCTTCATAGTCGTTATATGAACGTCCGCTCCTATTCTTCGGAGAACCGGCAAGCCAGTTGCCGGAATAGACCTGGACACCTGGCTGATCCGTCAGCACTGTCAGTGTCCTACCGCTCTCAGGATCCGTCAGAAGGGCCGCCTCCTTGAGCTCTCCGTTTTCGTAATCATCTATTACCCAGCAGGCATCGTACCCTTTGCCAAAATTCAACGCAGGGAAGTCGGCCCGTATGTCGCGTCCGACAGGCTTTGCCTCCCTGAAATCCATCGGAGTTCCGACGACTGTGGCGGGCGCTTCAGGAAGGGGTATGAGCGTTTCGTCTGTCGGGAGATAGCGCGACGCCAACAGTTTCAGCGTGTGTTCAAGCGCTGATCCCGAATCGGCTCCACGCAGGTTCCAGTATGCATGGTTGGTCAGATTAACTACCGTAGGGTCATCGGTCTCCGCCCGCAGATCAAGCGAGAGTTCCGCTTCATCATTCCATCCGTAAATGGCTTCTACTGCAAGCTCTCCGGGATAGTTTTCGTCTCCATCCGGCGAAATGTACGAAAAGCGCACACCTCCCGGAATAATCTCGGTGTTCCATATCTTATTCTGGAAGCCGGCGGGTCCTCCATGCAGATGGTTCGGCCCGTTGTTGACAGCAAGCTGATGCAAACGGCCGTCAACCAGAAGATGTCCCCGGGCGATTCTGTTTGCATAGCGGCCGGGAATCTTGCCCATGCAGGGTCCGTCGGCCATATAATCAGCAGGATCGGCATACCCGAGAGCGACATTCTCAATCTTTCCGTCCCGGTCTCGGACCTCGACAGAGAGTATTCCGGCGCCGAGAGACGAGAGTTCCACAGCTTCGCCATGGCTGTTCTCAAGACGCACAATGGTTATATCCCCATAGGGGGAAGGAACGGTTCTTGTCGTAGTCTTCATGTCGGATCAGATTTTGCGAGCGCCGTCAGAAATAACCACATCATAGACTTTGGGTTCATGGCCATATTTTGCCGCGAACTCCCTGCGCGCACGTTCAATGAAGGGTTCGTAAAGGTCATCGCGAACGAGGTTGATTGTGCAGCCTCCGAATCCTCCGCCCATTATGCGGGAACCTGTGACACCGGATTCCTTGGCGATATCATTCAGGAAATCAAGTTCCTCACAGCTGACTTCATAATCTTTCGAAAGGCCTTCGTGGGTTTCGTACATCTTACGGCCGACGGTCTCGAAGTCGTTCTTTTCGAGCGCTTCACAAACGTCAAGGACACGCTCTTTCTCCTCGATCACGAATTTTGCGCGGCGATAATCCTCATCGGAGAGCTCACCGCGGATTGCATCGAGTGCCTCGTGGGTCGCATCGCGCAAAGTCTCGACACCGAGTTTCGCGGCGACACGCTCACAGCTCTCACGGCGCTTGTTATAGGGGGAGTCGGCGAGCTCATGCTTCACGACAGAGTCTACAAGAACGAGGCGGTAACCGTCGGCATGGAAGGGGAAATATTCATATTCCATGTTGCGGCAGTCAAGACGGATCAGCTGACCTTCTTTGCCGAATACGCTCGCAAACTGGTCCATGATTCCGCAGTTCACACCGCAATAATTATGCTCTGTGCTCTGGCCGATAAGCGCGAGATCCCGTTTCTCGACCTTGCCCTCGTTGAAAAGGGTGCTCAGGGCGAATGCAAAACAAGACTCGAGAGCGGCCGACGAGCTGAGGCCGGCCCCGAGAGGCACATTTCCTGCAAACACGACATCGAATCCACCGACTTTCCAGCCGCGCTTCTGCATCTCACGGCACACGCCGAAGATATATCGTGCCCAGCTTTCAGACGGAGCATCTTCTTCACGGAGTCCGAATGTCGCGAAGGCATCGAGGTCAAGTGAAAGGGCGTTGACCTTATCAGTGCCGTTGGGACGGATCTCTGCCATGATGACTTTATCAATGGCTCCCGGGAAGACATATCCTCCGTTGTAGTCTGTATGTTCTCCGATTAGATTAATACGACCTGCGGATACAAAGAACTCACCTTCCGGCGCTCCGAACTGCTTTTCAAAAGCCTGGGAGATCCGCGCTTTCATTTCTTCTGTTGTCATGGTTATATTGTTGATATCTATTGTTTTATTTCAAATTTCGTCTCATAACGAGACCTTTATTGCCTCGTCATTTACGAGCACGATGAAGACGCCCTGACCGGGAGCGACGGTGACATGCGGGCCGACGGCTGAATAACGGCCTATCGTCTGGCCTGACAGTGTGTAGATGACAATCTCGTCACCGCTTTCGAGTCCGTCGATATTCAGAAGGCCGTTCTCAAGGGATAGCGTAACCCGGGTTCCGTCGATATTTCCGGTACCCGAAACGAGATCTGTCCATTCGAGAGGTTCGCGATAGGCAATCCTGACATCGATCACCTTGTCACGGTCCATTATCACGGGAACCGAAGTCTGATTTGGAGAGACCGCCACTGCGGTTCCGTTTTCTTTGACCGAAGCTATCTCCCAATGTTGATCAAGATCAAAATTGAGCACCGTCTCTCCGTTTTGAGGAAGATGTGTTTCAAGTCCGGGCCCGTTTTCCGTCTTGACAGTCAAGACTGCGTATCCTTCGTTTTCAAAACGTTTATCCGGGTCCTCGGGTTCGTCATCGCCGAGACTTTCGACCAGGATGGTTCCGGCTGACACATTAAGGGTCACTTTCGGATTGATGACTTCTGTCACACCGTCCAACACAAAAGCAGGCACTGAAGATCCGGTCTTATATTTATATGATCGTCCGAGAACGACGGCGGTTCCGTTTGAGCCGAAGGTATTGTTACCGTCGGTCCATGTCCCGTCGTTGATGAGGAATCCTCCGGCGAGAATCTTTCCGGTCCACTCATAGACGCCGTTCCCGAGATCGGTAAATCCGCAATCCGGGGAGCTCAGGGACCACTGCGCATTACCATTTACATTTTTCCCGGTGATATAATAGTCAAAGGCTGATGCCGTCAAGCACATAGTCGAAAGAAAGACCGCAGCAAGAGAACACACTGTTCTCAGCAAATTAGTTTTCATGATATTTCTGGATTTTAAATGGCTCCATCTTTCAAGATAAAGAGTCCAACTGATTCACAAATATAACACTTAAATCACACATTGCCAAACTCCCAATCCTGTATTCCGCGTTGTCACATAAAATAATGACAGTCATCAATAGAACGACTGCCATTATTTATTTTTGTGAAGCTCAGGTTCCCGGGACTATCAGAGCATTACTCTGATCGCCTTGGAACCGATACGTATGATATATGGAGTTCCTGACTCAAGCTGAATCATGACAGCAGTAGACTCTGCCTTCATTTGCCTTGCCACAATTCCATTGAGTGTATATACGCAGATTTCTTCTCCTTCAGTCAAATTGGAAATCATTACTTTTCCATCCTCAAGTGAGATTTTGGCTCCGTTATCAAGCTCTTGAATCTCAGTCAAGTCAGTCCAGACCGTCAAATCACCGAGATAGGCCAGATTAACCTCAAGTTCCTCGTCTCCCATTGCGACATGGCGCCACTCAAGATCCTTCACATTTTCGGCCTGATAAACCGACTCACCTTCTTTAATGGACTCGATTCCCCAGTATTCATCGGCACTGAATGAAAGAGCCACTGTTTGGCCGACTGTTGCGGGCATTATGGTTTTCAAGGAGCCCGGAAGAGTGATGGTCAGCGTGCAGTCCTCTCCTATTTCCTTAGGAGAAGGCTTGAAGGTGACTGTCAACGAATTGAAATCCCAGATAACATCATACTTTCCTTTGAGCGAAACCGGAACGGATTCATCATAACCTGAGCATTCAACAAGTTGGGCAGTTAGATTGTCCGGTGATATTGAGATCTCAGATCCGGGCTCAACCGAATATTGTCTGGACCAGCCGGTCCTGCAGATCTTGAATAATCCGGACCCGTTAAACTCAACTCTGTCACACTTATATACATTCGAACCATCCTCCGTCAGCTCATATATGAACTCCCATGAGCTGAAATCGCCGACAATATACCACGGATTGAACACCGGTGTGCCTGTTACTGTAATGTAACCCTCCTTCACATTTAGAATTACAACAGGATCTCTGTATCCCAATACATCGTCCTCAAACATGAAATTAGACGAGGTACCGTCATTGATATAGTAGAACGGCTCGCCAGCGATTATGACACTCTCACGGTCGGGAGAACCAAAGTTCACATCGTGATCCCATGATCCGTCATTGATCTTGAATGCAGTTGAGAGGTAATTGCCACGCCACTCATATACGCCGTCACCCAGATAGTTGAATCTACAGGGCAGTTCCCCGTTGGACCAGATATAACCATTGACGTTGCTTCCAACCAGATAGTAATTATCTCCTTCCTCTTTCTTTTCATTGTAGAAATAGACATTCTTGAAGGCAAAGGTGCTGTGTTCCAGATCTCCTGCGATGAAAGAAAAGACATTACCATTGAAAGAGGACAGATCGCTCAGATCAGCATCAGGCCATAATTTTTTCAGCTCTCCGATAGTTACATCTATGGCAGTCAGTTCAGTTCCGGCCTTCGGGCCTATAGACGGGAATATTGTACCGTTGTCATCGAAATCGCTTCCGACGGAGAATCTCAAGGGTTTCGTACTCTTTTCATTTGACTCTCCGTCCAACAGGAATAATCCGATCGATTCGGGTGCATAGCCCGAAGGAGAACAATATTCAAAATGGAAGTGAGTATCATCATTGATCATTGAGAGATCAACTCCTGGATAAGCGCTCACATTGAAACCCGCTCCTGACCATCCCAGATTCCCCACTTCAAATGAAACGCCATCAGGTGTCTTGGAAGAATCATATCCAGATAAAGTATTATCCCAGATGTAGAGATTATTTGACTCATAGTTAGGAATAAGATCAGTCACAGCAATCCCTCTATTCTGAATATCAAGGATAAGCGCATTGTCCATACATATCTCGCCAACCCAAGATGCATTGTCAAGACATCCGTTATCCGGAGAGGTCACGAATGGATAATCGCCCGGATTTATAGGATCTACAGGATCCGGATTCACAGGATCCTGAGTAGTATTGATTACATAAGTAATATATCTTGCTGCCTGACTGTCATCAAGGTAATTTGCTGAATAATAAGTATAGCCACCAAGAAGTTTAGCATCAGCTGACATTAGCGTCGGCACATTGAACCCAAGATCATCCGACTCACCTAACTTTTCATTGAAAACGGGGAACTCGTTTCCCCAGAGCTTAGCCTCAGAGTCACCTGCTTTCCAGATGAAGGAACCCCTGGACGCCATATAAGGCATTCCGACAGTTCCGATGAATGTTCCGTCATCGGCAATATCTATCGGCCAAAGACCCTGGCCAGTTACGTCAAATTCCTGTTCCTCGCTGTAAACCTTAAGTGTTTTCTCTACTGTGTCATATACCGCAGGTACATTGCGAGTGTCAGAAAACGCATTATCACGAACAGTACCGAGCATGCAGAAATATCTGCCGTTGTTACTTACGTTCATTCCATAGAGGCCTGAAATACCATAAAGAGGTTTGGAGTTGTCAGTATCAGTGCTTGAGTCCTTCACATATCTACTATAGAAGAAATCCCACTCGTATTCTCCTGCTTCGTTCTTAATCCAAACAATGGGATAGTTAAAATTCCCAAGATGACCTAAGATAACCCTACCGTCTTTGCTGATATGTTTAGCTGCCGAACCTGCATAGTATGTCAATGATGGATAGTTTGATTCCCATGCCCCCTTAGAAGGTATAGGTAGCTTGATCCATTCTCCTCCTTTTGTTTTGTATGCGGCATAAGTAAGAAGAGATGACTCTACAAGTGTTCCTATCATTATATCGCCATCATTTGTAATATCTTCACCTATTACATAGTCATACCCGTATGGACAATCGAGGAATTCAATCGAATTGGATTGGAAAGTGTAAGTAGCGCCTTTCGCATTAAAAAGACCGACAGCAACACCATCGTTTGAAACATGACGGAGTTCGCTATCATTTTTATCTCCATCTAACATCCATTTGACTTCACCAGTCAGATTGTCAGCTATGAAGATACCTTTATAATCGTCTACTGCGCCACAGACATACCGTCCGTTTGGCGACATACCGAGCCCAAATAGAGGAACCGAGGAGGTTTCACCATCCGGGTTCTCTTGTATAGCCTCAAAAATTTTAAGACTATCAGCATAGGCGACTGAGCACATCACCAATGCTAAAATTACGGATAATAATTTTTTCATTTGTTAGTTAGTGAATTAGTTAGTTCTTGTATGAAAAATACATAGAAAAAGACCACTTGAGTCCAGCATCAGCTGTTAAGTTTGTATATGGCAGCAACTGAAATGAGCGCTGCCATATATTACGGATGAAAGATTGTCGGGGTGCCGTCTTATTTTACGGCGATTTTTGCGACGTGGTTGTTGACGCGGACGACATATATACCTGCACCGGGAGCAACGGTGAGGATATCGGAACCGGCAATGTAGCGGCCGATGCACTGGCCTGCGAGATTCCAGATCTCGACTTCACTTCCGTTCTCAAGACCCCGGAGCGTGATCTCACCGTTTGAGCTTCCGATGTTAAGATCTGAACCGCAAACCGCAGATAAACCTGTGGGGGTGTCCTTGGGCTGGAAATTGACATAGAAGGAGAGTGTCTCGCCGGCTGCGGTGAGAGTCACCTTATACTTTCGGTTGTCCAGGGCCTGATCAGGATACAAGACCTCGTTGTCGAACTGCCATGTTATACTTCCTCCGGCAGGGATAGATGAATTGACAGTCAGAGAAGGGAAGCATGTAGAGCCCTTCTGACAGATCTGAAGGCTGCCCCAGCCATCGGGATCGGCCATAGCCATCTCTAATGAGGGGTGATCCGTATATTCGACACTGATGGTAGTCGGTGTCTCGACATCCCTCTTGTTTACGAGATCGATTTCAGCTACATACTGATAGCCACCTCCCATGTATTCCTTGTCACCGGTGTCGGGATCAACCCACCATTCATTGTCATGATAGGTGTTGACATTCATGACAGCTCCTTCCTCAATAGCAGTGCCCTCTATTGAAGCAGTGACATAATCGGTGAACGCAGCTGAAGAAGTGAGAGCGATGACAGCCGCTGCCGCAAGAAGTAGTGTTTTCTTCATGTTAGATTATATATTTATTGATTAATTTCTCAATCTGCCGTACCCGTAACCAGCATTCTTCTGATAGTAAGGGAGAGCTACAGGAGCGTCATTGAGGCTTAAGTGCCCCAAATTTAAGAATTTAATTTAACAATATGAAATTTTCCACATCATTTGTAAGACAGATCGGCGTGATGACTTCAAATGCTCTCACATCATGTGCCTGCATATAGGCTGAGAAATATTATCATCAGCGTACCATCTCTGTTGCGTAATATTGCTGTTGCGGCTTATTGTCTATTGCAGAACATTATATGCAGTGGGACATCATCAGTTGCGGAAATGCGGGTGATGGGCGAGCAGTTCGTCGCGGAGTCGCGTACGGTCTATGTGCACATATATCTCTGTCGTGGTTATCGACTCATGACCCAACAACTCCTGAATGGCCCTCAGCGAGGCTCCTCCTTCGAGAAGATGAGTGGCGAAGCTGTGGCGCAACGTGTGTGGAGAAACTTTCTTGTGAATTCCTGCCAGTGCCGCGAGATCACGGATGATATAAAACACCATCACCCTGGACATTCCCCTTCCGAGACGCGAAATAAAAATTGTATCCGAGGCTTCGGGCTTCACGTTTTTCATTGACCTTTGTTCAAGATACTCTCTCAGAAGATCAGTGGCCGAAGGTGATAGCGGAACTATCCTCTGCTTCGACCCCTTGCCTTCGACCAACATGAAGCCTTCTTCAAGATTAAGACGTGAGATGCGGGCCTCGGTCAGCTCGCTGACACGCAACCCGCTCCCATAAAGCAATTCTATGATGGTCTCATTTCGAAGGGATTCTTCCGTTCCCTGAGGAATCATGGCTATCATCGCGTCAATCTCCTCAACAGTCAGCACATCCGGAAGAGCTCTTCCCCGCCGTGGGGATTCAAGCAACAGGCTCGGATCCTCGCTGATCCTTCCCTCCATCCGCAGAAACTTGAAAAATGATCTGATGCCGGCAATCACACGAGCCTGGGAACTCGGCGCTATTCCAAGTTCATGTAGAGTCACCAGAAATCCGTGCAGGTCGTTCCGGGTCACATTTTCTATTGCGATCCCCTCCTCCTCCAGATATTCGAGAAGTCGGGAGACGTCGGCAGAATAGCCCGAGAGCGTGTTCTGTGACAAACCGCGTTCGAGCACAAGATGAGCACCGAAGTCTCTCAGCAGTGGATGCATTTTGTTGAAAATCAGGGGAGAGTGATGACCTGTGCAGTCAGGCCGGGTGCCTTGTAGACGATCAGGAACCGGGGGCTGTCAAGAATGATTGCGTCGGGATAGGCTTCGGAGAGAGAGCCGCGCACAGATTCCGCGGGCGTATCGAACAGCAGCACTTCACCTTCAGTTCCCGAAGACCCCCGGAACGGGATGCGGGCGAATATTTCCTTCCCCGCACTCTTTTGAGGTTGAAGCATGCTGATCCTGATTCCCTCTTTATGAAGCAGACGGCCTACCGAAGGGTCAGCATTGAGAAACATCTCTCTCGCACGGAGCCGGCCGTAAAGCCGGATTGAGAGGCGCACCAGATGTCTCAGTTCCTTCGGAATCCGGGCATTTTCGAGACGGTCTTCGGCATAATAGCGGTAACGTCTCCTGGGACGGACGACATCCTTGACCAGCATGAAGCCGGCCGGACTGTGCACCCCGAATCCGTGGCTATGCCGCCAACGGTCAATTCTCTCCGTCAACGTCATTGTCTTCACGCATTTTCTTCGATCTTCTTCCGTCTCTGTACACGGATTGCCCAGAAACAGACCGCACCGGCACAAAGGAGCCAGATAATGCAGACACAGACGACAGAAATGACATTAGTTGTCCGGAGACTCTGCGGATCAAAGGCCATCTCGATTTCGTGAGAGCCGGCAGGAACACGCATCGCGCGCAGGACATAATCCACGCGACCGAGCGGGACCGTCTTTCCGTCGATAGTCGCTTTCCATCCCCAGGGGAAGTAGATCTCACTGAAGACTGCGATTCCCTCTTTTGACGAGCGTGATGTATACGTCAGTCTGTCGGGCGCGTAGGATGTCAGCCAGATAGAGTCTCCACGTGTCTTCCCGGACACACTTCCAAGTTCTTTCTCAAACTTCTTGTCGGCAACGGCATAAAGGCCGGGCTGGAGGGTATCGAGAGCCGCCATCTCCTCATTTGCCGAACCGACATATTTGATTCCGTCTATGAACCAGGCGTTTCCGAGCGCGTCGGGATTGACTGAATAACTGTTGCCGTTCAGGATATACTTGGCGTTCAGCATGTTGATCACCGCAGGATTGCCTTTCGAGATCTGATGTGTCAGCAAGTCATTATAGCGTGTGAGCTTCGCGGCATGATATCCGCCGATCGTCTTGTGGAAATAGGAAGAACGTGCACCGTTGAAGTCACCCTGATCGAAAACACGATAATAGGATTTGTCTGCAAGTATCGCCCGGTCAGCATCGGTCATCTCGAACTTATCTTCGGCTGGAAGCGGAGAAGTGAAGCTGGCGCTGTCTATATAGCGCTTGTTGACTGAGAAAAGATCGAGCACTACGATAGCCGAAAGACAGCACACCCAGACAGCCGGACTCTTCATAACCCGGCGGCTCCAGAGCCACAGCACGAGACAACCGGCGAGGATAAAGAAGAACGAGCGCATGGAATCCGAGCTTACAAGACCGAGACGCGATTTGGCCACTGTGTCGAGGATATTACGATAGGCAGGATCATTGAGGACTCCCGCGGCCTGAAGCGTCTCCATTTCGCCGACACTGTAAGGCTGTCCGAATACAGAAGGCGAGATCCAGCCGACCAGACACACGAGGAGACCTGTGCCCATAACTGCCACCACAGTCCATTTGTTGCAGACGAAGTAATCCTTGTCCGCAATCATCTGACGAAGACACAGAGCGGCGAGCAACGGGATACAGAATTCAACGATAACCAGAATCGAGGCGACAGCCCTGAACTTGTTATATCCCGGGAAATGGTCGATAAACCAGTCGGTCAGAGGTGCGAAATTATGTCCCCAGCTGAGCAGGATTGCAAGCACGGAAACGCTGAACAGCGCCCATTTGACCGGACTTTCCCAGCGTCCGTTCACTGTCAGCATGGCCAGGATCGCGAGCATCAGCACGAAAGCTCCGACATAAACCGGGCCGTTCGTCATCGGCTGGTTGCCGAAGTACTGGAGGAAGTATCCGTTGGCCACCTGAGCCTCTTCGGGAGAAAGATATACCTTTCTTCCCTCCGGAGTGTCGAGGACACCGAGAGGCTTGTTCGCTCCGGCCTCAGGTTTGATCGAGGCGCCTCCCTTGACATTGGGGATCAGTAGAGAGAATGTTTCGTCGAGGCCATAGCTCCACGCCGTGATGTAGGAATGATCCATACCGGCCGGGAGATCTTTGCCGGGTTCGACAAGTTCCGTGGCGTGGCCGCGGACTGTCTCCTTGCTATACTCCATGCTGTTGTAGAGCGACGCGCTGTTGGCACCGAGAGCAAGTCCCCCTGCCAACACTGCGACACCTGTCGCGCACAACCATTTCTTCAGACGTTTCTCGCGCCATGCGGTCCATAACCAGGCGAGGACAAGCGCAAGCATGACGAAACCGAAATAATAGGACATCTGAGGGTGATTGCTCTGGAGCTGCAGGGCGCCGAACAGCGCCGTCATGGCTCCACCGGCCAGATAACGCCCTCTGTAACACAGGACGAGACCGCCTATTGTCGGCGGGATATAGCTGAGAGCAAGGAATTTCCAGATATGGCCCGCGCCGATTATGATGATGAAGTATGTCGAGAAACCCCATGCTAGCGATGCAAAGAGCGCTGTCGGCCACTTGAGCTTCATGCAGAGACACATGATGAAGAAGCCGAGCATCATCGCGAAAAGGAGATTGGCCGGAGAGGGGAGCCGGAGAGTGTAGACTTTCGCGAACCACCCTAAAAGAGAGTTTGCAGGATATGAAGGCGCGATCTGGAACGTCGGCATACCGCCGAAGAGCGCGTTGGTCCATCGTGAAGATTCGCCTGTCTCTGCCTGATACTGCTCGATCTCATGGCCGTTGGCGAGGCCCTGCATGATGTCGTGCTGCTGAAGCACCCTCCCTTCGAGTGCATCGGGAAAGAAGAAGAGAAGCGAGACCACTGCAAGAAGAAGGGCTGCGAGAATGGTCTGAATATATGTCCGTTTCATGATTTCTGAAAAGGGTCTTATTTCTGGCGTGTATTCTGAAAAGGATCTTATTTCTGGCGGTTGGGATCGACGTGAAGCTGAATCTCGCGCTGGAAAGATGATTCGAGCGAGATCAGGGTTTCTGTTTCCGTCACTCCGGGAATCTGCTGGATATGGTCGTTCAGGAGTTCGAGAAGGTGCTGGTTGTCGCGGGCATAAACCTTGATCAGCATTGAATACGGCCCCGTCGTGTAGTGACATTCCACGATTTCAGGGATTTTTTCGAGCTCGACCACCGCGCTGCGGTACATTGAACCGCGCTCGAGCTTCACACCTACATAAGTGCAGGTGTTGTAACCGAGGCGTTTGGGATTTACATGATATCCGGAGCCTGTGATTACGCCGAGCTCATAAAGGCGCTGGACACGCTGGTGGATCGCCGCACGCGAAACGTTGCAAACAATCGCGATATCTTTCGAAGGAGTCCGCGCATTGTTCATTATGATATTCAGAATCTTTCTGTCAAGATTATCTACCTTTTCCATATCCTTCTAAATTAGACATATCAATCAAAGAGGGATCGATAGAATTCTTGATTGAGTGCAGAGAATCGAGAAATTGAGTCTGGCCGTTCGATACCTGGCCGGATGATGAATGTTTCAGGGTAGTCTTAATTACCCCTTTCATATTTTCAATCATTCGACGAAGGAAAGCTTCATCGGCATTGTTATCAAGTGTAACTATAATCTGAGTCATATCGAGGGTTTTAATGACTAAAAAATCACAAAGAGGACCGTTGATGAGAAAGTTCCATAATCGAGTGATCCTCGTTGTTTTAACTCAAAACAAATTTAACACAATTTTATGTGATTTTATAGTCCGTTTCATAAAAATTTGTGACGTCTTTATAAAATGGTGGTCAGGAGCGGGGACGGAGCTTGGTGCGGGCGAAAAGAGAGGCGCCGATGGCGCAGGCAATTCCGATGATGGCCAGAGGAATGAGCGTTATCAGCAGATCGGTGGGCTCGAGACGGACGGGATAGGTGGGAGTCAGCAATTGCGAGGGATCTCCCTGAATCTTTATCAGGCCGAACCATTTCTGGCAGAGAACAAGAATAACTCCTAAAAGGAGGCCGGAAAGGGATCCGATCAGCGTGACATAGGCGCTCTCCCACGCGAAAACATTTCCGACCTTGGCCGTAGTCATCCCGAGCGAGCTCAGAAGACGGAGCGATGACTGCTTCTCGATCACGAGCATCGACATCGTGCTGACCACATTGAAGCTGGCGATTATCAGGATGAAGAACAGAAGCAGGAACGTAATCCATTTCTCGATATCGATCATCCGGGCATTGAGAGCCTGCTGCCCTATCCTGTCTGCCACATCCGACCCGGGGACTGCCTTACGGATTGCCGACGCGACATCTTTCGGATCGACACCGGGCATCAGTGAAATCTCAATAGCCGTCGCCTCCGTCGTGTATTGGAGAACCTGCCGCGCCGTCTCGAGATCAGTGACGACTGTGTTCTGGTCCCAGTCGGACTGCGAAGTCTGAAAGACACCGACGTTCCGGAGAGAGTCTATCACAAAGCTTGCGCCCGGATTGGCAGGATTCAGACGGCCGTGACGACGCGGAGCAAAAAGCGTCATGGTTGCCTGCGGATCATATATCTCCAGTCTGCCGGCGACACCGGCCGCGAGCAGAGCATCTGCCGCCGGACGCCGTTCCTCGGGGCCGTAGTACGTTTCAATCCATTCTCCTTCCGGACGATCACCGATTTTCCCATCCCCTTCCGTCACGAGTTTATCGCGCAGGGCCCGGAGCGTCGGAAGATCTGCGGGCACTCCCCTCAACGTCACCGGCATTTCCTGACCGCGATATATCAGCAGAGCCTGATCCGAGACAATAGGGTCAGCCTTGACGACACCGTCAATATGGCTCAATGCCGACGCAAGAGAATCGCCGTTCTCAAAGGCCTTGCCCATTTGAGGTCTGACAAGCAGATCGGGGAGTAACGGCCCGGCATTCTGAGACAGCACATCATGGAAGCCGTTGAACACTGAGAGCACACAAACAATAGCGGCCGTGGCGATGGCCATTCCGACCACCGACACGCCCGCAATAGCATTCACAGCGGCGTGACTCTTCCTGCCGAAGAGATAGCGCCACGCAAGCAGAGCCTCAACCGGCTGTTTCATCTTCCTTGCTCTCTTCTCCGCGGATAGGATCCGACGCGAGAAGACGGTCAATGTTGTCTATATAATCCAGTGAATCATCTCCATAAAACTGCAGATCAGGACATTTCCTCAAAACCGATTTGACGGCCTGTGCGAGCTCATAGCGGACTGTCTTCGTCTGCGACTGTATATTGAGCAATATCTCCGGTGCCTTCTCCGAAGGGAATATGCTGAGATAGGCCTTGGCTATGCTCAGGTCCGGAGACACCCTGACCGCAGAGACACTGACAAGAACACCACCGAGACGCGCTGTCTGACGGCGGAATATTTCACTGAGTTCTTTCTGAATGAGGCGTGATATTTTAGCCTGACGTTTTGTTTCCATAATACTTTCTTTTCCTTATTAACACTCCTGACGGCGTCAGGGTTGGAAAGGGGACTTATTTTTTGCGGATCAGGGTCAGTCCGTCGCGCAAGGGGAGCATCACTTTCTCCACTTCCGGGTCTGACGCGACGAGGTCATTGAAACGCCTGATTCCTGCGGTCTGAGGATCCCTGTCATATTCCGGATCAACCACATGGCCGTCCCAGAGCGTGTTGTCGGCAATGATGAAGCCGCCCTGGCGCACAATCCTCTTGGCCTCGCTGAAATAATCGCAATAAGCCCTTTTGTCAGCATCGATGAACATCATGTCGACCGACTCCGCCTTGAATTCGGCCAGTCTTTCCATCGCATCCCCTATCCTCAGCTCGACACGCTCCTCCAGGCCGCTTTCAGCGAGACGCTCACGTATGAAATCCTCAAGTTCGTCATTATGCTCGATGGTCACAAGCCGGCCACCTTCCGGAAGACCCTCAGCAATACAAATTGCGGAGTAGGCCGAAAAAGTACCGAGCTCAACCGCAAGGGTTGGCCGGATCATCTCCGTCAGCATTTTCAGCAGACGTCCCTGAAGATGTCCCGAACACATCCGGCCGTGGATCAGACGGGTGTTGCTCAGACGCTCGATGCGCCTCAGCACCTCAGGCTCCCGGTCGGAATGACGTCGGGCATATCTTTCGAGCTTGTCTTCGGAATCATTTAAGCCCATATCTGTGATACCCATTCCGGTCATAATCAGAGTTTCCAATATCTGCCGACGAGCCAGTCGACCGCAAGCTGATAGCCTTCCAGACCGAGGCCGGAGATGATGCCGACCGACGCACCGGCCGTCACCGACTTGTGGCGGAACTCTTCCCTTGCATGAATGTTGGAGATATGGACTTCAACGACCGGAGCTTCGATAGATCTCACGGCATCCGCAAGAGCGTATGAATAATGCGCCAGGGCCCCCGGGTTGAAGACGATTCCGACACAAGCCGGATCATACCCGTAGCGGTGGAGACGGTCAATCAGCTCCCCCTCATGATTGGACTGGAAGAGCACCTTTCCGGCACCGCCGAAATTGACAGTTTCAAGATAATCATTCAGGGGGCGCGAACCGTAGATGTCAGGCTCTCGCTTTCCGATCATATTGAGGTTAGGGCCGTTGAGCACGGCAATAAAGGGTTTTGTATCAGCCATCGCAATAGGTATCCACACAAAAGACAGGAAATGCGGAAGAGAGGAAACGAAAAAAGAGTAGCACGCGACCGAAGTCAACAATGCTACTCTTCCTCTCTCCTCGGCGGTGCGGACGGGACTTGAACCCGCGACCCCATGCGTGACAGGCATGTATTCTAACCAGGCTGAACTACCGCACCAAGAAGTATTTTATTGTTAAGACCGCTCCCGGTCTCTGCATTCAGGAGCACCGTTGTTTCCCGTTTGCGATGCAAAGTTACAACCATTTTCCGGTTCCACCAAACATTTCGGCAAAAAAATTTCAAAAATTTTTCGCGCATGTAAATATGTCAATATAGACCAAACAGTTACGTCTATGAAAAAATTTCGGAATCCTGCCTTTACCTCTGCCGATAAACAGGAGATAAGACAGGATTCCGGATATTTCAGATATTTTTACCGTGGGTCTGAATTGTTCTTACCGCAGATTTCTGATGTCTGACCGTAGATTTCTGATGTCTTTAGAAGAGACCGGCAACATTTTCAGCCCACAGATGATCCGGGACGGACTGTGTCCGACGGTGAGATCACCACAAGACGTCCGTCGGCATCAACTGCGGAAAGTATCATTCCCTCGGAAACGACTCCCTTGAGCTTGCGCGGAGCAAAATTTGCGATGAAGCAAACCTCCTTGCCGACAAGATCATCGGGATTATAATGTTTCGCAATTCCGCTGACGATCGTACGGCCATCTTTCGTGCCGTCATCTATCTTGAATTTCAGCAGTTTGTCGGCCTTTGGAACCTTCTCGCATTCCAGCACCTTTCCGACACGGATATCCATCTTCTCGAAAGTCGGGAAATCGACTTCGGCCTTCACCGGCTCCGGTGTCCAGGCTGCAAGCGCATTCTCTTCTTTTGCTTTCAGCAGCTTGGCGATCTGAGCCTCGATCACGTCGTCCTCTATCTTCTCGAAGAGAAGTTCCGGCTTCGCAACGGTCCTTCCCTCGGGAATCAGATCGAAACGTCCCGCCATATCCCAGCGGAGCTCTTTCTCTCCGAGCCATTCGGCAAGACGCGCGGCCATGAAGGGTGTGAAGGGTTCGAACACAACCGATAGGCTCGCACAGAGCTGAACGGCAGTATTGAGTATCGTCGCGACACGCTCCGGATTCTCTTTCCATACTTTCCAGGGTTCGGTGTCGGCAAGGTACTTGTTTCCGACGCGGGCAATATTCATCGCCTCTTTCAAAGCGTCGCGGAACTTGAAGTGATCGAGATTGTCGGTCAGCCTGCCGACAGCCTCGGCTGTTTCGGTGATGACCTCAGTTTCGGCAACCGTCAGCTCACCCTTTGCCGGAACCACACCGTCGAAGTACTTGTGGAGGAGGACAAGCGCACGATTGACAAAATTACCGAGAATGGCGACAAGCTCCGAGTTGTTGCGCGCCTGGAAATCCTTCCACGTGAAGTTATTGTCCTTGGTCTCGGGAGCATTAGCTGTCAGCACATAACGGAGGACATCCTGCTTGCCGGGGAGCTCGCGGAGATATTCATGAAGCCATACGGCCCAATTGCGCGATGTGGAGATCTTGTCATCCTCAAGGTTCAGAAACTCGTTGGCCGGCACATTGTCAGGCAGATTGTAGCTGCCGTCGGCCATCAGCATCGAGGGGAAGACGATGCAGTGGAAAACGATGTTATCCTTGCCGATGAAATGGATCATGCGGGTCTCGGGATCTTTCCACCATTTTTCCCAGTCATCTCCCGTGGCCTCGATCGTGTTGGAGATATATCCGATCGGAGCATCGAACCAGACATAGAGGACCTTGCCTTCAGCACCTTCGACGGGAACGGGAATTCCCCAGTCGAGATCGCGGCTCACGGCACGCGGCTGAAGACCGAGATCGAGCCATGACTTGCACTGGCCATACACATTCGGACGCCATTCCTTGTGCTCTTCCAGTATCCATTGGCGCAGACGCGGCTCCCACTTATCCAGAGGGAGGAACCAATGGGAGGTCTCGCGCAGGACCGGAGTATTGCCGGTGATCGCCGATTTGGGATTGATCAGATCCGTAGCATTGAGCGAAGATCCGCATTTCTCGCACTGATCGCCGTATGCACCCTGGGCGTGGCAGTTCGGACATTCTCCGACAACATATCGGTCAGCAAGGAACTGGTTCGCCTCTTCGTCATAAAGCTGCATCGATGTTTTCTCGATGAACTCACCCTTTTCGTAAAGCTTGCGGAAGAAATCGGAAGCTGTCTTACGGTGTGTTTCGGAGGTCGTCCGGCTATAGACATCGAACGAGATTCCGAGTTCCTCGAAAGAGTCCTTGATGATCTTGTGATAACGGTCCACAATATCCTGTGGCGTCACACCCTCTTTCTTCGCCTTGATCGTGATGGGCACACCATGTTCGTCACTGCCGCCGACCATGAAGACCTCCTCACCTTTCAGGCGGAGATAGCGGGCATAGATATCGGCAGGAACATAGACGCCGGCGAGATGGCCGATGTGGACAGGACCGTTGGCGTATGGCAACGCGGTCGTGATCAGCGTGCGCTTGAAATTTTTCTTATCTGACATTATTTTCTTTTCTGACATTGACTCAGAGTGTCTGACATTGACTCAGAGTGCAGTTTTCTTTTCTGACATTGACTCAGACTGCAAAATTACAAAAATCCTTCGGTTCTCGGAAAAGCATCTATGAAAGAACCCGGCGTCGCGTTGATAATCCGCGCTCCGAGCCGCCCGGCATATTCCGCAATCTGATGATAGGAGCGGAAGGCCAGGGTCATGCTTCCGAGAATATCGTGCAGATGATACCCTTCATATTCTTTCGAGACCCGTTCCTTCTCTTTGTCACCATCTTTATAGAAATGAGGCTGTACCGACACCACGCGGTTCTCATCGTCCACCCAAAGCGAACGCAGCCATGTATGATCGGCTCCGATGATGACAATATCGCGGAAACCCTCTCTGAGGGCTATCATCAGCGAGGCGATCAGCACGTTCCGCGGGCGGGGCATCGCCAGTCCTTTCCCATACAGACGGTGGACAATGGCCGGAGCTCCCTCTCCGGGCGTCAGGTTAAACCATTTAATCTCAATATTCTCCGGCAACCCGCCGGTCGAAGAGAGGAAAACCCCGATCTCCTTCCTGAATCCGAGCGGGAGGAACAGGACCATCGGCCAAGTTGTCTTCCTCAGGTTTTCCCACAGGCGTCCGACATTGGGATCTGTCTTCAGAGCCCTGAAGAAATGCGGGTCTGCGAGTACATAATATTGAGGTTTCAGGACCCCGTATTCCGGTGCATTGGCGGCGAAATTGACCGAGAGGGAGACCGACTGCGAAAGTCTTTCGAGGTCATTGTCGAGAACGGTCCGGAGCGACGGCCCGTTGGCCATGATCACAAGACGCTCATCTTTCGGGCTACCTGCGGGAAACGGTCTGCGCGAACGGAGAAGACATTTTCCGACACTCGCGAGGGCCTTGGTCCATTCGCCTGTCTTCCCGGCTATATTTTCAGCTGTCATCGGTTGCTCCCTTTATCGGAACGGTTCCTGAAATAGTCGTTATAGACCTTGATTCCGAAGACAATGATTGAACAGGCGGCCGTGATTACATTCGTGATCACGAGCGGCCAGTTCGAGAGGATCAGTCCCTGGACAATGAAGAAGATGGCGCCGAGGCCCATCATGCAGAATGTCGGGAGCGCGATGCCGTCGGTGTCGCGGGTGCGTATCGTCGTGACAGCCTGCGGGAGATAGCCGAGGATCATGCAGACGGCCGCGGAATATCCGAATATTTCAGCCCACATATTCTTCTGATATTTGATGGATCGAAAAAATCAGGACGGACATCCGAAACCGGAGTCCGCCCTGGCTGTTTTATGTCGTTTCGGGGGATCCGGTTCAGCGGATCACCATCTTTGAGGTCTTACCGTTTTTCTTCACGATGTAGAGGCCCTTTTCGGGGTTGGCAACGCGACGGCCCTGGAGGTCGAAATATTCAGCTGCACCTTCAGCAACGGCTACACCGGCAACGCCTGTGTCTTCTTTCACAGTCTTGAAGTTTACGAAGAAAGAAACAGCCTCTGAATCAGCTGTCAGAGTGACCTTGTACTTACGGTCGGCGGCAACTTTCTCGAGAGCATCGTGGTCACCTTCAGCATCGGGATATGCACAGGGCAGGTTGTTGTCGAACTGCCAGGTAAGTGTTGCGTTAGCATCGATTTTAGTTGTAACGGAGAGATCGGGGAAGCAAGCCGCACCCTTCTGACAGATCTGGAGCGTACCCCATACTTCGGGCTCAGCGACAGCCATTGCCTCGGTCGGCATATCGGTATATTCAACCTTGATTGAAGTTGCGATCTCCGCAGCCTTCAGGTTCTCCACATCGATCTCGGCTACATACTGATAGCCGCCGCCCATGTGATCTTTTTCGTCTGTGTCGGGATCTACCCACCAATCGTTGTCGTGAAATGTGGTTACGTCGATAGTGCATCCTTCAGTGATAGGATTGCCTTCGATAGAAGCCTTGGCTACGTCAGAGAAAGCGGCCTGAGAAGAGAGAGTTGCGACAGCCGCTGCCGCGAGGAGTAAAGTTTTTTTCATATAGTGTGATGTTTTAGGTTGTTTCTTCTTGTGTAAAGAAATGCTTTTATTTGCTTTTGTTGAGCGCGACAAAGATAGCAATTAAATCTGACCCGCAAAAGATTCACACATTAAAAAGTGTTTCAAAACTTAAAAGTCTGTCAACCTTCTTTCTTATGCTTTACTAAAAAGCTTGTCAATCCAAGTTCTAATGTCTATCTCTTTCACGATTCAGTCAATATCTTTCACGATTCAGTCAATATCTTTTTCACCCGCCGGCGAGAACCTTTTTCAGGATTTCGATCTGGTTGAGCGAGTTCCATTTCGAATCGATCATCCTGAAGCAGGCCTGTCTCGTTTCTTCCCGTTTTTCGGGCGAGGATTTGGCTGCGAGCCACTTCTGGATCTTATCTGCCAGATCGTTCCAGTCATCCTTGCGGAAGAGAAAACCGGTCTCGCTATCCACGATGGTCTCGTATTCGGGCATCTGCGTCTCGAAATCGGAATGGCTTCCGACCGGAACGCCATAGGTCATGGCGTGGAGTGCGGTCAGACCGACATTGCCCGGAGCCACACACAGATCACAGTTATATATCAGCGAGCCCATGACGTCATCGTCATAACATGCGCCGTAGAACCATACGTACTGACTCACTCCGAGCTTTTCCGCCATCCCGACAAGCTTCGCCTTCTCCGGGCCGTCGCCGATGAAGAGCAGGTTGTAATTCAGCCCCTCTTTCCTGTGGCGCCCGGCCATCTCCACCAGTTTGCCGAGATCTTTCTGCGGTGTCAGGCGGCCGATGAAAAGGATTGTCGGGTCTTCATTTCCGAAATGAGCGGTCAGGACGTCACTCTTCAGCCCTTTCCTGATCTTTTCCGGAACACCCTCGCCCAGAGAGTTATAGATCGGATATATCCGGTCGGGATCGAAGCCGATCTCAATCATGCGCTTGCGGTTGTTCTCGCCATACGCAAAATAGCCGGTCATCAGTTTCAGTATCCAGTAATAGAAAATCCAGGTCTTTCCCCGGCCCATCTTCGGACCGTGCCCCCAACCGTAAACCCGTTTCCCGAGCAGACGGCAGATGATCAGGAACGGCAGATAGGAATAACAGAAATCGCCCGTGACGAGAAATGTGTCGGCATCAGCGAAAGCTGCCCGGATATTTTTCCTGCGCCACATGAACTTGCCGAAAAATTCCTTGTTGTCAAACTCCACAGGCCGGTTACGGAACATCGTGAGATCGAGCTTCGCTATATTGCTGTTTTTACCGTTCTCCATCACAGCGCGGCCGAAATAGAAACGGGTGTCGAAAGTTTCGTCAATCTTTCTGTATATGTCTTCCCTGTAAAGAGGGGGATAATTGAAGAAGCAGCAGAGTTTCATCGTCAATGATTTGAAGGAAATTTATGAGATGGGGTCTTAAAAAAGGGAGAACAGCTTCGGAGCAAAAATGGCGATTCCGGCGCCGACAGCACCGAAGACTCCGAGAAGGACGGCCCCGGCGGCTACATCCTTGGCACGTCCGACAAGCGGGGCATAATCCGGCGACACATGGTCAGCCAACGCCTCGACAGCCGAATTCACGGCCTCGAGAGCCAGTACCAGTCCGATGGCGAGCGAGATGACGGCCCACTCCGTAGCCGTGATCCGGAAGAGAATTCCGGCGACAAGGACAGCGGCTGCGACACAAAGATGGATCCGGGCGTTGTGCTCACCCCGGAAGAGATATTGAATACCCCGCCACGCATAGACGAACGACCGCCCCCGCGCACGCCAGCTGAACGGCTGGGCGGCCTTCCCGACCGGTGCTCCCTGTGGGGTCTTTCTGGCTGTTTCTGTGCTCATATATGAGGTTTTGTTGACCGGAAATTGCTAATAAAGTATAAAATGATTAATTTTGCGATAAAATCAGCCCCCCGGGTGTTATGCTTTATAGAGAGCGGATGCTCTCCGGGGGACTTCATTAAAAGAGGTCACATATATTCAACGCAGGCCGGAGGCCTAACGTATATAACCCCAGGTACAGATTAGAAAACATATCAAAACCTTTTAATATCAAGTTTAGCACTATGGCAGAACTGGATCTTTCCCAGTATGGGATCAAAGACGTAAAGAAAATCATCCACAACCCCTCTTATGAAGAGCTCTACAAGGATGAGACCGCTCCCGGTCTCGAGGGCTACGAGAAGGGTATCCAGACAGAACTCGGTGCGGTCGACGTGATGACCGGTGTCTACACAGGCCGCTCGCCTAAGGACAAATATCTCGTAAAGGACGAGGTGACCGAGGATACCGTATGGTGGACAACCGACGGATACAAGAACGACAACAAGCCCATCACCACTGAAGTGTGGGATCACCTCCGCGAGAAAGCTGTCAAGGAACTTTCAAACAAGGTCCTCTATGTTGTTGACTGCTTCTGCGGCGCGAACCCCGCTACACGTCTGAAAGTCCGCTTTATCGTGGAAGTGGCATGGCAGGCACACTTCGTGACCAACATGTTCATCCGCCCCACGGCAGAGGAACTCAAGGACTTCACCCCCGACTTCGTTGTCTTCAACGCTTCGAAAGCAAAAGTCGAGGACTATAAGGAGCTCGGCCTCAACTCCGAGACTGTCGTTGCATTCAACATCAAGCAGAAAGAGCAGATCATCCTCAACACATGGTATGGCGGCGAGATGAAGAAAGGTATGTTCTCGATGATGAACTACTTCAACCCCCTCCGCGGAATCGCATCCATGCACTGCTCCGCAAACACCAACATGGAGGAGACTGAGTCCGCTATCTTCTTCGGCCTCTCCGGCACAGGTAAGACCACTCTTTCTACCGACCCGAAGCGTAAGCTCATCGGCGACGACGAACACGGCTGGGACGACGAAGGCGTCTTCAACTATGAGGGCGGCTGCTATGCCAAGGTGATCAACCTCGACAAGGAAAGCGAGCCCGACATCTACAACGCCATCAAGCGCGACGCCCTTCTCGAGAACGTAACCGTGAAAGACGGCGTCTGTGACTTCGCAGACAAGAGCGTGACAGAGAACACCCGCGTTTCTTATCCTATCTATCACATCGAGAATATCGTGAAGCCCGTTTCAAAAGGTCCTCACGCAAAACAGGTGATCTTCCTTTCGGCCGACGCCTTCGGTGTGCTTCCTCCCGTCTCTATCCTCAATGACGAGCAGGCTCAGTATTACTTCCTCTCCGGCTTCACAGCGAAACTCGCAGGTACAGAGCGCGGAATCACAGAGCCGACTCCGACATTCTCCGCATGCTTCGGTGCTGCGTTCCTTTCGCTCCACCCCACCAAGTATGCCGAGGAGCTCGTGAAGAAGATGCACCTCAGCGGCGCTCACGCCTATCTCGTGAACACAGGCTGGAACGGTACCGGCAAGCGTATCTCCATCCGTGATACCCGCGGTATCATCGATGACATCCTCGACGGTTCGATCGACAAGGCTCCGACAAAGGTTCTTCCCTATTTCGACTTTGTCATCCCGACAGAGCTTCCGGGCGTAGATCCGAAGATCCTCGATCCGCGCGACACTTATGCCGATCCCAAGGAGTGGGACGTCAAGGCACGCGAACTCGCTGAAATGTTCATCAAGAACTTCAAGAAATTCGAGACCAACGAGACCGGCAAGCGTCTTGCCCAGGCAGGTCCCCACATCTGATTCCTGACTTCGAAGTTATAAAAAATAATCAGCGACGGGTTTTAAAATCCGCCGCTGATTGTTTTTTAAGCTATATATTGGCTTGACGCCTATTAGTCTGACACCTTTATATTGGGTTCGACGCCTTTTCAGGTTTGCATCCCGGCTTCTGACCTCCGGAGTTCAGAACTTGAGGTTGGTGCGGTATCTCCGTATGACGAGCATCCGGCCGCCGGCTGTGCCGTCGCCGTCTGTCACCGGGAAGGCACGGCTGACATCCAGAACAAGATTATAGACACCGGGAGTCACCGACGGCAAAAGGATCTCGGCTTCGCCCGACGACATGTCTAAAGTTCCTGTTATCGTCAGCGATATCGGGGTCGCAAGCGATGAAGAGCCGACCAGCCATCCCTCGACTTCGTTAACGGAAGCACCGTTGAGCTTCAGACGTATGACATCTCCGGTGTGAACCTCATATAGATTATCCACAACCGGGCTGACCTCGGGAACCTCTGAATATTCGGCTGTATTGACCAGTGTCTTTCCTTTGGAATTGCGGAAACGGAAAACAGCCTTGGTGTGGTTCGAGGCGAGCGTTGCGAAATATGTATATTCGGGGTCGGTCGGTGTCTCCGGCTTTGTGTAGTACATCGTCAGAGTATTGACCGTCAGCGATCCTTCGGACACCCTGATCCTCTCTCCGTCACCACCATCCTTGCGCAGGTTCGCGAAAGCCGAGACTCCACCCTTCTCCACCAGGACCTCATATTCCTGATAGAGGTTCGTGGGGGTATCGTCATCAGACTTGTCACACGAAACGAGCAACAGGGCCGGAACGGCGGCACACAATATCTTTTTAAGCAGACTCTTCATCAGCTTCATTCCACAATTATCAGGTAATAGTTCTTCTTTCCTCTCTGGGCAAGCAGATACTTCCCGGCAAGAAGCGATGAAGCATCGATTGTCGCATTCGGGTCTGTCTGCTTCACCTTGTTGATGCTGACGCCTCCGCCCTGAACCATCTTGCGGGCCTCACCTTTGGAATTGAAGACCTTGGTGTTGACCGCAAGCAGATCCAGCAGGGGGATTCCGGCTTCAAGATCACTCTTGGCGACAGGGAAGGTCGGGACACCGTCGAAGACATCAAGAAGCGTCTTCTCATCCAGCTTCGCCAGCGCGTCGGCCGTGTCATTGCTGAAGAGTATACGGCTTGCGGCGACTGCAGCCTCATAATCTTCGGGAGAGTGTACCATCTCGGTAACCTCTTTGGCGAGACGCTTCTGCATCGGACGCTGACCCGGATCCTGAGCATGCTCGGCAACGAGAGCCTCGATCTCCTCTTTCGAAAGGGCTGTGAAGATCTTCAGATATTTCTCTGCGTCGGCATCGCTGACGTTGAGCCAGAACTGATAGAACTTATAGGGAGAGGTATAACGGGGATCAAGCCAGATATTGCCGCTCTCGGTCTTTCCGAACTTGCCTCCGTCGGCCTTCGTGATCAGAGGGCATGTGAGGGCGAACACCTCGCCGCCGAGTTTGCGGCGGACAAGCTCCGCACCGGTCGTGATGTTGCCCCACTGGTCCGAGCCGCCGAGCTGCAGACGGCAGTTTTTGTCTTCGTAGAGGTGGAGGAAGTCATATCCCTGGAGGAGCTGATAGGTGAACTCGGTGAAGGAGAGGCCGTCGCGGGCTTCGCCGTTCAGCCGCTTCTGGACCGATTCCTTGGCCATCATATAATTGACTGTGATGTGCTTTCCGATCTCGCGGGCGAAATCAAGGAAGGAGAAGTCCTTCATCCAGTCGTAGT
>CAYMTQ010000020.1:0-25193 GCA_964393395.1 uncultured Sangeribacter sp.
AAGTTTAGGAAACTTCTATTCTATCCGTTGAACTACAGAGGCTTACGTGTTATTTATACGTCTATTCCGGCTCTTTACCGCATCTTCTCCGGAACCGTTGGCCGAGGGATGCTTCAAAAGCCGGAGGCAAATTTAACACATAAATCCGAACCGACAAACTGTTGGGGCATTTTTGGGTGGAATAAAAAGTGTTAAATTTACCTTATTTATCTTTCGCGGACATTCACGGGGCTTTTTAGACCCTTTTCCATAAAAATGAGGTCACTCCCAAACTCAGGGATGCAGACGCAGCCGCTGGCGCGGTTTATCCTTGGCCTTGGGATTATATCTCAGAATGGCCTCCGTCTTTATTCCGAACCGCTGAGAGATGGAATGAAGCGTCTCGTCACGCCCGATGACCGCCGTCTTCACATCCTCCGGACCTTCATCGTGCTTCGGGACGAGATACACCTCTTCCCACGCCCTCACCTCGCAGTCATCCTGCATGTCATTGTTCGACAGCAGTGTCTCGAGCGGAATCCCGAATTCGGCCGCGAGCGATGAATAGGTGTCTCCGGGAACAGCAATCACATAATGCAGGCCGCGGCTCCGGCGGACAAGATGGGATGAGGCCATGGTCTGGCGTATGAAGTCGGCCGTCGCCGCGTCGCTGTGAAGCGCTCCGGAATCGAACGAGTAGAGTCCATAACGCTCGATTATCGTGACCAGAATGTCGGCATAATGCGGATTTGTCGCATATCCGCAGCTCTTCAGACCTCGGGCCCATCCGGCATAATCACCCGGATCGAGCTCAAACAGCCTCTCGTATCTCTTTCTTTTGAGGAACTTCGAGTGGTCCTCGAAACTTTGAGCCGCGGAGTCATATACCCTGAAACATTCATCCGGAGCATCGTCCGAACGGAGCATCGTGTCTCCGGTCCACCCTTTGTGACACTTGATTCCGAAATGATTGTTCCCCTCTGTGGCAAGAGTCGATCGGCCGGCCGCGCTTTCAAGCAGTCCCTGGGCGAGTGTGACCGAAGCCGGGATACCGTGACGTTCCATCTGCTCGACAGCCATGTCGGCATAGGTATCGATGTAGTCCGTATAGGCATCGGCAAGGACGGCAAGGGGTGTCGCCAGCAGAATGAGAAGCGTCGTTATTGTCTTTTTCACAAAATTTTATTAGCTTTGACGTTGTTCGAAGAACTTTGTTGTTATATAATCAGACAGCTCCGGATCTCCGAAAGCCGGCTGTCCATAGCCTGTTACACAAAAAACACGTATACCATGAAAGAGAGAGAGATAAAGACCGTATTCCGCGAATATCCCATTGACGAACTTCCCGAAGAAGATCGCCGTCTGGTGGAGAAAGCACGTGAAATGACCCGCAATTCGTATGCTCCCTGGTCAAAGTTTATGGTCGGCGCGGCCATCCTTCTTGAGAACGGAGAGATCGTCGGGGGTGCGAACCAGGAAAACGCCGCGTTCACTTCCGGAACCTGCGCGGAGAGATCCGCCTGCTTCTATGCCGGAGCGAACTATCCCGGCGTGCCGTTCAAAAAGATTGCCATCGCGGCCCGGAACCTGTCGAAAGATGACTCGCTCGGATACGAGGAAAGTTTCCTGAAGACTCCGATCCCGCCGTGTGGAGCTTGCCGGCAGGCACTGATGGAATATGAACACCTCTACGGCCCGATCGAGGTTCTTCTCTACGGCCGGGACAGCGTCTATGTCCTTCCGAGCGTCGCATCCCTCATGCCACTGTCATTCACTGAATTCTGACAATCTTTCGACACTGGTCAGATAAACATCGCGCATCAATACTCCCGATAACGCCCGCACGACCGCGGGCGTTAATTATTTCATGAGATCAATGCAAAATTACAATCGCGCCCGAAAAACTCCAAGCGATTCCACGTTAAACTTTTAAAATTCCATCCGGTCTATTCTTTATAATCTGACTCATGATAATCAGAATAATCTGACTCACGATAATCAGACACACGCTTAATAATCTGAAGCATGAAGAAATTTCTGGCCGGTCTCTTCGCCCTGACATCAACTTTCAGCCTGTCGGCATCTTCGGGCGAAGGCTCCGAAGTCTGGACATACGGGGAGTGTGTGGACTACGCCCTGACCAATAACATCGACCTCAGACAGAGCCTGCTCGCCATAGAGGTCACGGATCAGAACCTTGCCGAAGCCAAGGCTCAATGGCAGCCCTCTCTTGATTTCGGAACATCTCATTCCTTCACCAATACCCCCTGGGGCGAGGCGAAGAAAAACAGCTATGTCGGAAACTTCTCGCTCGGGGCCTCATGGACCCTGTGGAACGGTGGGATACGCGAAAACAATATCCGCCTCCAGAAGCTCCAGAAAGAGGCCGACAACATCTCGGCCGACGATGTCTCGCGCACAATCAGGGTTCAGCTTCTCTCGGCCTATCTCAACATCCTTTACGCCGGAGAATCGGCCCGAATCTACGAAAACGCCCTTCAGGTCTCGACAGCGAACGCGGAGCGGGCATACGAACTCTGGCAGGCCGGAAAACTCTCGCGCGTCGACTGGGCACAGCTGAAGTCTCAGCAGGAACAGGACAACTACAATCTCGTGAACGCCCGCGGGGAATATGCCTCGCGCTGTCTCGAACTGAAGAATCTCCTTCAGCTCGGAATTGACCGCAATATCATTCCCGCACCCGTCGATTTCTCCGACGGAATCATCACGGCCGTACTCCCTCCTCTCGACGAGACCTACCGTCTTGCCTGCGAGCAGGATCCTCAGCTCTCATCGCTCGAAGTCAGGAAAGACATGGCCGACGTCTCGCTCAAGATCGCCAAGGGGGGACGCCTCCCTTCGATCGGGGTGAATGCCGGTGTCGGAACGGGATATGCCATCCCTCAGGGAAATGTCGGTGACCAGCTGAAGCGTTCGCTCAATGAACAGATCGGGCTCTCGCTGAATCTCCCGATTTTCGACCGGCGGAAGAACCGGACAGCAATCGAAAAGGCAAGGCTCGAACAGATCGGCGTCGGGTATGATACTGACGAACGTTATCAGGAACTGGCCCGCACGGTCGAACAATGGTATATCGACACCACCGAAGCGTGCAGCCGTTTCCGCGCCGCCGGTGTGCGCGAAGAGGCTGCCAGACTGACCGATGAACTGGTCAACGAGCAGTTCAGCCTCGGTCTGGTCAACACCGTGGAGCTACTGACCGCCCACAACGATCTCCTCGACGCAGCCCATTCTCTCCTTCAGGCAAAATATCTCGCGGTGCTCGGACAAAAAATGATCCACTACTACCGGACATCCGAAATATCCCTCTGATCCATATTCCCTCCTCTTCAAACTCTATTGACCTCTTCTCTCCACTCCTCCGGATTTCCGGAGCCCCTCTATTCAAAAAAGCATTCCGCCCAATACCCACCATTCGTTATGAAAAAATTCAATGTCGTTCTCGCCGTGCTGATGACGCTCGCCGCCGCCTCCTGCTCGAAAGGGGACAAGATAGTCCTCCAGACTGCCGAAGTCACGAACGGTGACGTCTCAGAAACCGTCACCGCAACCGGAACTCTCGAATCCGTGACTCAGGTCGATGTCGGCACTCAGGTGACCGGCATCATCTCCGGACTGTATGCCGATTTCAATTCCGTTGTCAAGAAAGGAGAGCTGATCGCAGAACTGGAGAAGACTATCCTTCAGGCAGACCTGAACAGCGCCAACGCCACACTCATGTCGGCCAAGGCGACCTATGAATATACCCGGACGAACTATGAACGCGACCGTAAGCTCCATGACCGCCAGCTGATCAGCGACTACGAATTCCAGACCTCGGAGAAAGACTATGAGGTCGCACGCCAGAACTATGACAAGGCTCAGTCGGACCGTGTCCGCGCCGCCAAGAACCTCAATTATGCCGAAATATATTCGCCGATTGACGGTATCGTCATCTCACGCGAAGTCGAAGTCGGACAGACCGTGGTTTCGAACATGAACGTGGCCAATCTCTTCACCATCGCCGATCTGGACCACATGCAGGTTGTCGGAAACGTTGACGAAGCGGACATAGGCCGCGTGAAGGTCGGCCAGAAGGTGGAATTCACGGTCGATGCCTATCCCGACGACAGCTTCTCGGGAACCGTCACCCAGGTGCGGCTCGCGGCTACGACCGAAAGCAATGTCGTGACCTATGAGGTGATCGTCTCCGCATCTAACGAGGACCATAAGCTGATCCCCGGCCTGACAGCCAACCTGACGATCTACATGCTTCAGGAGAAGGATGTCGTGACGATTCCCGTCTCGGCGATAAAATTCACACCCCGCGATTTCCCCGATTCAAAGAATCTTCCGCAGCCTGCCGGAAAAGCTCCCGAAGTCAAAGGGACATCCGAAGCTGTCGTCTGGATAGTGAACGACAATAAGCTGGAGCCGAAGAAGGTGACACTCGGAGCGACGAACGGAATAAACTACGCGGTCCTCTCCGGTCTCAAGGGAGGAGAGAAGCTGGCGACAGGGTATGAAGCTGCCGAAGCCGCCGAAGCCGCCGACAAGGCCAAGGAAAACACCGAGCGCAGTCCTTTCGCTCCGAAGGGGCCGGGCCAGAAAAAAAAGTAAGCATCGACAAAGACAAAGTCCCATGATGGACAACGTCTCTTTATATGGATCTCAAACTATATGGATCTCAACGACAATAACGGGAATCTGACTCCCGAACAACTCGAAGACCGGCTCCGGTATGAAGAGGCCGAAAAGGAACTTGCTGAAAGAAGGGAAATAATCAGGATCGAGAACCTCCGGAGACATTTCGAAGTCGGAGGTGAGACGGTCAAGGCCCTCCGCGGCGTCTCCTTCACTATCCGTGAAGGGGAGTTCGTGACAATCATGGGAACCTCCGGTTCCGGAAAGTCGACTCTTCTCAATATCCTCGGATGTCTCGACACCCCGACATCGGGAGAATATGTTCTCGACGGGACCTCGGTCAAGAAAATGTCGAAGAACCAGCGGGCCGTCACCCGAAACCGCAAGATCGGTTTCGTCTTCCAGAACTACAACCTCCTCCCGAAAACGACTTCGGTCGAGAACGTGGAGCTCCCTCTTCTATATAATTCTTCCGTGTCCTCGGCCGAAAGACGCGAGAGGGCGATCCGCGCCCTCGAAGCTGTCGGACTTCATGACCGTCTCTATCACAAAAGCAACCAGATGTCCGGCGGCCAGCAGCAGCGAGTCGCAATCGCCCGGGCGCTTGTGAACGACCCTGTCATCATTCTGGCCGACGAAGCCACGGGCAATCTCGACACCCGCACCTCGTTCTCGATCCTCACTCTCTTTCAGGAACTCCACTCGCGCGGACGCACGATAATCTTCGTCACCCATAACCCGGAACTCGCCCGCTATTCATCGCGCAACATCGTCCTGCGCGACGGGAAGATCACAGCCGACACCCTAAACCCCAATCCGGCATCGGCCCGTGCCGTCTACGAGACCCTCCCGACAAACGACGACTGACGCCTTTCAACCGAACACCCTCCCCCCGATAATCCCAAAATCATGCGCTTCTCCAATCTGCTGAAAATCGCCCTGAAGGCTCTGAACAACAATAAGCTCCGGTGCTTCCTCACAATGCTCGGAATCATCATCGGCGTCGCCTCCGTGATCACCATGCTCGCAATCGGCCAAGGCTCGAAGAACAGCATCAAGGCTCAGATTTCCGAAATGGGGTCGAACATGATCATGATTCATCCGGGAAACATGCAGCGTGGCGGTGTCCGCCAGAGTGCCGATGCCATGCAGAGCCTGACTGTCGAAGACTATGAGACTCTGCGTGACAATGCGAAATACCTGACCGCCGTCTCGCCTCAGGTTTCCTCCGGAGGCCAGTTCATCAACGGCAACAACAACTATCCATCATCGATCTATGGCGTCACGGACGACTATCTTGACATCCGTAAGGTCAGCGTCAAAGAGGGACAGATGTTCACTGACCACGACATCAAGACCGCGGCCAAGGTCTGTGTGCTCGGAAAAACAGTGGTCAAGAACCTCTTCCCCAACGGAGAGAATCCTGTGGGAAAGGTTGTCCGATTCAACTCAATTCCGTTCACTGTCGTCGGAGTGCTTCAGGAAAAGGGGACAAACTCAATGGGAATGGACCAGGATGATGTCGTTCTCGCGCCATACACCACCGTGATGAAGCGCATCCTCGCGATCGACCATATCCAGAGTCTTTTCGCAAGCGCTATCTCGGAAGACCTGACAAGTGAAGCCACAGATGAGATCACGACCCTCCTGCGGACAAATCACCGTCTGAAAGACGGGGCGGAAGATAATTTCACAATCCGGTCCCAGCAGGAACTGAGCGAGATGATGAGCTCGACCTCCGACATGATGACTGTCCTCCTTGGCTGTATCGCCGGCATATCCCTGCTTGTCGGAGGCATCGGCATCATGAATATAATGTATGTATCGGTGACGGAACGCACACGTGAGATCGGCCTCCGGATGGCTATCGGGGCTAAAGGTATCGATATTCTCTCACAATTCCTGATTGAATCGGTGATCATCAGCATCACCGGCGGCCTGATCGGGGTCCTACTCGGCGCCCTTGCCGCGTGGCTCGTCAACGTTTTCGCCAACTGGCCCATTGAGATTCAGGCTTCCGCCGTCATTCTCTCTTTCACCGTCTGCACCGTCACCGGCGTCTTTTTTGGCTGGTATCCGGCGCGGAAAGCCGCCGGTCTGAACCCGATCGACGCCATCAGATATGAGTAAGGCTTCGGGTTCTTCCGAAGGATGGCTCAGCGACTTCACGACGATCCGCGAGTCATCGCTGTCCCTGCTGTATATCCGCGGAAGCTCAATCTCGGCGAAAGCCCGGCCTGTGCTGTCAACCATCTGATAGCGCTTGTCGCCGACCTGCTCCACCTTGAGACACTCCTCCGCAATGGGGACCACAACCTCGTGGCGCTCCAGATCATACACCCCGACACCCTTTCCATTGTCGATCGCGAGGAAAGGCTGACGGCGGTCGAGAAGATAGAAATTCACATATTCAGGCTCCAGGACAGCACCATAACGGTCGGCGATGCCATAGAGCGAACGACCCTGGTTGTCTTTCACCCGCGCCTCGATGACCTTCACGCCATAGGGCGAATAATCGTATGCGCGATATGGCGAGACATACCGGTAGTCGGGATGTGGGACGAAACCCATGCACATCATCACGACTCCGATCGCAAACACTCCCATGACCTTCGACGCTCCCCGGCAGGCAAGCGCGAAGCCGGCAATCACGGCGACGGCACCGACCCCGATAGCGATCCAGTTAAACAGCCACGGCGCCTGCGGACCCCACCAGAGCAACACAAGCCCGATGAGCGTGATCAGGAAGCCCCATATCTTGGCCGCCTGCTTGCGCCGCCCCTCACGGCCGTAACGGCCCGAATAGCCCGATGACGGACGGCTCTCCGTGCCAAAAATCCACAACAGCCACAGCGGGAGGACGATCACGCCCGCCAGCACCATTCCCCAGTCCTGATAATAACCTATAAGGGCCGCGATTGCCCAGACGGCAACAAACACAGCCACACGCGATATATTCATATCCGATTGTTCTTGAAACGACACTTTCCCCCGTTCCGGCACACCTCTTCCCGGGATTCCGGTCCCTCCCGCTCACAAAGATAATGAATTCCCTCAAATAAACCAACCCGAGGTTAGACATAGCCCACGGATAAGCGTAAACAGCCATAGATATCACTCTTCGGACTCAGGCCGATTCGATCCCTCCGGAACGGTCAAAAAACCGGAAATGAAAAAATTTTTTGAAATTTTTCATTTTGACATTTGCAGATTCAAAACTTTCACCTATCTTTGCCTCCGGAAGCTTGGCGTTTCTGTTGACCTTAAAGTTTTATCCACGATACTTGAAACTCATCTTGAAAAACTTTCTGAGAAAATTAGTTATAGCAATATGTCTGTCCTTAGCCGTCCCGTCCGCATCGGGAGTGGAGGTGAAGACAGACACTTTGCAGGCGACCCAATATTACCCTATTTCGAAAGCTGATTTTGAAATGGCCTCACCGGAATTGAGGCGCATTATCGCTCAGCTCGACTCACTACGCAAAATCAATAAAACCGATTCCCTCGCAATCCGGGGCAACGCTTCTCCTGACGGCCCATACGCTCTAAATGACTCTCTTGCAAGAATGCGCGCCCTGAAGATGCAGAATCATCTGGAGCTTTCAGCCAATATCCCCCATGAACTGATCAACCCCTCATCATACTGTACACATGGCCCGATGTGGTCGAGCTCATCAGCAATGAACCCGTGCTCGACCGCACGGCGAACGCCATAGAGACGAAAAGACTCATAAATATCCACTCCGAAGACCCCGTGTCCTCCCTCCGCAGGGCCTATGGCGGGCGCCTGTGGAGCTGGCTTGCACGCGATGTATTCCCCTTGATGCGCAAGTCAACCGTCACGGTCTTTTACAACGGAACTTCCAGGGAACTGACCGGCGAACCCGAGAAGCAGGGGGTATATATCGAAGACTTTACTCTCGAGGCTGAAGAGGCAGTTTTGCCCGGGGCGGAAAGCACTTTGCCCGAAGAATGGAGACGTCATGTTTACCTGAAGACCAATCTCCCTGCATGGCTCTGCATGTGGATAAACGCCGCCTTCGAGGTCGACATCGCTCCCCATTGGAGCTTCACCATCCCTATCTATTATTCCGGGTTCAATTATTTCACCCGCACGCTTAAATTCAGGACTCTCGCCTTCCAGCCCGAGTTCAGATGGTTCCCCAACCGTGAGAACCGGGGCTTCTTCGCCGGAATCCACGCCGGGGCGGTCTATTACAATATCGCTCTGAAAGGGGATCTCCGCTATCAGGATCATGACGGCAAAACACCGGCCCTCGGAGGTGGTGTAGCCATCGGATACCGCTTCCGGCTGAATTCCAACCCTCATCTCTATATGGAGGCGACCATCGGCGGCGGCATCTATAAACTGCACTACGACGAGTTCATCAACAGGCACAACGGCCTGAAGGTAGGGGAGCGCAGACGCACCTTCTACGGTGTCGACCAGGCGGCTCTGACATTCGTCTATCGCTTCGGTGGCGAAAGCAAAAAGAAAGGAGGTGAAAAATGAACAGAAGTAACCTCACCCGCAGACTTCCGGGATTGCTCCTCGGCCTTATCGCCATACTCTCCCTGAGCAGCTGTGTCCACGAGTTCCCCGAAATTCCCCAGCGCCGCGATGTCTCTCTTCTCATCAGACATGAGCTTCCCTGGTCGCTCTTCTATTTCGACCTGCCGGCAAGATCTGTCGGGGATGTCGGAGGGTGCCACGTCGGATACAATATGGAGATATACCCCCACGGATCGACCGAAGTATGTATCGAGAAAATGAGATTCGTCACCGACGATGTCTCGCTCTCGGACTTCACCCGCAAGGTGAACATGCCCGCCGGCCACTATGACGTCTGGATATGGTCAGACTACGTTGATCCCGACACCGGAGCCTCTCTGTTCTATAATTCGGAAGATTTCAACGCCATAACCCTTATCGAGCCATATCGTGGTGACACATACCGGAAAGATGCCTTCCAGGGAGTTGTCGAGGTCTATGTGCCGTCGACAGATGAGGAGGAAGTGAATGTCGAGGCGGAGATTACTCTCAGACGTCCTCTGACGGGTTATGCGTTCATCGCCAACGACGTGAAGGAGTTCATCGAGCACGAGACCAGACGCCTCGGCCCCGAAAAATTTGCTCCGGCAATGGCTCCCTCGATCAACCTCCGGAATTACACGGCCAGGATAACCTATACAGGATACATTCCCGACACCTACTCCGTATTCCGCAACAAACCGATTGACTCGATGTCGGGAGTCTCCTTCTCAGGCCCGATCGAGGTTATGGAGTCCGGAGATGTCTTGCTGGCTTTCGACACAGCCTTCATCAATGGAGAAGAGTCGACGCTCACGATGACCCTCGAGGTCTTCGATGACAGGGGAGAACAGGTAGCCGCGATGCCAGGCATAATAATCCCGACAAAGCGTAACCGTGCGACGATTGTCGAAGCCCCGTTCCTCACCACCAAAGCCAAGGGAGGAGTCTCGATCGACACTTCCTTTACAAACGATTTCAATATCAAACTATAACCATATCAACCATGAAGAAGAACTCTTTCCTGCCGCTCGGTCTGCTCGCTCTGATAGCAACCGGTTGTGCAACTGACATGCCTGTTCCCGCAGGTAATGACGGTAACGTGACTATCAGTCTCGAACTTCCCGCTTCGATGGCCACCCGTGCCTTCGGCGACGGCCTGCAGGCCACATCGCTCTCATACGCCATCTATGACGGCGAGACAAAGACCCTTGTAGCCAATGGCGACGACGCCGCGACATTCAATGGTCTCAAAGCCACACTTCAGGTGAACCTCGTGAACGGCCGCACCTATGACTTCGTATTCTGGGCCGACAACGGCGCATCTTCTCCCTATACCTTTGACGCAGCCCAAGAGGAGGCCGACATTAAGGTCGACATGAACTTTGCCGGAGTAAACAACGAGAACCTCGATGCCTTCTACGGTTCGACCACTTCCGAAATCAACGGCCCGACAACGGTCAGCGCTACCCTCAAACGTCCTTTCGCTCAGGTCAACCTCGGTACTGACGACCTCAACACCACCCCCGTCACCACTGCGCTGACAGATCTCAAAATCACTCTCACCGCATCCACCTACACCTCGATGAACCCCTTCACCGGCGAAGTGCTCGGGGAGGAATCCGAGATTACGTTCGACGCAACCGGTGCGCCCCAGGGCGAGACTTTCCCGGTCGAGAACTATGAATATCTCTCGATGGCCTATCTGCTCGTGACCGACGCTCAGGCTCTTGTCGACCTCAACTACACAGTCAGCAACGGATCCGTGGAGCTCTCCAGCGTGCCTGTTTCCAATGTACCTGTACAGCGCAACTACCGCACCAACATCTACGGCTCGATCCTGACCGCTCCCGCGAACCTCCAGATCTCGATCGATCAGAATTTCGACGGCGACAATGAGCAGGAAGTAGTGACAGCCAAATCAATCACAACTCCCGAACAGCTTGCGCAGGCTCTCGCGCAGGGTGGCACATACAACATCGACGCACCGATGGGCGCGCTTGACCTCTCGTCGCTCAACCCTGCATCTCCGCTCACACTCAATGTCAAGCAGGCTGTGACAAGCATGAAACTCAACACCACCGGCGACGGCTCTCAGCCTGTCACCATCAACGTGGCCAAGGACGTGCCTTTCCCGGCTTTCTCTTTCGTGGCCCAGGGAACTCTCAATAATGTGACGATCACCGGCGATGTCAACTCTTCATATAAGTGCGCCGGCCTCCAGTTCGCCGGTCTGGGCGTGAAGATCAACGGCTTCACCGTCAAGAACGTACCGTTCGAAGGCGAGAGAGGTTGCCACTTCCAATACAACACGACCACCCAGGGAGGTTATGCCACAAACATGCAGAACATCACCGTCGAGGGTTGTGACTTCAAGGATATGCTTGAACCCGCCGTCAGCTTCCAGCGCCATCTCAAGGCTGAGGATGTTCTCGGCAACATCGTGATCAGGAACAACACGATCTCTTATGCAGCCAATGCACCCTCCACCACCAACGGCCTCTATCTGATGGACATCAACATGGGCACACTCACGGTTGAGGGCAACACCATCACCAATGCAAAATATCACGGCATCTCCGTGACATCGACCGTTCCCAGCGTGATCAGCGGTAATACTGTCGTCAACGCTCTGGAAGACGGAATCAAGATGCAGAGCTGCGGAGCCAACATGACCATCACCGGAAACAACCTCCAGGCCAAGGCCAACGGCATCCGCGTCAAGGGCACCACAGCCTCCTGCGACATCACCATCACGGGCAACACCGTCAACATGACCGACGCTAACCCGTTCAATAACGGCGAGCCCTACGGAATCCTGATCGCCGGCGTCACCAATAACGCAACGCCTGTCCTGGTTGTCGAAAACAACACCAAGGTCGGCAACGCAACCGGCGACAACTGGTTTGCTATCACCGGCTTCACTCCCGCTGCAGGCAGCAACTACTCAAATCCATTCAAAAATTAATATAACAACCAACTAATCAACTAACTATGAAGAAATTTCAATTTCTTACAGGTATCGGTCTCGCACTGCTGGCTACGGCTTGTTCGACCGATATGCCCGGACATCAGGGCGGTCAGGATGGCAACGTGACCATCTCCCTCTCTCTTCCTGCCGACATGAGCACCCGTGCTTTCGGTGACGGACTTGAAGCGACATCGCTTTCGTATGCAATCTATGACGCCGAGACAAAGACCCTTGTGGCTTCGGGCGATGATGCAGCCACTTTCTCCAACCTCAAGGCTACACTCCAGGTGAACCTCGTGAATGGCCGCAGCTATGACTTCGTATTCTGGGCCGACAACGGTGCAGGAAGCCCCTACACATTCACCGCAGCTCCCGCTGAGGATGATGTCAAGGTCGACATGACTTTCTCCGATGCAAGCAATGAGAACCTCGACGCTTTCTATGGCTCTGTATCCAAGAAAATCGACGGTGCGACCACCGTATCCGCAACCCTCATCCGTCCCTTTGCCCAGATCAACCTCGGCACAGACGACCTCTCCAACAATGCTGTCGTGACAGCATACGGCGACAACCTGACTCTGGGTGTGCAGACTTCAACCTACACCTCGATGAACCCTCTGACAGGCGCAGTTCTCGGCGAAACCGAAAATGTGACCTTCAAGGCTCTCGCAGCTCCCCAGGGCGAGACATTCCCCGTCAACGGATATGAGTACCTCTCCATGATTTACGTGCTCGCAGCTCCGGCCCAGGATGTTGTTGACGTGAACTACACCATCTACAACAACGGAAGCCAGATGATAGTGCTTCCCGTTTCAAACGTGCCCGTTCAGCGCAACTACCGCACCAACATCTACGGTTCGATCCTCACTTCTCCGGCAACGCTCAACATCGACATCGATCCTATCTTCGAGAAACCCGATTATGACCGTGCCCTCGTCGTGACTCCCGGTGCGTTTGCAGAGGCTATCACCGACCCCACGATCGCCAAGATCGACGTGGCCGAGAACCTTGACCTCTCCGAACTCACACCCGAAGAGCTGACTATCACCAATCCCAAGACCATCAACATCGCCGACAGCAAGACCATGACCATCCTGTCGACAAACCCGATGAACATCGAGTCCGAGCTGACAGTGAACGGCGGTAGCATCGACAGCAAAAACGAGAACCTCGGTGCCGGCGTGCCTGCAAACACATTCATCGTCCGCGAAAACGGCAAACTCAACCTCAGCGGCGTGAACGTCACCGGCAACATGGATCAGAAATATCACGGTTCGGCTGCCACCGGACTCAACACCGCTGTCGTAACATACTTCGATGGCACCGATATCAACATCTCCGGATGTCATCTTGTCGGCAGTGAATATGTTGTCTGCGGCATGGGCACCAACAACCAGTCTACAGTAACCATCACCGACAGCTATCTCGAAAGTACTTCAACAACAGCGGACGGCACGAACAACTGGGCATACGCAACCCGTCTTTACGGCAATGTGACAGTCAAAGACTGCACAGTTGTCGGCGTTCAGGGCGGTCTATCGTTCGGCTGGAACGCACAGGCAGTGATCGACGGTGGCACATACTACACTCATAACACACCCGGAAAAACCGACGCATTCTATGCTGTTTACGCTTCCGGCGGTGCAACAGTCACCATCAACAGCGGCTACTTCTACGGTCCCAACAAACGCGTCAGCTTCATCGATGGAACAAGCTGCGTAGTCGGCGGTGACAACGATACAGGCCAGCCGCTTCCCAACATCATCGTCAACGGCGGTATCTACTCCGGTCAGCCCTACAACCACGTGACCTCAAAAATCTATGAGCCCACAGAGGGCCACACGATGGAAAGCATCAACGAGACCATCGACGGCCGCACATACATCTTCGAAGTGAAGTAATACTCGCCAAAAATGGTCTTACACTCCTCCGAAGTTAACTAACGAACGGCGGAGTGTAATCCCACTCAACAGAAGTCCGCTTTCCGGACAGCCCATAAACATGATAAGCGCGGTTCCCATTCCGGAAGCCGCGCTTATCATTTAAGGTCTGCCAGATCTTGTCTAAGGTCTGCCAGACCTTGTCCCAAAAGTCAATTTATCTCAGACGCATTTTTGGCGGAACCACATCTTGAGATCAGATCATTGTACTGACCCACTTCTTCTGATGTGAAAAAATGCTGACCCGCGAGGGAATTGACCGTGAACTGCTCTTTATATGTAAATGGTTCACCATCCGTTACATATTTCACGATCACTTCAAACAGCCCATTTCCGTTCCTGTCGACATAGATTGAACGGAAAGTCGTATCGTCCACTCTCTCAAAACTATAGGGAGAGGCTAATTTTGCATCGTAGATTTTTTCTATTTCGTCGAGCCAGCGATAGCCTTTATCATCATAAAAATCCGAACTGCCCAGTGCTGCGACGGCCTTTCCGGCATTCTTCCTTCCTATAGCTTTTGCCTTACGGCTATTGCTTCCGTATTTCATATCGGCTCTCATGGAACCCAGTATGGCGTTGGCTAACTGAGTCTGAGCACGTTCGGAGGCCTGTTTTTCCTTGGCAGTCAGCTTTTCGAGTCCCGTCTGGACCTTCACATAATGTTTTGCGTGGGCATCATCACTCTGAATGTTGAGATCGTTGTTGTTGTAGGCGTATGCCTGAATCTTTAGCTTCAGAGGCTCAACGGCCATCCTGAGCACTCCTCTCCGGAACATTGGAATGGCCACAAGAGATCCTTTTGCATCATATACCACATACTCCGGATCTCTCCAAGAATGCTCCTCCTTGACTTTAAACTCAGGATGGGAGGGGTAATAATAGTAACTGACATCAACCGGATAGCTTTCGTCCTTATATTGGGAGCTTTCTTGCTTCAACCATTCCCATCCTTTGGAAGCGTCACTGAAATCGCTCGCTACTTCGGAACTCTTGAGGAAAATGGCCGGACGCCACGAAGTATTCAGGATCGTATCGGTGAAAGTAAGCATCCTGACGGGAATAGTTTTGCTCTTCTCCGGGAAGCTCTTTCGCATACATGCGATCACACCCTCTTTCTTCTTCAAAGCCTCGAGACGCGAGATCGAGTCCTCTATTGCCACCACTTTTTGTCGGTTGGTCCTGTAAAATTCGCTGATCTCGCTTCTGGCCTTGTCGGATACCTTCCCTTTGGCAAGCTGCTTTTCCACATCCTTGATTGCCTTTTCATTTGAAGTTTTCCTCATTCTCTCCAGTATCATTGCCATAAATTCCTTCTGAATAGGAGTTTCGACAGAATTCACTTTTTTGGCAGCCTTCATGATTGAGCCAAACGAGCTCCGGTCAATACTTGAATACTGACGATAGAGATAGCCTTGGGCTGTTTCTTCATAAATGTTCAACTTTTCAATTTCTTTGTTCAGGCGCTCGATTTCTTTCTGATAGCTAACTTCGAAAGGTGCCGGATCCTCTTCCGTAAAGTTTTCTATCACCATCATTTCAGAACTACGGGACGGAAACGACTTTGTCCGCAGACGTGCCGATGCCACATTTCCGGTCGCTACTACAGCAAGTCCCAGCAACATGCATTTCTTGACAATTTTCATATTTGATCAATTTGGTTATTAGAGCCCGCATGAAAAGAATTGAGATCACACAGACTCCGGTAGGAAAACGCTCAAAATTACGGTTTTTGGGAGAATAACCAAAAGTCATTTTGAGTCATAACCGAGCATCTGGGTTTTCTTTTGTAAATTTGTAATCATGAATATTGAATCAGGATTCCTGGTAGACGGTGCCAAACTATATAACACAGATGAAAACGAAGGTCTTGAGGACTTTCAGTTATTGTATGCCTCCAAAACCGGATTCTTCCGGATATTTGCAGGCAAACATCTGGGGCGCAAAGTCATATTGAAGACCCTTAAGGAAGATGACGTCAAAAATCCGGTCGCTGTGGCTCAGCTTAAAAAGGAATTCTCGACCCTCTTCCCCCTCGAATCCCCAAATATAGTACGTGCGTATCGCTTGGTCAGACTCAAGAATGGGATGCCGGCCATCGAGATGGAATGGTGTGAAGGCAAAAATATCCGCGATCTTCTGAAAGGAGAGCTGAGCGTCAAGGATACTATTGACATTGTCCGCGGTATTCTCCATGGTCTGGAGGATGTCCATGGGGGAGGAGTAATTCACCGTGACATCAAGCCAGAGAATATTATTTATGATCCGTTCAGAAGGGTGGTCAAAATAATTGACTTCGGTTGCGCCTATATCACGGGAGGACTCATTCTTCAAGGGCCGAACGGAACCGAGGGCTACACTCCCGAAATGAAGAAGAATGTGGATGCGGAAGCCGAGCCGAAAGATGATCTGTATGCTCTCGGAGTCATGGTCTCTGAGATGGCTGAAAGTCTTTCATTCCGGTCAAAAAAAGAAAGCCGGTTTCAAAAGAAGCTGCGACTCTTTTCAGACAGACTTCAGGACGGAATCTACGAAACAGCCGGAGAAGCAACTGAGGAGTTCGAAAAGCTTATCAAGGAGAAAAAATCCGTCAGAGTTCCTGCCATTATCGTGACGGTTGTGGTTCTCTGCGGCATATCCTTCTTCCTCATCCGCAATCTGTCGGAACCCGAAGCTCACCGTGAAGCAGCCGCTATAGGAATTAAACCTGAATCCATTCATCCGGACGCGGAGGTCCGTATCATCACGGATCCTGATACACAGCGACCGTCTGAGGCAGCAACATCCGCTTCAGTCGAGAATGTGTCTGCATCAGTTGAAAAGACAGCCGATCTTCATACAGACCACAACTCCTCCTCAAGCCAAACCGAAACCAAAAGGGAGTATATCAACCCCTATTCCTCAGTTTCAGCCGAAGACGAGGCAGCCTACGAGCTTGCAATCGCGGCCGGACAACTCCTTCAGAGGGCCAAATCGCAACATTCCTCCCTTCAGACCAAAATGGATGCATTCGTGGTTAATTTCTGCGACTCGGTCTATTTCGCTGAGGACATGCAAATGAAGTTGCCGAGAGATATTGAAGAAGATGAAAAGCGCACGATGGCTCGTAAATTAGCTGATGCATATCTGTCGGATATGGAAAGTAAATTTCAGCAAAGGTTCGGAACGGCCGGCAACGCCCACCGGCGTTCGGTGATGCTTGAAGGGCGGTTTTATTGCTCACTGCTCTCATACCATACTCTCTATCGTCCCAAAACTCAGACTCCGTGATAATTCAAATTGAGTCAATATGGTCAGTTTTGAGTCAAATTATATCTTTCTGATACATATTGAGTAAATTTGCACCGATAACACGAGCTTTATGGACAATAGTTACTATATAGAAGAGCTGAAAAGGGATATTGAGGATAGATTCAACCATTCTTTCCGGTCTGCCACTGATTTTGACAAACTGGAATCACTGGTTAAACAGCACTCCGTAGATACCCTTAACGCGTCGACCCTCAAACGGATATGGGGCTATTCAAAAACCGATTCGAAACCGCGTCGGACAACTCTTACTATACTCGCCAATGTCCTCGGATTCCGTGATTGGGAAAGCTATGTTGAAAACAAAAAGATGTCTAACAGGCTTGAGAGTGGATTCACTCCCAATTCAACCATAAGCATCTCCGATCTGAAAGAAGGCGACATGATCAGCCTCAGATGGAAACCAAACCGTCGGATCATGCTGCAATGTCGCGACAAAGGGCTGTTTGAAGTTGTCGGTCAAGATAATTCAAGTCTCAGGGTCGGAGACACATTCCGGGTCTTCTATATCCGAGAAGGGCAACCGCTCTACTGCAAGGATGTGCTCCGCAACTCAAAGAACCTCGGAGACTACATAGCAGGTGAAATCACCGGCATTCATGACCTCAAGATTCTATAACCCTCCCCTCTCCGGACGCAAACCGTCCCGGGCTTCTGACTTGGATCCCATATCTTCCAGCCCTCCGTCTCTTTAGAAAACATTATCTGCCTTGAAGTGTTTCAACTTTGGAACTTAAGGTCTTTCAAGAAGACCGGACGGTTTTACAAAACTGATAACATGAAGACAGATATGAATCAAGACAACGAGACAACAAAAATCATAGACAACGAGACAATAAAAAACATATTGGAGCGCAGAAGTGTGCGCCGATTTAAAGACACGCCGGTCAGCGACGACATGAAGCAGACGTTGCTTCACGCCGCAATGAGCGCACCGTCGGGAGTAAACCGCCAGCCCTGGGAATTTATCCTGATTGATGATAAAGAGACATTGAGCGCACTTGCCGAAGTCCTCCCATACGCAAAGATGGCGGCTGCGGCACCGATGGCGATTGTGGTCTGCGGAAACTCCGAAAGGTTTCTGGAAGGCGATGACTCCACCTTGTGGGTACAGGACTTGTCGGCCGCCTCGGAGAATATCCTGATAGCGGCCCAGTCACTCGGACTGGGCGGAGTATGGACGTGCCTGTACCCCCATCCCGACCGCATGCAGGCAGCCGGGAAGATTCTTCACCTACCCGCAGGCATAATACCCTTCAACCTCATTCCCATCGGCCATCCCGCCGACACCCACGCCCCCATGGACAAATGGCGCCTGGACCGCCTCCACCACAACCGCTACTGACCTCCCCCAGAGGGGGGAGGGGGGTTAGAAGGGGCGGTCGAGGGCGCGGTAGGAGATGGCTTCGGACATGTGGCGCGTTTCGATCGAGGGGGAGCCGTCGAGGTCGGCGATCGTGCGGGCGACGCGCAGAATGCGGTCGAAGGCTCGCGCCGACATGTTGAGACGCGTCATCCGTTCCTTGAGCAGGGCCAGACCTTCGGAATCCGGCCACGCATATCTCCTGATCAGGCGAGACCCCATCTGGGCGTTGCAGTAAACGCCGGGCTCGTCTTTGTATCGCTCCTGCTGGATCTGGCGCGCACGAACAACCCTCTCTCTGATCACCGCAGACGATTCTCCGGGCGTTGTGTCCGCCATCGCGTCGAATTCAACCGGCTGGATCTCTATCTGTATGTCGATCCGGTCAAGAAGAGGACCGGAGATCCGGTTGCGATATTTGGCCTGCGCTCCGGCCGGACAGGTACAGGCACGGGTGGGATGGCCGTAATAACCGCAGGGACATGGATTCATCGAAGCCACAAGCATGAAGGAGGCGGGATAGTTGACCGTATATTTCGCCCTCGCGACGGTTATCACTCTGTCTTCTATCGGCTGGCGCATAACCTCAAGCACGTTTCGCGCGAATTCCGGAAATTCATCGAGGAAAAGGACGCCGTTGTGGGCAAGGGAGATCTCGCCGGGCATCGGTGAGGCTCCGCCACCGACGAGCGCGACAGGCGAGACGGTGTGGTGGGGCGTCCGGAATGGGCGGCGCGTCATCAGCATCGAGCCGCGGCTCAATTTACCGGCGACTGAATGTATCTTGGTGGTTTCAAGTGCTTCGGCAAGGCTGAGGGGAGGCATGATCGACGGGAGGCGCTTGGCCATCATCGACTTTCCAGCTCCCGGAGGGCCGATCATGATCAGGTTGTGGCCTCCGGCACACGCGACTTCAAAGGCGCGTTTGACGCTCTCCTGCCCCTTGACGTCGGCAAAATCGAAGTCAAAATGTTCCGCTTCTTCCGCAAATATTTTCCTTGTGTCAATCACTGTGGGGGAGGGTGCGCCTTCGATTCCGGCAAGCACGGCTACGGCTTCGTTCAGGGTTTTGACACCATAGACCGCAAGATTGTTTACCACGGCGGCTTCGGTTACATTGGCCTCCGGGACAATCAGTTTCTTCACCCCCATCGACCGGGCATTCACGGCAATCGGAAGCGCTCCGCGGACCGGAAGGACGGAGCCGTCAAGCGACAGCTCTCCGACAACCATACATTCCTCAAGTTCCGGAAACTCGAACTGCCGCGAGGCGGCGATGACTCCGATAGCTATCGGAAGGTCGAATCCTGCTCCCTCTTTCTTGATATCGGCCGGCGCGAGATTGACAAGAATACGGTGGCGCGGAAAGTTGATGCCCTGCTGCTGAAATGCGGCCACAATTCTTGAATAGGCCTCGCGGACGGCTGTGTCCGCCATTCCCACGACATTGAACAGGCTTCCGCGTTCGATGAAGGTCTCGACCCGGATGGGAAGGGCGTCAATACCGCTGATCGAGGCGGAATAAAGCCTTGAAAGCATTGAGGTGGCGGTGTTTTGTTTTTTGTCCATGGGAAAGTAGGGGAAGGGTTGATAGTCTTTTTTATCTTTGCTTGAGCAATGTCCTGAGGTGTCTTGAAGCGACATCAATCGAGTCTCCCTTGTAGGCGACCTTACCGGATGGTGAGACTACAAGAAAGGTTCTATAGGCACCGATCCCGAGACGCACCGCTTCGGGATCCGATGTTCCGCGGGGCCACCAGCCGTCGACAAGATGCGGAACGGAATCATGGCGTACGGTGCCGCTCCAACGGAGAGAGTCATAATCCAGACAAATTGCGGCCATCAGGAAGCGCCCCGAGTCGGGGAACTGTTTCGAGAGACTTCGCAGGGTGTCGATCATTTCCGATCGCCGGGGATCGCCGACATGCCAGAAGCAGAGAAGGGAGGGTTTGCCTTTAGGAAGGCTCAGCTGTCCGCTCCCTTTATTGAGTCTACGCACCGCGATTTTGCGGACCGGATCTTTTCCCGGAGCCAGGGAGGCGGTCCCCTTGTCGTCAAATGTCAAGGGTGCGAGAGAATAGAGATCCGGCATGGAAGTCAGCTCCCCGAAACTCTTCTTTCTCAGTCCCGGCTCCATCATGTTCCACAGACGCACGAAACCTTCCGGGTCGGCGTTGCGGTCATAACGGCAGAGCAGGATCAGCGGATCGATCTCGGATTTCGGATTTTTCTCAACGAAAGAAGCGACGGCCTTATTGATTTCAGCAGGAGAACCGGACTCAAGCGCTTTGCGGTTTGCCGACTGCCAGTCGCTGAGGCGCTCCGTTATCTTGTTGCCCTTGAACTCCCACCCGCGGGGATCCTGCCCATTGCCCGTGATCGTTATCTTGTCCCCGCGTTCTGCATAGAAGAAACTTTCCGGCAGTGTATTGCCCGACCTGAAGACATAGACGACAGTCGGATTAATTGCCGGACATTCCATCGCGAACTTTCCGAGATGAACCGGAGCCGCGCTCTCGATCCACCGTCCGCCGCGGGAGTCGGAGGCATAATAGAGGAGGCTGTAGCTCGCCTCGATGTCAGGCGAGAGATCGAATTCGAGCGTAAAGTTCTTTTTCCGGCATCCTGTCGCCATCAGCAGGAGCGCAATCAGAAACGGGAGGCATTTATTCATGGTTCTGCGAAGATAATAAAAAAACGGGATACGCGGACATGATAAGGACGCGCTCCGGCATTCTGGAATCTGCCGGAACGCGTCCTATGAGATATAGAGTCCATCCTGGAAGACGGACTCAGGGACTTCGTTCAGTCTTTATATTTCTTGAAGATGACAGAAGTGTTGTGGCCACCGAAACCGAAAGTGTTGCTGAGGACAGCGTTGATCTCGCGCTTCTGGGCCTTGTTGAAGGTGAAGTTGAGGTTATAGTCCACCTCGGGATCGTTGTCACCCTCCTCATGGTTGATCGTGGGAGGCACGATGCCTTCCTCGATTGCCTTGACGCTGAGGAGACCTTCGAGCGCACCTGCGGCGCCGAGGAGATGTCCGGTCATCGACTTCGTCGAGCTGAGGTTCATCTTATAGGCGTGGTCGCCGAAAACCTGGATGACAGCCTTTGCTTCGGAGATATCACCGACCGGAGTCGAAGTTCCGTGGAGGTTGATGTAGTCGATATCCTCGGGCTTCATTCCGGCGTCACGGAGCGCGCTCTCCATCACGAGGCGTGCGCCGAGACCTTCGGGGTGTGTCGCGGTGATATGATACGCATCGGCACTCATTCCGCCGCCTGCGACTTCGGCATAGATATGCGCGCCGCGTGCTTTCGCATGCTCGAGCTCTTCAAGGACGAGAGCGGCGGCGCCTTCGCCGATAACGAAACCGTCGCGCGAACCTGAGAAGGGACGCGAAGCTCCGGCGGGATCATCATTGCGGGTCGAGAGGGCCTTCATTGAGTTGAAGCCACCGACACCGGCGGGGAAGATGGCGGCTTCTGCGCCACCGGCTACGATCGCGTCGGCATATCCGAGACGGATGGCGTTGAACGCGTCAACGAGCGCATTGTTTGAAGATGCGCAAGCCGAGACCGTAGCATAGTTCGGACCGTGGAAACCGTGATCGATCGAGATCTGGCCGGCGGCGATGTCGGCAATCATCTTCGGGATGAAGAACGGGTTGTATTTAGGTCCTTTTTCCTTGTTTAAGGCATAATATCCGGCTTCCTCCTCGAACGTGTGGAGACCGCCGATTCCGGCAGCGAAAATCACGCCGACACGGTTCTTGTCGACGCCTTCGTTCTCGAGACCGGCATCTGCGATAGCCTCATCGGCGGCAACGAGGGCATACATCGCATAGAGGTCGAGTGTACGCGCTTTCTTGCGGTCGAAATGCTGTGCGGGATCGAAATCCTTAACCTCGCAGGCAAACTTGGTCTTGAAAAGCTCTGCGTCGAAATGTGTGATGGGGCCGGCACCGCTGACGCCGTTCTTGGCGTTTTCCCATGTCGTGGCGACATCGTTGCCAATCGGAGTGAGGGCACCGAGTCCTGTCACTACTACTCTTTTAAGTTCCATAAGAACAGGGGTAGGTTAGATAAATGGAAATCGGCCGGCCGGGAGTCGGCGGCCGATGATGGTTGGGAGAACCTTCCGGCTCGGAGAGGGGAGCTTTCTGGAAGGCTTATGCCTGGTGGTTCTCGATGTAGGCGATTGCGTCACCGACAGTTGTGATCTTTTCGGCGTCCTCGTCGGGAATGGTGATGCCAAACTCCTTCTCGAACTCCATGATGAGCTCTACTGTGTCAAGAGAGTCAGCGCCGAGATCCTTGCTGAATTCAGCGGTGGGAGTAACTTCGTTTTCCTCTACTGTGAGCTTATCAACGATGATAGCTTTCACTCTGTCTGCGATTTCTGACATTGTCTTTTGGTTTTATTTGTGAATATTATTTTTCCAACTTATCGAGAATCAGGCTCTTGTCCTGTTCCCGGCGAACATAATGCGTCTGCACACACCCGTTCGGACTGCAAAGTAAGCCATTTATTTCCAAATAATAAAATATTTAAGCCAAAATCGCACAAAATTCTGCAATGTGTGCAATTTTCCCTTTCCTCATTTCCTCATCCGGCTTTTAGGACTGACTGTCAAAACACTTCGCTGCAAATCGCCGTTATTAGTTAAAGACCCACATCTTCCATCATGAAAATCTACGTCAAGAATACCGGACAATATATCTCTTTCGCCGGTGGAGAAACACTGAACGAAATCGCCATGCGGCTCGGCCCCGGACTCGGCTTCAAGCCGGTGTGCGCCCGTGTGAACAACAAGACCGAGGCGCTGTCGTTTCCGCTGTTCTCTCCCAAACAGGTCGAATTCGTCGGCTTCGATGCGCCCGACGGAAGACGCACCTACATCCGCTCCCTCTGCATGATGCTCTTCAAGGCTGTGACCGAGGAGAGCGCCGACCTGTCGCTGAGGATCGAACACTCGATCTCAAGGGGTTATTTCTGCCGCCTCTACCGTCTCGAAGACGGCAGACCGGCCGAGGTCCCGGAAGAGCTGATAGGAAAGCTTAAGGAACGGATGGAGCGTTATGTCAAGTCCGACCTGCAGTTCGTCCGCAAGGAGAGACTGACCGAAGATGCCCTCACTCTTTTCCGAAAGGAAAATCTTGACGAGAAAGTTCTGCTGCTCGAAACTACGGGACGGCTATATACTACCTATTATCTCCTCGACGGACTCGCGGATTCCTATTACGGTCCCCTCGTTCCGAGAACATCCGATTGCCCGGTCTTTGATCTCGTCCCCTCCCACGACGGTTTCCTGCTCATGGGTCCGGATCCGAAAGATACAGACCGGCCTCAGACACCGGAGCCCCAGGAAAAGATGTTCCGTGCCTTCGAGGACTATCAGGACTTCAACCGGATTGTCGGAGTCAGCACGATCGGCGAGCTGAACCGGGCTGTCCAGGAGCGCCACACGGCCGATCTGATCAATGTCGCCGAAGCGATGCACGACAAATATCTCGGACGCATATCCGACGCCATATCACGCCGTCATGATGCCGGCGGAGCCAGAGTCGTGCTGATCGCCGGCCCCTCTTCCTCCGGAAAGACAACAACCACGAAGCGCCTGGCCATTCAGCTGATGACAAACCTGAAGGTTCCGAAGATGATATCGCTCGATGATTATTTCGTGGACCGCAAGGTGACCCCGCGCGATGAAACGGGAGATTATGACTATGAATCGCTCTATGCCCTCGACCTCGACCGGTTCAATTCCGACCTTCGGCGTCTGCTTGACGGCGAGACAATCAATCTCCCGACCTACAGCTTCGAGACCGGGTCGAGAATCGAGAAGGAGAAACCGCTCAGTCTCGGGAAAAACGATATTCTGCTGATTGAAGGAATACACGGACTGAACCCGGAGCTGACCCGGGCTATCCCGGCCGATCAGATATACAAGGTTTATGTCTCGGCCCTGACTACACTCGGAATCGACGAGCACAACTGGATTTCGCCGAACGACAACCGCCTGCTCAGAAGGATCGTCCGCGACTACCGGTACCGGCACACGTCAGCGCTCGAGACGATCAGACGCTGGCCGAGCGTTCGCCGAGGCGAGGAGAAATGGATCTTCCCGTTTCAGGAAAATGCGGACGCGACTTTCAATTCGTCACTGCTCTTTGAGCTGGGTGTCATGAAAGGATTTGCCGAGCCTCTGCTTCAGGAGGTGCCCCACAATACCGAACAGTATCGCGAAGCACACCGTCTCCTCCGTTTTCTCGGCTATTTCACATCGGTGCCTTCAGACCAGATTCCGGGAACGTCTCTTCTCAGGGAGTTCCTCGGAGGATCCTCCTTCCACTATTGAGCCGGATTCCGAAACCCCGTCTTAGACCCCGCCCCTGCGTTAACATTTTTTGGGGAACGGAGCCTTAAAAGCTTCAGCGCTTGATCCCCTTG
>CAYMTQ010000021.1:0-14493 GCA_964393395.1 uncultured Sangeribacter sp.
TCCGCAAGAGGGTTCCTCTCAAAATATTCTTTTACGATGTGGCGTGCCGAATCATATTTCGGTGCGCCACAGTCTGTATCAGGGCCCTTGTGACATCAATTTTTTATATGACGGGCTCTTGTTTTGTCCGGGCCCCGGATTAGCCGGATTTCAGGTTGGTGGCTCACACATTTTTAATTAACTTTGCAGAATGCAAGAATTATTTGGCAATTTTATGGATGCGTGTCGGTCGACAGAGGTCAATCTTCTGAATGCCGTCGTGCGTCTGCTGATTTCCATGGCGCTCGGCGCGCTTGTCGGCGCCGAACGCAAACACAAAGGGCAGATTGCCGGGATACGTACCTTCGCCCTCATCTCAATGGGAGCCTGTCTGGCCATGCTCCTCTCCATTTATGTCCCGCAGGTCTACATGGGTCTGAAAAACGGCGATCCGGGACGTATAGCAGCGCAGGTGATCACCGGTATCGGCTTCCTGGGTGGCGGCGCGATGATCCAGATGAAAGGGTCCGTCCGCGGACTGACAACAGCCGCCGGAATTTGGATCACGGCCATAATCGGAATGGCCGTCGGTGTCGGAATGTATGTCGAATCATTCGTCACGACTCTTCTGATACTCTTCGTGCTCTTCGGAATTGACCAATTCGAACATAGCCATTCGATCGGTCAGAACAGCAAGGTGCTGAATCTGAAGCTTCACGGAATTGTCGAGAATATAGATCCATATAGGGAACTGCTTGCCGACCACGGAATACATCTTTCGACATTCTATGCCGAATATAATTATGACCGCGATGAGTCCGAACTCAATCTGGTGATCCTCGCTCCTGTCCACTCCAACCTGCTTCCCGTAGTCGGAGAGTTGAGCAAACTGAATCCCACAAAATCCATTAACCTTTCAAGCCAAGTCGACCTATGATCATGACAGCCCCTGCCGACGCGACACAGTCCACCGCGGCTATCTCAATGACCTCCGGAGCTCCCACGATTGACGAGACTGTCCAGACCTTCACCGAACAGGCCTCTCCCGATTCGACCGTATCGGCAGAGGAGAGCCACACCAATGGACTGATAGCCGATCTTGCATGGCTTCTTCTCCTCGGAGCTTTCGCGACTCTGCTCTTCAAGAAACTGAAACAGCCCGTCGTGCTCGGCTATATCCTCGCCGGATTCCTGGCGAGCCCAAAATTCGTCTATCTTCCCTCGATATCGAATCTTGAGAACATAGAGTTCTGGGCAGACCTCGGAATCGTGGTCCTCATGTTCACTCTCGGCCTTGAGTTCAGCTTCAAGAAACTGATGAACTCCGGAAGTTCGGCGATGGTGACTGCGCTCGTGATCATCACGGGAATGACGATGGCCGGTTTTGGCGTCGGGTGCCTGCTCCATCTCGATACTATCAACTGTATCTTCCTCGGGGGCATGATCTCCATGTCATCGACGACGATAATCCTGAAGGCCTTCACGGATTTGGGACTGAAACAGAAGAAATTCGCATCCCTTGTGCTCGCCGTGCTCATAATTGAGGATTTGTTTGCCGTCCTGATGCTGGTGCTTCTTTCATCTGTCGCGATGGGAGATGTCAAAGGGTCCGAACTTCTGTTCTCGATTGCCAAACTGGTCTTCTTCCTCATAATCTGGTTTGTCGTCGGAGTCTATGTGCTCCCCTCGTTCCTCAGCCGTATTTCCTCCTACCTTAACAGCGAGACCCTCCTTGTGGTCGCCATGGCCCTCTGTTTCTCGATGGCTATATTTTCCGTTATATGCGGATTCTCGCTCGAGCTCGGGGCCTTCGTGATGGGTTCAATTCTGGCCGGAACTATGTTTGCCGAACGGATGGAACGCGTCGTGCAGCCGTTGAAAGATCTTTTCGGTGCCGTCTTCTTCATCTCGGTCGGGATGATGGTGGATCCGACAGTGCTCGGAACCTATTGGAGTGAGATTCTCCTGCTCGCCGCTGTAGTGATTGTCGGCATGATAGTTTTCGGTACTCTGGGAATGCTCCTGACGGGCCAGACATTGCGTGTCGCCATGCAGAGCGGCTTCTCCCTGACCCAGATCGGTGAGTTCTCCTTCATCATCGCCTCTCTCGGAATGAGCCTCGGGGTCCTCACCCCGTCCCTCTATCCGATCATTGTCGCGGTGTCAGTCATCACAATCTTCACGACTCCATATTTTATCAAGATGGCCGAACCGGCCTACGGGTTCGTCGAGAAACATCTTCCCGGACCCCTGCAGTTCCTGATTAACAGATACTCCTCACAGGTCAGCGACTCAAATGAGACCAAGCGCCTGTGGAAAGACATTATTGCGCGCTATCTGTGGCGTCTGGTCCTGTATAGTGTTATTCTGGTCGCTATCATTCTCGTCTCGCGCCAGTTCCTTTTCCCCATGCTCGAAGGTTTCTCGGCAGAATGGGGCAGGCTGATCTCGACTATCGCCACGCTCGCCGCGATGTCCCCCTTTCTTGTCGCGCTCTCTTTCAGCTCGACAAAGCCCGACGAGAGGATGAAACTTCATGCGACCGCAAGCTTTTATGATGTGCCCCTGATGACAATGCGGATTGTCCGCTACATCATCACCCTCCTGTTTATCGTCTATTTTGTCTCGCTTGCCTACAGCGCCCTCACTGCCTGGGTAGTGGGAACTATAAGTTTTGTGCTGATCATCGTCTTCGCCTCGACCCGACTTCTCCACCGTTACCGCAACATCGAGAAGAAATTCATGGACAATCTTAACTTCCGCGAGAATATCCGGTCGGGAAAGAACAATAATCTCGTCTCCGACCTCCACCAGGCCTATATTGAAGTAGGTCCGGACTGCAGGTTTGTCGGTGACCGGCTGCGAGACTCGGGTTGGCGTTCGGACTTCGGGGTCAGCATCTCTTCGATCCGGCGCGGCGATCACCTGATGCCGCTTCCTTCAGGCGAGACACGCATCTTCCCCGGCGATGTTGTCGGAGTGATAGGCACCGATGATCAGATCAAACGGCTGAACGAATCCATGACAGCTCCGGGTGCCCATGGTTCCCAGCCACCCACAAAACAGCCTGCCGTCGAGCTGAAGAGCATCGTGTTGACAGACAAGTCTCCCGTTGTTGGAAAACCGCTTTCGGAGACTGACATACGCGGAGATTATTACAGCATGCTGATCAAGATCAAACGAGGTGACGAAGATTTCTTCAACCCGACGCCCGAGACCGTGCTCCTTCCCGGCGATATCGTCTGGGTCGTTGGTGATCCGGAGCGGTTCGATAAAATGAAATAAGCATCCGTCAAACTCAAACAAGCATCCGTCAAACTGAAATTAGAATGAGAAACCGTCAGCCATATACATTTGACCGGGTCGTGAGGATCGTGTTTTCGATCTGCATTGTCGTCGCAGTCCTCATGTTGCTCGACATTCTCCGGAGTGTGCTTCTCCCTTTCCTCGTGGCGTGCCTGATCGCATATATGCTTGAGCCGATTGTGCGGTGGAACCAGAAATGGACCCATTGCCGGCGCCGGTTTATTCCCGTTGTCCTGACATTGATCGAGTCTCTCGCGGCCGTTGCCCTCTTCTGCTGGATTTTCATTCCCTATCTTGTCAGCGAGGTCAGCGAGATGGCCGAGATGATCCGCGCCTACACGTCGCGACAGATCCAGATTCCATACGTGTCGGAGAAGATACACCGGTTTATCCGTCAGAATGTCGATTTTGACGTAATCTCGCGCTATCTGACCCGCGAGCAATGGATCGAACTGGCGAAGACCTCGCTCTCGAAGACATGGTCGTTCGTCTCGAGTGGCGTCGCGATCGTGGCCGCCGCCGTAAGCTGGCTGATCGTTGTCCTCTATCTGATTTTCATCATGCTCGACTACGAGCGGCTGATGCTCTCTTTCCGCCAGCTGGTCCCGTATCGTCACCGCCGTACCACCTTCCGTGTCTTCGACGACATTAAGAATGCGATGAACCGTTATTTTCGAGGTCAGTTCATCATCGCAATGTCTGTCGGAATACTGTTCTCGATCGGTTTTCTGATTATCGGCCTTCCGATGGGTGTGATACTTGGTCTCTTCATCGGAATCCTCAATATGGTCCCTTATCTTCAGGTCATCTCCCTCCCGATCGCCGCCCTGCTCTGTCTCGTTGCCGTTGCCGCCAACGGTGTTGACTTCTGGGTTATCTTCTGGGAGTGTATGGCGGTCTATGTCGTGGTCCAATGTATTCAGGATCTTATCCTGACTCCCAGGATCATGGGTAAGGTGATGGGTCTCAATCCTGCCATTATCCTCCTTTCCCTTTCCGTTTGGGGCTGCCTGCTCGGATTCCTCGGGCTTATCATAGCTCTCCCCCTGACGACGCTACTCCTCTCTTATTATGACATCTATGTCGTCAGGAATGAAGACGATTCCAACGGACCCGACACCGGAGGACTGTTAATCTCACGGGAAGGCCCCGGAGGAGTGTCCGGCGAGGGCTCAAAGAAAGGTTCTGAAACAGATTCTGATGAGGGCAATGATGAGAAGAGTCAATCCTGAAATAAAGTCCGGAGAAGAGAATGGAGCGAATAGTAAGTCGTGAGGTTATGAAAATAATGACGATGGTTACGAACAGCAGGATCAGGCTTCTGTGGATATTCGTCCTTTCGCTATTGTGCGTCGGTGACATCCTTGCCGTGGATGCCTCGGGAGCGCTTGATCGGTTTGTCAGGTCCTCCGGCATCACACCTTCGGCCACTGCTGTCCTGATTACCGATCTCGAGACCGGAAATACGATCGTTGCCCATAACGGGAGTGTCCCTCTTGTCCCGGCTTCTATCATGAAGGCCGTCACATCTGCCTCTCTTTTGAGCAAAAGCAGACCCGACAGACGGTATATCACCGAAGTTTATTCCGAAGGGAGCGTGAAGGACGGGGTGCTTGATGGCAATATCACAATCATCGGCTCCGGTGATCCCACGATCGGCACGGACCGGGAACCGTTTCCGTCAGACTTCATCCAGGAGATTGCAGATGCCTTGAAAGAAAAGGGAATACGATCTGTCAAAGGAAAAATACTAATCGACAACAGCTGTTTTACAGGACCTTCCGTTCCGCCGAGCTGGAGTGCGGGAGATCTGAAGACCTACTATGGAACCGGAGTGCACGGTTTCAATTTCGGCCGCAACGCCTCCGGAAACAATTCCGTCGCCGACCCCTCGGCTCTTTTCCTGTCGAGATTGACATCCCGTCTGGCGCTCGCCGGAATAAAAGTCGAAGGGGACGAAGTTTCCAAAGGTCGACGGAACCTGCTTCTGAAACATGTCTCCCCTCCAATGGAAGATATAATGCGCTCCTGCATGATGCGCTCCGACAATATGTATGCCGAGTGTATGCTCAGGACTTTCTCGCTTCTATCAGGTGGAAACGGAGATGTCGCCGGTGCCTCACGAATGGAGACCGAATTCTGGAAAAAGAACAAGGCTCCGATGGAGGGTGTGGAGATTATTGACGGTTCCGGACTGTCACGTTCCAACCGTGTGACGGCGCGTTTCATGGAACACGTGCTCCAGCGCATGAACACCAGTGTCGAATATGCCTCCTTTTTCCCGCTCGCAGGTCAGGAGGGTACTCTGAAGAAGTTTCTCGCCGGAACCGATCTCGAGGCCTATGTCGCTATGAAGACCGGGAGCATGAAAGGAATACAATGTTATGCCGGATATGTTCTGGATGATGACTTCGCCCCGACCCACACGGTGGTATTCATAATGAATTCACTGAAGGACAGGGGCGCGGCGAAGCGGGCCGCGGAAACACTTCTTCTGGACCTTTTCTCATCAGGGGCAAGCCAACCTCTTGCGCCCGATGACGCTGTCGAGGACTGAAGAAATCGGATTGTGACTGACAATAAAACAAAATAAGATAGATATGGAAAAACTCAAGACGCTTCTTGACCGGGTATATGAACTCGAAGGTCTGATTCATCTCGCCCTTTCGCGCAACGACGATGCCTCAGCCCGTATTGCATCGCTGATAGCGGCAAAAGGTGAGGCTGTCAGCCGTGCCCTTGCAGACTTTGAAATGTCAGCCGTTCCGTCAGACGCCGAGTTGCCCGAAGGTCCGAACCCGCTCGCCGAGGCCGAAGATTTCATAGCTTACAGCATCGAAGAGGACGAACAGATCGAAAATTCAGACGCTGTCGAACCTCTTACGAGAATCGAAGCCGGATCTGAGCAATCCGACGATTCTCTTAGCGAGGAAGTCACCGGAGATGCGGCTGACACGACTGAAATTACGGAGAACGCTGATGAAACTATTGACTCCCGGAGCTATGGCGATAGAAAGCGCGATGAAGAAAAACGCGATGAAGAAAAACGCGATGAAGATAAAGGGGGTGAGGATCATGAAGAAGATATGAAGCCTCACAATTTGAGGTCTCTGTTTTCGATAAACGACCGTTTCCGCTTCTCCCGCGAACTCTTCGGTGGATCGACACGTCGTTTCGATGACTCACTTGCCTATCTCGACGGAGCGATTGACTTCAATGAAGTTGAAGATTTCTTCCTGGGTGACCAGGGCTTCGATCCCGAATCTGAAGTAGTCAAGGAGTTTCTTGAAACCCTTTCACGCGGATTCGCGGATTAAACCGATATCCACCCCTCATCCCTCATCACTCATCACTCATACTTAATACCTAACCCCCCCTCCCTCATCACCTCATCACTCATCACTCATACTTAATACCTAACAAATCCGACTTTCTCCATGCTTTATATCGTGCCAACACCGGTCGGCAACCTTGACGACATGACATTCAGGGCCATAAAGGTTCTGAAAGAAGCTGATCTCATACTTGCCGAAGACACCCGGACCAGCGGTGTGCTCCTGAAGCATTTCGACATCCACACGCCGATGATGAGCCACCATAAGTTCAACGAACACAAGACCGTGTCGTCAGTCGTGGATCGAATTGAAGCCGGAGAAACCGTCGCCCTGATCAGCGATGCCGGTACTCCGGGAATCTCCGATCCCGGTTTCATGCTCAGCCGTGAATGTCGCGAGCGCGGAGTGAAAGTCGAGACCCTTCCCGGCGCGACAGCTTTTGTTCCGGCTCTCGTCAGCTCAGGCCTGCCTACTGACCGTTTTGTCTTCGAAGGATTTCTCCCCCCGAAAAAAGGTCGCGCCACAAGACTGGCGCAGCTTGCGGCCGACCCACGGACTGTCGTGATCTACGAATCGCCGAAACGACTCGGACGGACATTGCGTCAGCTCGCCGAGACCTTCGGCTCCGACCGCCCCGCTGCAGTCTGTCGCGAAATATCCAAACTGCACGAGACTATCAACCGGAAGACTCTCGGTGAACTTTCGACAGAATACGGAGAGAACCAAACGAAAGGTGAGATTGTTATAGTCATCGGAGGCAATGCGGCGAAAAAGTCGGCCGACGAGCCCCGCGAAACAGAATAACACTGATACTTATGAAAAAGACAATTCTACTGACGGGCATCGCAGCCCTCCTTCTTGCCTCATGTTCAGGTAAGAACGATCATGAAAATGAAGCCGACAGCCTCGCGATCATGACCCGTGACTACAAGGAAGCAACTTCGTTCAACGACTCGCTCCTGCTTCTCATGGGTGATATCTACACCGGTCTCGACTCGATCAACGCTCAGGAAGGCCTCCTTTATAATATGGGTCAGGGGGACAACGTAGACCGTCGTGCTGAGATCCGTCAGAATCTCGCGACTATCCGTGCGCGCCTCAACTCAAACCGCCAGCTTCTCGAAGACCTTCAGAAGAAAGTCAATGCTTCCGATAGCAAGAACACAGTCCTGCTTAAGACTATTGATGAGCTGAAGGCAAGAATCGACCAGCAGGAGACCAAGATCGCCGAGCTCAACTCGCAGCTCGAACAGGCCCAGGCCCAGATCTCTGACCTCAATGAGCAGGTTGCACAGGGTGAGGAGAACCTGAAAGCCGAGACAGAAGCCAAAGAGGCCGCGCTCGCCGAAGCCAAGGCTGCCGAAGATGCTGCCAACACAGTCTACTATGCCATCGGAACCAACAAGGAGCTCAAGGAATATGGCCTTCTCCAGAAGAAATTCCTCGGAAAGACCAAAGTTCTCGAAGGCGACTTCAGCAACAAATACTTCACCAAAGGTGACCGTCGCACTCTGACCGAGATTCCGACCCACTCCACTAAGGCATCCCTGAAAACATCTCAGCCTAAGGATACCTACGAATTCGTTGATGCCCCCAACGGCACAAAGACCCTGAAGATCACGAACCCCACACGTTTCTGGCAGGTTTCTCCCTATCTGATCATCGAAATCTGATAGCAGGAATGTCTCCGGTTCGGATACCGGTCTGAATTATTGAAATAATAGCGAATCCCCACTCTGAGAGGATTCTGAAGAACAATCCCCGGGTGGCAGTCATCCGGGGATTTATATTATATCACGCGAAAAAATGAAACATCATATCACTCGAATAAGATGAAACATAAACATTTAGTCCTGCTTGCAGGTATCGTGCTTGCTCTCGTGTCCGTTTCCTGCAAACCCACGGAAAAGAACTACAAGGCGGCCTATGACGCTGCCCTTTCGAAACGCCAGGCCGAAAAGAATGATCCCGACATGGCCCTCATGCTCGGAGGCCACACACTCGATACATCCGAAGGCTCCTCTGCCTTCAGCGCAGATTCCGGAGTGGCCTTTCCCGTGAAATCCACACGTCTGAAATTTGAAGAAGATTTTGGATCGGTAGGGGAGTGGTACGTTGCAGTCTCCCGTTTCTCCATGCCAACCAACGCCCGGGCGCAGGCGCGCGACCTGACAGCTGCCGGATATGAGGCCCGCGTTGCGGAGAATCCCGAAAAACAGTGGTATGTGATCATCAATCGCAGCGAAACAAAAGAACAGGCCGGCACAGCCGCATCTGAATTTGTCCGCACCCATTCCGGCTTCCATTTCACCGGCCTCGACTCCACACCGCTCCTTCTCCTCTCCCCGACACGATCAAAGTGAGACTATTTATATTACAGGCTTGACTATCAGAAAAATAGGACAAAAACGAGGAAAAGACATGCCAAACAACATCAAAAAAAATATAGGCCGATATTTGGCGGTTTGACTGCGAAAGCCTAAATTTGCGTACTTTTAGTTTAGTACACACTTTTTAACGGAGGACCTTCTGAGGGCTGTTTGTTGGCCCCGGAGGATTCCGAACGAAAGAGAAGAATCGAAAGATTTTATATCCTGACATCTGAAAATCAGTCGTTAAGAAGTAACCTAACCTTAATAACAACTAATCCATAATACCAACTAAAAAGTATGAGAAAACTGTTTCTAATCTTGATGACGCTGGTATGTACAGTGTGGAGCCTTGAGGCCCAGACCCGCACATATCACGGCACCGTAGTGGACGTCGCCAACGGCGAGCCGCTGATCGGCGCTACCATCATGCCTGTCGGAGGTGGCCAGGGAGCCGCAGCCGACGTTGACGGTAACTTCGCGGTCACAGTGCCGGTTAACGTCAAGAAAGCCACTGTTTCATACGTCGGCTACGCTTCGCAGACAGTCGAACTGCATGACAACATGCTGGTTAAACTCACCTCGACAGATACCTCGCTCGACGACCTCGTTGTCGTGGCTTATGGTTCAGCTACAAAACAGTCTCTTACCGGTTCGGTGGCTGTCGTCGACGCAAAACAGATCGAAGACCGCCCCGTGACCTCCGTTACAGCAGCCCTCGAGGGTAATGCTCCCGGTGTGCTCGTCAACAACTCTGTCGGCCAGCCCGGTTCAAGCCCCACAGTCGTGATCCGCGGTTTCAACACCATCAACGGTTCTACGACTCCCCTTTATGTTGTGGACGGTGTCCCCTATAACGGTTCAATCGCAGACCTTAACCCCGCCGATATCGAAACGATGTCTGTCCTCAAGGACGCCGCTTCCTGCGCCCTTTATGGTAACCGCGGTGCGAACGGTGTCATCCTGATCACAACCAAGAAGGCAAAGAACTCCGGAAAGGTTGACGTCCAGCTCCAGATCCGTCAGGGTATGTACAACCGCGGTCTTCCCTTCTATGACCGCCTCGATCCCGTGACCTGGATGCAGACTTCTTTCGACGCCCTCGTGAACGGATCTCTCTCTCGTAACGAATTCGACACCCGCCAGGAAACTATCGAAAACTACAGAACTGCAATCATTTCTCAGTTCACAAAATTCAACCCCTTCGGCGGAACGACAGCTGATGGCCAGCAGGTCGGCTACGCGAATTCCGAACTCTTCGACTATTACGGAAAGTTCCAGCCCACATCGATTCTCCCCGGATATAAGGATGACCTCGACTGGTGGGATGCCATCTCACGTTCCGGCTACCGTCAGGAATATAACGTGAATGCGGCCGCCGCTTCCGAGAAGTTCAATATCTTCGCTTCTGTCGGCTACCTCAAGGAGAACGGCTACATGCTTCAGACTGACTTCGAACGTTTCAGTGCACGTCTGAATGCAAACTTCCAGCCCACAAGCTACCTGGCCTTCGGCGTTAACCTCTCCGGCGCGGCACAGCAGTCTGAAGTCGGAAACGGCAATGAAGGCTCCGATCTCGCGAACAACCCGTTCCTGACGATGTTCACCTGCCCGATCTATCCCTACTATGCCCACAACTCTGACGGCTCTCTCATCTATGAGGATGGCAAGAAGAAATGGAACACCGCAAGCTATCTGAGCGGTACCAACATCGCATACTCGATGCGTCTTGACCGTTACAACTACGACGCAACCCTGCTCGACGGTAACGTCTACGGTACAGCTTATATCCCATACGACTTCGAACTGACATTCCGCGGATCTCTCCACCACGATAAGACCACACAGCTCAGCTACATGAACAACATCGTCGGTGACGCTCAGAACCTCGGCTTCCTCAGCGAAGGCACGACAGCTCTCCGCACATACACCTTCATGCAGATGCTGAACTGGGGCCACGACTACGGTCTCCACCATGTTGACGCCCTTCTCGACCATGAGAACTTCTCATATCATATCGACGGCAACTCGATCCAGGTTCAGGATCAGGTTTTCCCCGATGTTTACGCTCTCGGAAACTTCAACATCACACGTCCGGCCAGCGAGTCTATTTCTGAGTACCGCACAGAGTCTTACCTCGGCCGCGCACGCTACAACTACGATAACCGCTACTTCGGTGAGGCTTCTATCCGTCGCGACGGTACTTCACGCTTCTCGAAAGACAACCGCTGGGGTACATTCTGGTCAATCGGCGGATCATGGATCATCTCTGCCGAGAAATTCATGAGCAACGTCAACTGGGTTGACTACCTGAAACTCCGTGCCGCATACGGTTCTGTAGGTAACGACGCAGCAGCAAGCGCATACGCATACTACGCTCTCTACGGAATGACAAACTACGGTTCAGAGCGCGTCCTCATCCCGACTTCACTCTCTGCCGATGACATCCACTGGGAGGCTACCAAGACCCTTGACGTAGCTATCGAGGGTAACTTCTGGAACCGCTTCAACTTCAGCGTCGGCTTCTTCGACAAAGTGAACTCCGACCTTCTGTTCAACGTGACAAAACCCCTTTCAGGCGGTACTCTCGGTAACTCCGGTACTTATCCCTCAGTGCTGACTAACATCGGTACGATGCACAACTACGGTTTCGAGCTCGCTTTCAAGGTTGACCTGATGCGCACACGCGATTTCTGGTGGGATTTCACTCTTGATGCGACCATCATGAAGAACTCGATCACCAAACTTCCTTCCGGACACAGCGAACCTTCTCAGGGCCTGTTCTACAACAAGGGTATCGACGAGCTCTACATGACCAAATGGGCAGGTGTCGACAAGCTGACAGGTAACTCTCTCTATGAGATGACTCCCGATTCTCCCGACTACACCCGCTGGGACGAAAACGGCAATGCCTATCAGGATATGCAGCAGTGGGAAACTGACCTCGCCGACGCCAAGAAGGCAGGTGCATACGTTGAGATCAACGGCAAGCCCTATTCGACACAGACACAGTTTGCACGCCGTCAGCTTTGCGGATCAGCGCTTCCCGCAGTTTACGGTTCATTCGGAACCAATGCCTCCTGGAAAGGCCTGACTCTGAACCTCCTCTTCACATACGGTCTCGGCGGTCAGGTTTACGACAGCAACTACAAGCGTCTGATGGAAACTGCAGCCCAGAATCCTTCTGCTCTCCACAAGGATATCCTGAAATCCTGGAAAGAGGCTCCCGCAGGTATGACTGCCGATAACCCGAACCGTATTGACAAAGATGGTATCCCCTCGAACAACGCTTACCTTTCTCAGTTCAACAATGCTGAGTCAAGCCGCTTCCTGACAACCAAGTCATATCTCGTGCTGAAGAACGTCAATCTGACATATGATCTTCCCCAGAAGTGGGTATCCGCCCTCAAGATGCAGGGAATCAACGTCGGCGTTTCGATCGATAACCTCTTCACGATTTCTGCAAGAAAGGGTATGAACCCGCAGTATGGCTTCGGCGCAACTCAGGGTGCAAGCTTCGTTCCCGCACGAGTGTTCTCCTTCCAGCTGAATGCCCGCTTCTAAAAATTACACTCCAACCAACAAAACATTGTCCATCATAATGAACAAAAGAATCATAATCAAAGGTATGGCGGGAGTGCTTCTCGCAGGCTCGCTCGTATCTTGCTCTGACGATTATCTGCAGCTGTCGCCGGTGACATCGGTCGATACCAGCACGGTACACAATTCGACCGTCGGAGCGCAGCAGGCCCTTCTCGGAGCATGTGCGTCAATGGACTTCGTATACAGCAATTACAGCACAGCGTTCCTCTTCTTCACCGGTGAAGCAAGCCTGATGACTTACTACGGTGAGGTTCCCAGCCCTGACTTCTTCAGCATGCAGTATGCGCTTTTAGGCTCAGACTTCATGAACTGGGAATATATGAACCGTGACCAGTATATCCCGACTTACGGTGGCTGGGGTTACTGTTACAACCTGATCAATCAGGCCAACCAGATTCTCGAAGGTATCGATACTGCAAGTGGTACTGAAAAAGATCGCGCATTCATTAAGGCACAGGCTCTCACAATCCGTGCTCACGCCTATGTGCAGCTGATGAAGATCTACGGTCCCCGTTGGGAAGATTCCCGCAATGGCGAGAAATATGCTCTCGTTCAGCGTCTGACTCCCGGCGTAGGTGACGCTCCGCTCGTGACTGTCAATACCACGATGAACCAGATCTATGCCGATCTTGATGAGGCTATCCGCCTTTATACAGCATCAGGCAAGGAGCGCTCACGTCTGTGGGAACCGAATATTGATATCGCACGTGGTGTTTATGCCCGCGCCGCAATGCTTAAGAATGATTACGCAACTGCCCGCAAGATGGCTCACGATGCACGTCAGAAATATCCCATCATGACTGCCGAGCAGTATATGAGCGGTTTCGTTTATGCGAACGACGAATACATGTGGTCAAACCAGGCTGACGATCATGTCGACAACGGTTACTGGAACTGGGGTACAATCCAGGCTTGTAACGGTGCCTACATCAGCTTCTGGGGCAACGGCTCCGGCATGATCAACTACAGCCTCGTGCGAAAGATGGCTGATGACGACATCCGTCTGAACCTCTTCCTTACTCCGCGTGCCGATCTGTCCGACACTCCGCTTACTGAAGCATCTTTCTATAACCCGAGCATTGTCGATCAGACCACAATGGACGTCAGCGGCAACACTTCGATGAAACTTCTGACTTCCCGCATGGCGCTCAAGGTTAAGGAAAGTATTCCTAACAGTGACGATGAGAACTTCGCCAATGCTTATGAAAAGTCAGGCGAAGAGGACGCGGCAGCCAACATCCAGATTCCTTTCGGCGCTCACTTCAAGTTCTGGGGTGACGGCGTATACTCCTGGTCTCAGTTCCCCTATATGCGTGCTGCTGAAATGCTCCTTATCGAGGCTGAGTGCGCTTACATGCTCCACGACGAGGGTGCATGCCGTGACTGCCTGACAGAGCTGAACTCTCAGCGTCACACCGAAACATACGACATCAGCGGTCTCTCCGGTAACGCACTCTGGGAAGAGTATATGCTCTCAAGCCGTCTCGAGCTCTGGGGCGAGGGACACACCTGGTTCAACATGAAGCGTTGGAGAGTTGACGCAGTCCGCGAAGCCTGGGAAGCTGGCAACGTGAACTCGAACAACATTCCCGCAATCTATCGTTCGAACCACACTCCCGATTCAGAGAATGGATGGCGCTGGACAATGCCTTATCAGGAATCCAACACCAATAAGGAGGCTAACCGTCAGCTCCTGAACATGTAATTAAAGAAACAGTTTTCGAATCTACACATATATCTGAAGGCGGTGGCGACCTCGTGATGAGGTCGCCACCGTCGCGTTTCAATAACTTTCTCCGTTTTTTAAGTTATTTGACAAGGCGTGACATCTCGAAATATCTTGACGGTTGAATCATGTTGATGAAGCATGATTCGAGATGACAAAATTCAGAAATATGTTG
>CAYMTQ010000021.1:14593-24520 GCA_964393395.1 uncultured Sangeribacter sp.
GTTGAATCATGTTGATGAAGCATGATTCGAGATGACAAAATTCAGAAATATGTTGTACAACACATTGTTACGATTTCTCTTTGGCCGATATGTGAAAATTACTGAAAAAGCATAAATTTTTCATGGCAAATCTTGGATGACTCCATTTTTTTTTCTTAATTTGCCGTTGCTTTTACAGAAGTGTCTTCTGTCGAAGCGTCCAAACGAATCGTTTTTTTGCAAATTCGTTCATTGCTAAATACATAGAAACGCAACTACATAATCAACTATATCAAACTAAATCTATGAAGAAACTGTTTACCCTCGCAGCCGCTTCAGTTCTGGCTCTCGGAGCTATGGCTGTGACTCCGAAGATGGGGGGCATTCAAGCCGGACCCCTTTCTCCGAAGATGGAGAAGCTAAATCAGGACCTTCTCAAAAATCCTGAGGTCGCCCTCTCCAACATGCCCTCAATGAAGCACAAAGTGTGGTCCGATACCAAGACCAACTCGGTCTGGACTCTCGATCTCTCAAACCCCGGAGTAACACTCGGTGACGCTTTCGGTTGGCCGAATCCTTCAAATCCGGATAGGTACGATTATCATCCTTCAATTCAGGATATGCCGTACTATATCGTTACTTGTCTCTTAAAAAAGACTCCTCTGAGCAATGATGGTTCCACACTCGAGAATATGAGTGTCGGTGTTATCTACTATCTGCTTTGGCCCTCATACGTAAAATGGCAGCAGTGGCCCGATCAGTACTCCGGCGTAGAGCCAGCAGATGCGAAGCTTAACTATGATATTGTGTCGTTCGAGGACATGGCGAATGTTCACAACAACGAACTTTTTGAAGATATCACGTATTGTCATACCTTCAAAGAGATCGATGAGCCCGGATATTATCTTCCTTGGTCAGATGCTGAATATAACAAGGACAACGAACCTCTTGCTCCCTCTCCTTCAGCATGGCAGATTTGGCTCATGAGTGACGAACAGGCAGGTATTATCAATGCCTATGTAAATGGTCAGCCTGCAACATCAGGATTGAAAAACGGTAGCTCAACTCAGTTCACTTTCGAGTCTTGGGATGAGCATTCAGAGTGGCTCGAGATGAATGGTACTCTTTACTTCGATCCCAATATCCGTCTTACTCTCAACTATAACGGTACAGGACGTGTAACCGGATGGAGCAACAGCATGCACCCCATGCAGGAACTCAGCGAGGTTCACATCTTCAACACAGGTGTCGGAAGCAGTGAGATCTCCGGTGATATGGACGAGTATGGTGTAAAATGGGGTCCCCTCCAGAAATACTATGCTTTCGGTTGCGGTAAATATGTTTACCTCTACTACGGTCAGGAGATCGATGAAGGTGGTAAGCATATAGATGCAATTTCATCTCCTTTTGACATTTCTATCCTTCAGCCTTACCAGAGAGAAGAGTACTGGTCCGCAAACCTTTCTTATGATAAGATTCAGAATTTCTTTGCCGGTATGCTCTTCTCTGAAGTTGACTATGATATTGAGAAGGGTGGAAAATGGAACATGCTTGCTCCCTCCAAAATCCCCGGAACTAATGTAGAAACTGTTAAGCCTGTTGCTCAGAGCTATTGCGGTTATGCTGACGGATATGGCGAGACTGATGGCTTCTATTTCGTTACAAACGCATATCAGGACTTCCCGGTAACTGCAAGTCAAGCTGAAATTCAGGAAGGTCTGACATACGGCAACTTCATCAATATCGGTACTACCGACGGTATGCAGATCAACTACTTCACAGGAATGGGTGACTACTACGGTGAGTTCAAGGGTGACATCATCTATCACTACGATCCGGAAGATATGCTCAAGACTCGCACATTCAGCGCAGTAGGTTCTATCGAGCCCAGCGCAAATGAAGTTGCTGAGATCGAAGCAGTTGAAACTGCAGCTCCCGTTTACTACAACCTCCAGGGTGTTCGCGTCGCTAAGCCCGAGAACGGCCTCTTCATCAAGGTTGCAGGTAACAAGACTTCCAAGGTTATCCTCTAAACTTCAATCAATTCCTTGAATAAGCGTCCTCTCCGGAAACGGAGGGGACGTTGATTTTATATACTGTCAACCTTCGTTGATCCGGACATCGGGTTCGTTGATCGGCTCACTGAGTATGATGTGTTCGCATGAGGGAAAACACAAATGAAAGAACTATATGAGGAAGAGCAAAGAACTATATGCCGGAGACTGTTGTTTAAGCATTATCAAAAGACATTTCTCAAAACGCAAACAAATGAAAAACATTCTGAAATCTATCGCTGTCGCCGCAGTTGCCGGCACCGCCGCTTTTGTTCCGGCACAATCTGACGCATGCACACGTGTTGTCTATCACGGAACCGATTCTCTTTATGTAGTCGGACGTTCTCTCGACTGGAAGACTCCGATTCCGACAAATATATATGTCTATCCCCGTGGAATGAAGAAACAGGGTGCCAAGACAAAGGATGGAATCAACTGGACGTCGAAGTATGCCGCCGTCTATGCCGTCGGCTATGACGGAGGTGTCACTGAAGGTATGAACGAGAAAGGACTCGTGGTCAACGGCCTTTTCTGCAAAGGAACCATCTACAACAACGAGGAGACAAAGCACAAGACCCCGATCTCAAACGCCCTTTTCATCGCGTGGATGCTCGACAACAACGCGACGACGAAGGAGGTTGTGGATATGCTTCAGAATACCGATTTCCGTCTTGATGTCGCTGACTTTGACGGCGGAACAGTAGCCACGCTCCACTGGGGAATCACCGATGCAGAAGGCAACAGTGCGATTCTCGAATTCTCAAACGGCAACGTGAAGATCTACGATCCGGGTGATATCTATTGCATGACGAATGATCCCCAGTGGCCCGACATGAAGGCTATCGTGGAATATTGGGAGAAGATCGGTGGCCGCAATATGCTCCCCGGAACTGTGACAAGTCCTGACCGCTGTGTACGCGGAAACTATTTCGCCCATCATGTCCAGAAAACCGGTGACGCGGATCTCGGAGCAAGCATCACACGCTCCATCATGGCCAATGTGTCGGTGCCTTTCACATACATGATCGAAGGCGAACCGAACCTGAGCAGCACGCAGTGGAGAAGCTATGCGAACACGCGTGATCTCCGTTACTATTGGGATCAGGTGACTAACAACGGCATCTATTATGTTGATCTCAGCCAGTGCAACCTAAGCAAGGGTGCCCCCGTCCTCAAGCTTGACAACAGCAAAGCCACCAACTACGTCGGTAACGTCACGCCTCTCCTCGTCCCCACCAAGCCCTTCACCCCGATGTATTAATCGACCCTAAGGCCCCTTAAGCCTTTAAGGACTTTAAGGACTTTAAGGACCTTAAGGACCCTAAAGACCTTAAAGCCCTCAAACTCCCTAAAACACAAAAAGACCATAAAGCCGTCCGAAGGCTTTATGGTCTTTTGACATCTATGTCGCTGAGATTATCAATAATCCTGCCAGGGCTTGATCTCGATGTCCGGGAGCTTCATCGACGTGAACGCCGTGATGAAGGCGTCGGCAAGACGGACATTAGTGATCAGCGGTATATTGAGGTCAATCGCCGCGCGGCGGATCCTATAGCCGTTGCTTAGCTCCGTCGGCGTCAGGTTCTTCGGAATGTTGACCACGAGATCAATCTCATGATTGTGGAGAAGATCGAGTGCCTGAGGATGTCTGTCGCCCTGAGACGGTGTGTAGACGCAGATAGCAGGGATTCCGTTGTCATTCAGGAAGCGCTGGGTGCCGGTCGTGGCATATATCTTATAACCGTGGTTATAGAGCATCTGAGCCGAATTCAGAAGAGCTGCCTTCTGTTTCGGATTGCCTGTTGTCAGAAGCACGTTCTTTTTCGGAATCCTATGGCCTACAGAAAGCATGGCCTTCAGGATTGCCTCATCCGTGTTGTCTCCGATACATCCGACTTCGCCCGTCGAGCTCATGTCGACACCTAACACCGGATCGGAGCCCTGAAGGCGGGAGAAGGAGAATTGCGATGCCTTCACTCCTACATAATCGAGGTCAAAGGCATTCTTGTGGGGTTTTTCGACAGGAAGTCCGAGCATCACCTTGGTCGCGAGATCGATGAAGTTTATCTTCAGGACCTTGCTGACGAAGGGGAAGGAGCGCGAAGCGCGGAGGTTACATTCGATGACCTTGATATCATTGTTCTTCGCGAGGAACTGGATGTTGAACGGTCCGGAGATATTGAGGGCCTTGGCGATTCTGCCCGACACCTTCTTGATCCTCCTCATTGTCTCGACATAGAGCTTCTGGGGAGGGAACTGGATCGTGGCGTCGCCGGAGTGGACTCCCGCGAACTCAATGTGTTCGGAAATGGCATAAGCCTTGATCTCTCCATCCTGGGCTACAGCGTCCATCTCGATCTCCTTCGCGTCCTGAATGAATTCGGACACAACCACGGGGTGTTCTTTCGAGACATTGGCGGCGAGCCGGAGGAAACGTTCGAGCTCCTCGGGATTCGAGCATACGTTCATGGCCGCGCCGGAGAGCACATAGCTCGGACGGACGAGGACGGGGAAGCCGACCTCATCGATGAACTCGTTGATGTCGGCCATCGATGTCAGCTCTCTCCAGCGGGGCTGGTCGATTCCGAGTTTGTCGAGCATCGAAGAGAACTTGTGGCGGTCTTCGGCATTATCGATCGACTTGGCCGAGGTGCCGAGAATGTTGACGCCCTCCTTGTCGAGGCGCATCGCGAGGTTATTCGGAATCTGGCCTCCGACGGAGAGGATAGTTCCGTGAGGCTGTTCCAGCTCCAGAATGTCCATCACGCGTTCAAAGGTCAGTTCGTCGAAATAGAGACGGTCACACATGTCATAGTCTGTCGAGACCGTTTCCGGGTTATAGTTGATCATAACCGAGCGCCAACCCTCTTTCTTGACAGTCATCAGGGCATTGACCGAACACCAGTCGAATTCAACCGACGAGCCGATCCGGTATGCGCCCGAACCGAGAACTACGATCGAACGGTGATCGTGGAGATATTCCACATCATTGTCCGATCCGTTGTAGGTCAGGTAAAGATAGTTTGTCCGCGCCGGATATTCGGCGGCGAGGGTGTCTATCTGTTTGACGACCGGCACGATTCCCAGGCTTTTCCTGTGGCGGCGCACACGGTCTGCCAGCTCAGCCGACGTTCCGCCGTGGCCCTTGAAGATCTCGCGCGCAATCTGGAAATCCGAGAAGCCCTGTTTCTTCGATTTGCTCAGGAGCTCGACCGGCAGTTCTTCGAGGTTGTCAATCGCCCGGAGCTCACCGGCAGTGTTCATTATGTTGTGGAGCTTATGGAGGAACCAGCGGTCAATCTTGGTCAGCTCATGGATTTTTTCAACCGTATATCCTTTTGCCATAGCTTCGGCTATGACGAAGATCCGTTTGTCTGTAGGCTCACGCAGGGACTTGTCGATGTCTTCGACATTCATGTCGCGGTTAGCCACGAATCCGTGCTGCCCCTGACCGATCATGCGCAGTCCTTTCTGGATCGCCTCTTCAAAGGTGCGTCCGATCGCCATTACCTCGCCGACAGATTTCATCGACGAGCCGATCTCGCGGCGAACGCCGTGGAACTTTCCGAGATCCCAGCGCGGAATCTTGACCACGATATAATCCAGAGCAGGCTCGAAGAAAGCCGATGTCTCTTTGGTCACCGAATTCTTCAGATCGAACAGACCGTATCCGAGACCGAGTTTTGCGGCGACGAAGGCCAGCGGATAGCCTGTCGCCTTCGAAGCGAGGGCCGAAGAGCGGCTTAGGCGCGCATTGACCTCGATCACCCTATAGTCCATCGAGTTCGGGTCGAAGGCATACTGGACGTTACATTCGCCGACGATTCCGATATGGCGGATGATCTTGATTGCGAGTTTACGCAGATAGTGATAGTCTTCGTTGGTCAGCGTCTGTGACGGAGCGACAACGATGCTCTCTCCCGTATGGATTCCGAGAGGGTCGAAGTTCTCCATATTGCAGACGGTGATACAGTTGTCGAAACGGTCACGGACAACTTCATATTCGACCTCCTTCCATCCTTTCAGGGATTTCTCGACCAGAACCTGCGGCGAGAAAGAGAGGGCCTTTCCTGTCAGCTCGATCAGTTCCGCCTCGTTGTCGCAGAAACCCGAACCGAGACCGCCGAGCGCATAGGCGGCGCGCACGATCACGGGATAGCCCAGCTTCGAGGCCGCTTCGACCGCACCTTCGACCGAGGAGACTGCTTCGGATTTGATTGTTTTCACTCCAATCTCGTCAAGCTTCCTGACGAAGAGCTCACGGTCTTCGGTGTCCATGATGGCCTGGACGGGAGTGCCGAGCACCTTGACTCCATATTTCTCAAGGATGCCGTTCTGGTAGAGGTCCACACCGCAGTTCAGTGCCGTCTGGCCTCCGAACGCAAGGAGGATTCCGTCGGGACGCTCCTTTTCTATCACGCGCTCCACAAAATATGGTGTGACGGGGAGGAAGTATATCTTGTCGGCGAAGCCGTCCGAAGTCTGGACGGTCGCGATGTTGGGGTTGATGAGGACTGTCTCGATGCCTTCCTCCTTCATGGCCTTCAGAGCCTGGGAGCCGGAATAGTCAAATTCACCGGCCTCGCCTATCTTGAGAGCGCCGCTGCCGAGCAGAAGCACTTTCTTTATGGACTTGTCGTTGTTCATTTGTCAGTTTTTATCAGAGGTTTCTGAAGCATTCTCCCGTTTTCAGAGGAGGGCGACGAAATCGTCGAAAATAAATTCCGTATCCTTCGGGCCTGAGGAGGCTTCCGGGTGAAATTGTGCGCTGAAGAAGGGTTTGCTCTTATGGCGTATACCCTCGTTTGTCCCGTCATTCATGTTGACGAACAGCGGCTCCCAGTCTTCGGGAAGCAGGGTGTCGTCGACCGCAAAGCCATGGTTCTGGCTGGTGACGAAACAACGGTTTGTGCCGTTCTGACGTACGGGCTGGTTGTGACTTCTGTGGCCGTATTTCAGTTTATATGTCTTCGCTCCGGCTGCTTTCGAGAGGAGCTGGTTGCCCATGCAGATTCCGCAGATGGGTTTGTCATTGAGCAGGGCGGTCCGGAGGTGCTCGACGGTCTTGTCGACCATGTCGGGATTTCCGGGACCGTTGGAGATGAACAGACCGTCATATTCCAGGGTGTTGAAATCGTAATCCCAGGGAACGCGGACAACCTTGACCCCGCGCGAAGTCAGACAGCGGATGATGTTGTGTTTCGTTCCGCAGTCAACGAGAACGACTGTCTTTTCTCCGTGGCCGTGATGTTCAATTTCCTTGCACGACACCTTGGCGACAAGATTCTCGTTGTTGGGGTCGTAAAATTCAGGTTCCTCACACCCTTCTACCACTATTTTACCAAGCATCGACCCCTTTTCGCGAAGCAATTTTGTCAACGCGCGGGTGTCGATGTCATAAATTCCGGGTATTTTCTCCTCCTCGAGCCATTGGGCAAGGGAGCGGTCGGCCTGCCAGTGGGAATGTTCCCAGCTGTAATCCTGAGCCACGATCGCACGGGCATGGATTCTGTCGCTTTCGTAATACTGGCTGACGTCATCTTTCTCCCTGCGCGGCGGGACGCCGTAATTTCCGAGAATGGGATAAGTCGTGATGAGAATCTGGCCTTCGTATGAAGGATCGGTGAGGCTCTCGGGATAACCGGTCATTGCTGTGTTGAAGACCACTTCTCCTGCCGTTGAGCCGGCATAGCCGAATGATTTGCCTTGAAAGACGGTGCCGTCCTCGAGGATCAGCTTCGCCTTCTTGATTTGGGTCATAGCGGATATTTGAAAAATTATGAGACGGGCTCTAATACCTGTTCGGACCCGGGGCCCGTATGAGGCCCTGAAATCCATTTGCAAAATTACTGCATTTCCGTCAATTAAAAAAATTTCCGGCGTAACCGGTCCGGGAAACCACCTGATTCTCCACCATTTCTTTCTCAATTCTTCATCATATTTCGCCGGATCATTGCCAAATCTTCACCAAATCATCACCAGTACATTGCCAAATCATCACCAAATTCGCCTCCGCTCTCGTTAAGTAGCCTGTTAACAGCCCCGTTTTCTTGCTTATCCGGTATGTTTATGCTATCTTTGCTCTCTGTTATGAGACGGGTCCGACATTCCCACCGTTTCTCTGACCATTTAACCCACTGGCAATCTTTCACAGACCGGCAGAATGAAGATATCGATCGTTACACCGACTTGGAACAGCGCCGCGACGATAAGGAACACACTCGAAAGTGTGCTCTGTCAGGATTATGCCCATTTCGAACACATAATCGTCGACGGTGGCTCTTCGGACAATACGCTTGATATCATCCATGAGTATTCCGGCAGATATGACGGCCGGATCAAGTGTATCTCGGAACCGGACGAGGGGATTTATGACGCGATGAACAAGGGAATTGAAATGGCTACCGGCGATGTCGTCGGTGTCCTGAATTCGGACGACTTCTTCACGTCATCGGATGCGCTGTCGACAATCGTGCGGGAAATTGCATCTCACGATGCTGTCTATGGCGACATACATTATGTCGATCCCTCGGATCTCACGGTGCCGGTGCGTTACTATTCCTCTTCTCTCTTCAGACGCTGGAAGATGCGGTTCGGATTTATGCCGGCGCACCCCTCATTCTATTGCCGCAAGAAGCTCTACAGCGATTTTGGACTCTATGACAAGGATTTCAAGATCGCAGCCGACTTCGAAATGCTGCTCCGTCTGATCTATCTTCACCGGATCGACGCCCTCTACATTCCGAAAGATTTCGTCACGATGCGCACCGGCGGAGCCTCGACTTCGGGTTTCCGAAGTCACCGGGCGATTGTCAGGGATCATCTTCTCGCATACCGGAAGAACGGGGTTCATTCCAACGTGATGTTCGAATTCATCCGCTATTGCTACAGGATCGGGGAGAAGATACGCTTCATGCTCGCAGGGTGTGAAGGCCGCGAAGGGGGCAGGTCGAGAATATTGAAATAATCATTACCTGACAGATGAGCGACATGATGTCTTCAGAAAAATCCCGGATCGAGGGGGAAGTTCCGCAAACCGAGGCGGAACTCGCCCGTTTTATAGTGGACCGGACGGGAACGAATCTGTTCCTGACCGGACGGGCCGGAACAGGTAAGACAACCTTCCTGAAGAATCTGACAGACAATTCGCGAAAGCGGATGGTCGTTGTCGCTCCCACAGGCATAGCCGCCGTCAATGCAGGCGGTGTCACGATCCACAGCTTTTTTCAGCTCGATTTCAACCGGGCTCCCGAAGAATTCAGCCGGAAGCGTTTTGTCCGTTTCTCGAAAGAAAAACTGAACGTCCTCCGGAGCATGGACGTGCTCGTGATAGATGAGATCTCGATGGTCCGTGCCGATCTCCTCGACCGTGTTGACGAGGTGCTCCGTCGCCACCGCAATCCCCGCCGGCCATTCGGCGGTGTCCAGCTCCTGATGATCGGCGACCTCCATCAGCTCCCTCCTGTCGTGACGGATTCAGAGGCTCAAAGTGTGATGGACAGATATTCATCGCCATATTTCTTCGAGAGCAGGGCCCTCCGCGAGGCCGGTTTCAGAACTGTGGAGCTGAATAAGGTCTACAGGCAGAATGACGAACATTTCATCACGCTTCTGAACGCGATCCGGGCTAACCGTGCTGGAGCTGACATACTCTCAGCCCTCAATGCCCGTGTCGGCAGATCTTTTGCTCCCGGCGAGCGTTTTGTCCGTCTCGTCACACATAACCGTCAGGCACGGTCGATCAATGAGTCGGAGCTCACGAAACTTCCCGGCGAGATGTTCAGGTTTGATGCCAAAGTCGAAGGTAAATTTCCCGAGTCATCCTATCCCGTAGAGGAGAGCCTGTTGCTCAAAAAGGGGGCGCAGGTGATGTTCATCAAGAACGACCTTCAGG
>CAYMTQ010000022.1:0-24069 GCA_964393395.1 uncultured Sangeribacter sp.
TGGCCCCCTTGTCAAGAGATGTTCAGGTATTTGCCGGGGAAAAGACGCGCGGACCCGGTTAAATCGCTGTCAGCAAGTCGTTTCAAAATTTGTTAAAATTTGTATACAATTGTTAATTCAGGGATTAATGGCGGCTTAAGGTAGGAGATTGATGATGCTATTTTCATCAAGGAGTGCATAAATCCGGTTTCCTGAAGGTGTGTAGAGCGGATCGGGAAGGGCAAACAATTCTCCGACAAGATTCTCCATTTCCTCTTGTAACAGACGCCGACCGCGCACAATAGCACTGCTACGTGCAAGTATCAATGCCATCCGTTCTATCATATTATCTGAGGCTGATCCCTCTTTACCGTAATTTGCGCCGTCTTCACATACACTGTCAAGCACACGCAAAACGACATCTGCCGGATCGCTCCCTTTCAGCATCGCCGGAACTCCGACAATCCTCCACCTGTCCTCCTGATCATATTCGAGGAGAAAACCGATCCGCGCCAACTCGTCCTCTACTCCGGCGAAGGCTGCCTGATGAGCGGGATCGAGTGTCACGCTTTCCGGGAACAGAACCCTCTGGGTCAACTGTTCCATAGACCGGACGCTCTTCATACATTGCTCGAAGAGAATTTTTAAATGCGCCCTATGCTGATCTATTATCATGAGTCCCTCTCGCGAAGGAGTAACTATATATTTCAGCATCAACTGAAGACACATGTTTCCGACCTCACGGTTTTCTTTTTCTTCCAATTCCGGAAGCACCCCTTTGGAAGAATCCGAATTCTCTTTTCTTTCCTTAAGTTCTTCACCGCTCCGCTTCATGAAGTCCTCATAAAGCGCTTCCCAGTTGCGATCAACTCTTGTCGGACGCCATGCCGCTCCAACTGGACTTCGAGAATCATCCTCCGAGGATTGATCATTTATTTTCCCGGAACCAGCTATGAAACGATCTGTAGATCCGGGGAAGGGTGACCAATCCCGCTGTCCATTTCCCTGCTCGGAAGCGAACGGATTGTAATCCGGACTTAAGCCTGCGCCGGGCTCTTCCGGCTCCTCGCCCTCGCGGATCGGAGCAACGGGAATGACGTCAAGATCAAAATCTATCGAAGGCACAGCGGCATGTCGGCCGAGTGCAGCTTTGACAGCGGCAGCGAGGATGGGCCATATCTGCTGTTCAAACTCAAACTTAATTTCGTTTTTCGTCGGGTGTATATTTACATCTATGGTCTCGGGATCAACCGTAAATTTCAGAAAATAGCACGGTTGCGTATCGGTAGCAATCAAGTTGTCATAGCATGACACAATTGCCTTGTGGAAGTATGGATGCCGCATATTCCGCCCGTTCACAATCAGAAACTGAAGTGGATTCCTGCGCCTCGCATATTCCGGCCTGCTCACGAATCCCTCTATCTTCACCAGCGACGTCTCGACTTCAACAGGAACAATCTGCATATTGAGATTATTCTTCCATATATCCTGAATCCTCTGCTTGAATGTCGCTTTCGGAAGATCTATTGTCCGCGTCCCGGTGTCTATCAACATCCTGCGGTCATTGTTCACCAATGCGAGGCGTTCAAATTCGCGCATTATATTGGACAGTTCGACATTCTGGCTCTTCAGGAACTTGCGTCTTGCCGGGAAATTATAGAACAGATTGCGCACAGAAATATTGGTTCCTTTCTCACATACACAAGGATCCTGAGATTCAACCTGCGAACCGTTGATGACAAGCCGGGTCCCCACCCCCCCATCTTCTGTCGCTGAACGCAGTTCAACCTGCGAGACCGCACAGATTGATGGGAGCGCTTCTCCCCTGAATCCCATAGTATGAAGGCTGAACAGGTCTTCCGCCTGGCGGATTTTGGAGGTAGCATGTCTTTCAAAAGCCATCCTGGCATCTGTCTCTGACATTCCCCGTCCGTTATCTATCACCTGGATCAGCGTTCTCCCGGCATCCTTTATATATATCTTAATGTCTGTCGCTCCGGCATCCACGGCATTTTCGACCAGCTCCTTCACAACAGATGCGGGGCGCTGGATCACCTCACCGGCGGCAATCTGATTAGCCACCGAGTCGGGAAGCAAACGAATGATATCCATTATTCCTCAAAATATTGTTCAAGAGCCTCGGGCAATTCACCGAGATCATCATCCCAGTGCAGACGGTCACCATACCATGTGCGTCGCGGACGGATCGCATCAAGCCATACAAATCCATGTAGATTCCTTTGTTCCGACTTCTTAATCCGGAAAATGGGGGTGACGGTCCCGCTCACTTCGGGCCACATCTTGAGATTCTCAAGCTTTCCGTCTTCCATGTCCACGGTCATCCACCCCGATTCAGCATATACCAACCTCGATATAGTCGAATCATTCTCCACCGGCAGAAACATAAGCTGGACATTTCCGTCAACATCAAGATGCTTCAAGGTCCCGTCTGCCAGCTTAGCCTTCATCTCTTTTCCGGCTATCTGATTAAAGAATTCCTCCTCGACATGCTCCATCACTTTCGCTTCAGCCGGGATCAGGGCCCAGTCTGCCGTCGAGTCATTGAAGTGCACGATGATCTCGCGCCCCGAAACCTGTCTTTCCCCGCTCCACGCAACGGGCTTACGCAACATTCTCAGAATTGAATCGGCCTGGGAGACTATTATAGTGTCAGCCACACCCTGAATATCCTGTCCGAAGAAACGGGCCCTTCCTATAGCTTCCGCCACACGATATTCCCTCGGAACAAAACCTCCGGCAGATACAGTATCGGCAATCAATCCGGTCTGCGGCAGTTCCTGTACCTTTTGCATAGCTGAGTCCTTCAGGACATCCGCGACCTCACGCATTACTGAATCCTCAGGTACACCATCGACCTCACGCATGACAGAATCCACAGGCTCAACGGAGTCCGCACCTACAGAAAAAATGTCAGGTGAAGTAGGCAACGGCAGAGGTGAATCTGCTTTAGGCGGTTCTGTCATCCTGATGTAGGTCAATATTGTGTCAGCCCTGAGGAAGAGTGTGTCGGGCCGTGAATATTCCATCAGCAAGGGATAGTCTGTTGCTATCGCCTCACGCGTCATATCATTGTAACTTGCGAAATCGGCAACAAGAGTTGTCTTGTTGGCAGTGTCAGTCAGCACGACCGGAGCACCTCTTCTCCGCGCATCACGAAAACGGAACGCCTGACTTATCCTCGTCTTCTTATCATATATTATGGAGTCCCCCTCAAGAGTTGTCGTGCGTCCGACGCTGTCGGTGTGGGCTATCATCGACCGCCCTGTCAGCTCAAGCGAATCATTCGCGGTATTATACCATCCGTGAGTCGCATGGATCGTATCCGTGGGGCCATAGATATCAGTCGGTGTCTCTATGCGGGCTATATGAGTGGCCGTATTATAATATAATGTGTCTGTCAGAAGCTGATAACCATCCTTTTTGTTTTCCAGAGATACATCAAAGAAGAACTGGGCATCCTTAGTGTCAGTGTCATAAATGCCCTCTCTCGACCTCAGGGTATTATCCCCGTCCTCAAGCGTTCCCCAGCAATCATAGAGTCCGCGGTTCTGATCAAGATAATAATGAAGTGTATCGGTCACGAGAGTTCCCTGACTGTCCTTTAGCATCACATTGCTCTGAGTCGGGCCGTTCTCGAGCCGCGCATATTTTGCATCTCCGTCATAAAACAGCTTATCGGCATAAACGAAAAGCGTGTCACCCTGCTGCATTTTGACATGCCCGAAAGCATCCATGCTGTTGCGCTCGGGATAATAGAAGGCAGAGTCACAGAACATCCACATCGCCCCATGACGGAATTTGACCGTTCCGCTGACGATCTGTCTTTCGATAGTATCGTTTCCCCGCTTATACAGACTGTCCGCCTGCTCAAGAAAAACCTTGTCGGACTGATAGCGGTTGGAGGCCGGAATCGTCGGCTTCAACGGTTTTGTCGGTTTCGGACGCACATAGTTCTCCCGTTTGTGCCGGTCATTGCGGTTGACATTCTGCGCATGGGCCATGCGCCAGAGGTTCACCCCGCAGAGAGCAAACACAATCACGAAAAAAACAGCAGTCAGACGTTTCCGAATCATATCCTCACTTCACCCAGCCGTCATATTTGAAGTCACAGTTACCCCATCCGTCTTCAATCCGGACATAGGTCTCCTTGATTTTCTGCTCAACCCATTTCTTCAGGATCTGATCTTTCTCCCAATCCTCATACATCTTCTTGATCAGGTTATAATCCTCCTGCATGCTCGCACGATGTCCGTCGATCCTGTTTGTCAGCTTGACCATCGCCACGACATCCTGATTCTTTGCCGGATCTTTCATTATGAAAGGCTGCGAGATTTCTCCGGGCTTCATTGACTGAACCTTCGACGCCACCTCGGCCGGAAGATCCTGCATCTCGAAGCGGGAAGAACCGTTCGCCGGATTAACCATTATGCCTTTATTGTTTCTTGAATCTTTGTCATGAGAGAACAGTCTCGCACCCTCTTCGAATGAGAATGTACCGGCAATCATCTCCTTCCGGATCGAATCAAGGCGCGAGACAGCATCGGAGAGATCCCTCTCGCTGACCTTAGGACGAAGAAGGATATGACGGACATTCACCTGGTCTCCACGTTTGTCGATCAGCTGGATGATATGATAGCCGTATTCCGTCTCCACTATCCTCGACACCTTTGTCGGATCACTCAGATTGAAGGCCACATTAGAAAACTCGGGGACAAAATCAGCTTTATTATGATAACCTAACTCACCTCCCTGCATTGCCGAGCCATCCTCACTGTGCATGATGGCGAGTGTCGAGAAGTTTGCCTCCCCACGGTTGACCCTGTCGGCATAATCGCGGAGACGGGCTTTGATATCCTCGATCTCCTGACGCGGAACAACCGGAATGATCTTGATTATCTGGGTCTCGACCTGCATCGGGATGAACGGAACCGAATCCTCCGGAAGCGTGGCATAATATTTCTTGACCGCATTCGGAGTCGCCTTCACATTCTTTGTCAGGTTGGTCTGAACCTGATCCACAATGAAGTTATTCCTCATAATCTCGACCAGCTGCTCCTTCAGCGCCGGAATCGGTTTACGGAAATATTCCTCGACCTTCTCCTTCGAACCGAGATTGGCCACGAAGAAATCTATCCGTCTGTCAACCGAACTCTGCACCTGCCCTTCAGGGGCTTCGACAGTATCGATACGCGCCTGATGCAGATATAGTTTCTGCACGGCGATCTGTTCCGGAATCACACAATAGGGATCTCCCTCGACCGGAACCCCCTCCGATCTCATCTGTGAATACATATCCTCGACATCCGAACGGAATATGGCCTGGTCGCCTACGACCCAGACAACTTCATCAACCACATTCTTCTTTGGTCCCGCAACGGAGACGATTCCGACCAATGCGGCAAGCGCAAAGGGGAGGTATCTTTTGACAGTCATTATTCTTTATTTTGCATTCTTTTCCTGATCAGATCCTCCCGGGGAGTGATTCAGATCAAGAGTGACTTTTCTTTTTTCCAGATCATAGCCCGGAGTGGACAGACGTCCCTCGCGCCGCGCTACAGACCGTATATCGCGTATAAGCTTCTTCTCATAAACCCCGAGATGCTCGTTCCTCAGCCTTTCAGCTATCACGCGGCGGGCATACTCGTATGGCATCTCCTTTCCTTCCGGAATATAATCGAACACATGAAGCAGATAGGCATTTCCGTTATATACCGTTTCAAAATTGCGGTTTGAACCAAGAAACATATTCGGATTTCCGAAACGAAACGGAATCAGTTCCGAGATGGTGCTGAATTCCACCCACCGGTCTCCGAAATAATCATACTGCACCGCCTCTTCGAGGCCGACCTTCTCAATTTTGTCAATCGCATCCGGACTTCCTGAAAACACCCAGCTCCGGATCTCCTGAAGCATAGGCGAGCCGGCCGGTACTTTCAGATATATACCCTTGACCAGAGGGGTCTCCAGAACCCACTCCCCTTCGTGACGGGTGAAATACGACTTCAGGGAATCTTCGCTGATCTTGACCGAAGCGTTCTGCCGCATCTTCCGCTTGTAAGCCTCCGAAATCAGCATCCGGCGATACTCTGCGACAAGATTTTCGATCCTGTCCATATCGTCAATGTTCTCGACCGCGACTTCCTCGAGAAGCCTGTCGTCTACCCATGAACTGACAATCGCGTGAAAAAGCCTCGTGCTGTCTTCCGAAGGAATTCCGGACGGGATCCTCAGGAGGACATCGCGCATCCGTAGAGCCGAATCTTCCACCACGACAAGAACATCATCCTCCTCTTCTTCTTGGGGTTTATCCCCCTTTGAGCATCCGGAAACCGTCAGGCCAACAGACGCAGAAAGACAGAAGAAACCATAAAGAAGGGTTCTTCGGCATCGGATACGATCTCTCAACCGGGATTTTTTCATTTGGTGAAAAAAGAGGAGACGGAGTCTGAAGAAAAAGATGAGACAGAGTCTAATCAGATTCAAAGTTAGTAATTTTTTTTCTAATTTTGCAATCGGCAGCCCGAACGGCTTTCAGTCTGTTCTTAAAAAACTAAACCTGCCTTCATCCGATTATGAAAAAATACAACGAAGCACTCGACCGCACCGGCTGGACCGCCGGCTTCTTTTCCGGCATAACATGGGGCATCGACACAGTTCTGATTGCCGTGGTGCTGATGATGTCCCCGTTTATCTCCGATCCATTGCTCGTCGTGGGGGGAGTGTTCGTCTGCAGTCTCGTTCACGATGCTTTCGGAGCGCTCTGGATGAGTATCGTGACTGGAATCAGAAAAGAATGGAAGCAGGTTTTCAACGCCATGCGAACGACCGAAGGTTGCGGAGTTGCTATCGGCGCATTGTTCGGAGGTCCGATGGCCATGACCTGCTATATTCTTGCCCTCGCGACAGGTGGAACGCTCACTACCGTCGGAGTCACCGCGTGCTATCCCCTTCTCGGAACCTTAATGGCCGCCGTTATGCTCCGGGAGAAGGTATCCATCAGAGCATGGATGGGAATCACCGTCTGCGTCCTCGGAATTTTCTATCTCGGTTACTCTCACGATACTGTTTCCCGGACCGACACCGTCGGCGGAGTCCTTCTGGCGGGAATCGCCGCTTTCGGTTGGGCGACTGAAGCTGTCTTCGTCAGAAAAGGACTCACCCATGAGAATATCAACCCGAGAACAGCACTGATGATTCGCGAGACTGTCTCGACACTTGCCTATCTGATCATTATTCCTCTCATCTTCGGAGATCTTGTCAGCCTGCCCAAAGCAGTTGCCTCTGTTGCAGAATACTGGCCGGCATGGCTTCTTCTGGCAGGGACAGCCATAATCGGCATGTTCTCCTTTTTCCTCTGGTATAAATCCATCGAAATCATTGGCGCTTCACGAGCTCTCTGTCTGAACGTCACCTACCTCTTCTGGGCCGTCCTGATCGAGGCTTTATTCCTCGACAAACCCCTATCACTCTCTTCGGGTATAGGCGGCCTCCTGATCCTGATCGGTGTCGCATTCGCAACCATTAAGTATCCGCTCCCTCCCAAACACAAACACGAAATTCAGGAACAGGCTTGAGACTCCGGATAAACGTACAGGCTTGAAACACCGGATTTGGGGTCTTAATCAAAACCCATAAAAAACTGTGATGCCCGGGATCGGACATCACAGTTTTTTATATTTCTGACCTTTGTCAGTATTTCATCATTTGTTGTTCACAGCATATTTCTTCCGGAGTTTCTTGAGCACCTTGTCGTCAACAACGACGGGATAACGGGACTTCAGATCCTCGACCCACTGACGCTCGAGCTCGTTCTGGTAGTCACCCGTAACGAGACCGCGGACATCTGATACCTCCTCAGGCTCGGTCAGCACTTTGGGCTCCCAGAGGAAATAAACTTCATAGGCTGAAACCGAAGGTGTCACGGCAGGAGCACCGAAAATGATATTGTCAACCATTGCGTTCTGGCCCTCTTCTACAAGCACGCGCTCGGCTGTAGCGAGTCCCTTGAACTCCTTGCGGATCGCAGGAACGATAGTGTCGTTTGACATCTCTGCCATACGTTTACGGACTACGTCTGCCACAGAATCATTCTTGGCCTGGACAAGGATACCTTTCACATGAGGTGCAGACCATGCATAGTTCTTCTTGTTATTATCAAAATACGCTTTCAGTCCTTCAGTGTCTTTTGCGGCACGATCCCAGACTTTCTCGACACTTGCTTCGTAAAGGAGTGAACCCTCGCGATATTCATTGAGGAGGTTATGATAATCAGCGTTGTTGGCATCCAGCCAGTCTTCCTCGGTCTCGATCAACTTGTTGTAAAGGAAGTTGTTTGAGTTATTGTCAAGAATTTTCGCAACTCTCTCACCCTCGGCGATAGGCTGATTGCGCATACTTTTGATGAATTCCTTCACAGGATATGTCTTCTTGCCGATCGAGAGCACCGGAAGCATCGAGAGATCACCGGTCAGACATTCAACATAGAACACCGAGTCCGCACCGTTTGCAGTGCGCTCTTTAAGCAGAGCTATAGTCTTGTCATTGATTTTTCCTTTATGCTTCTTGGCAAGTCTTGCAGTAGTGTTTTCTCTGTTCAGACGGAACCGCTCGTCCTGAGGATTTCCCAACTGACGGATGACACCCTGCTTCACCTCTTCATAGCTCTCGGGACCTTTTGCATCGCGCTTGTAGATGATATGCCAGCCATACGAGCTGCGGACCGGCTTCGAGATTTCCCCGACGTTCATCGCGAACGAAGCGGCATCGAATTCAGGCACCATACGGCCCGTACCGAACCAGGGAAGCTCACCGCCTTTGGATGCGGAACCGGGATCTTCCGAATTACTTCTTGCTATTTCAGCGAAAAGCTGCGGATTGGCTGAAACAATCTCATAAAGGCTGTCGACCTTAGCCTTGATCTTTGCCTCGTCTTCGGCCGAAGAACCGGGAGGAACCATCTTCATTATATGGGAGACAAGAACCTGACCGCGTGCCGGACGACGCTTTCCACCTTTCAGGATATGGTATGCGAACGGACTCTCGATAACCTGGGAAATTTCCCCGTCCTTCAGCGAATATGCCGTTTTCTCGAATTCAAGAGGAAAGATTCCTGTCGGGATGTAACCGTAATATCCGCGGTTGTTCTTTGCGGAGCGGTCCTCGGAATACTCCACCGCGAGATCTCCGAAATCGGCACCGTTCAGCGCGAGAGTTCTCAGCGAGTCCAGAAGAACGCGCCCTTTTCCTGTCAGATCACTCTTCATAATCATGATATGGGTAGCCTCGACCTCCTCGCGGGAGCGGTCATAGGTCTCCTTGGCCATATTGTTGATGAAGGCCGAGTCTGTCAGATGCGGTTTTGCCAGATCACGCCTGTAACCCTCCATATCCTTCTTGAAAGAAGCTGTCGTGTCGATACCTGCCGCCTTCGCGTCGGCAACTTTAAGCTTGTAGACCTCGAACAGATCCAGATACTCATCTACAGGCTGGGCTGCGAGCTGCTGCTGACTGTTCTTGTTATAGAGGTATTCAAATTCAGAAACGGGCACCGGATTGCCGTTCACGGTCATCAGAACCGGATCCTTAGCCGCCCAACAAAGGGCAACCCCGGAAAGAAGTGTGCCCGCAATGATGTAGGTTTTCATCAGTTATGTCGTTGTTACGATTGATTTTTTCGCTGTGACAAAATTGACCTGTCCGAGAAACTGCCTTCTCGAACATAGTCCAACTATCTTACAAACGATTGCAATTTCAAAAAATTATCCGCATGGAACCTTCCCAATCCAATTTTGTTATATAGAATAGTTATGGCACGCTTTTTGCTGAGCATGTCAACAGAACCCGCAGCCCCGTCTGCGACAAAAATGAAAAAGAAAAAAATGATCAGACTGAACGCATTCTTCGAGATAAAAGACGAAGCAGATGTTGAAAAGGCCGTCGGACTCGGTCGCGAGCTTGTCCGGGAGTCTCTGAAAGACAAAGGATGTATCTCTTACGACCTGTTCCGGAGCACTACCCGCCCTGAAGTAATCATGTTTTGCGAGACATGGAATTCCCCGGAAGAACTCAAGGCCCATTCCGAAGCGGATCATTTCAAAAGAATTGTTCCTCAGATCTCAGCCCTCTCTTCGGCCCACAAGACAGAACAGTTCCCTTTCTGACACAGTGCCGGCGTGACATCTTTTGGCTGTCTGACGATTTTTTCGTAACTTTGCGGTTACGCAACAAAAGAGAAATATCCAATAATCACATCTATATAAAATGAACGTAACTTTCGAAAAACTCGACGATGTCAACGGCCTCCTGACCGTGACACTCGAAGAGAAAGATTATGCTGACCAGGTAAAAGCACAGATCAAGGATATCTCCAAGACTTATTCCGAAAAGGGCTTCCGCCCCGGAAAAGTTCCTGCCAAGATTATTGACAAGAAATTCGGAGAACCTGTCAAATATGACACAATCAACAAGATTGTCGGCGAAGCCGTCTATAACTACCTCAAGGAACAGGATCTCCGTGTACTCGGAAATCCCATCCCCGAGAAAGACAATGACTTCGACCTGAAAAACACAGACTTCACTTTCAAGTTCAAGGTTGGTATCGCTCCTGAGATCGACACACACATCAACAAGGACATGCACGTTCCTTACTACAGGATTCAGGTGTCCGACGAGATGATCGACAATCAGGACAAGATGCTCCGCAACCGCTTCGGCAAACAGGAAGCAGGCGAAACTATCGAGCCTAACTCCGTTGTCAAGGGTGAGATGATAGAGCTCGACGAAAACGGTCAGCCCAAGGAGGGTGGCATTGTTGTCGAGGATGCTATCGTTGGTCCCGAGCACTTCACTTCTGACGACGAGAAAGCAAAATTCGTCGGTAAGAAAGTTGACGAAGAAATCGTTTTCAACCCCTACACCGCCGCCGGTGCAAATGCCATCGAGCTCGCCTCCATGCTCCACATCAATAAGGACGAGGTCGAGAACCATAAGGGCGACTTCCGTTTCAAGGTGAAAGAGACCATCAACCTCACTCCCGCTGAACTCAGCCAGGAATACTACGACCAGCTCTTCGGCAAGGACAAGGTGAAAGATGAAGCAGGCTATCGCGAGGAACTCAAGAAAGCTATCGAGAACCAGCTGACAGCTGACTCCAACTATCGCTTCTCGATCGACGCTAAGGATGCCATCGTGAAGGCAATCGGCGAAATTAAACTTCCCGACGAGGTGATGAAGGACTTCCTCATCAGCCGCAACAAGGATCTCAACGCCGAGAATATCGAAGAGGAATACAAGGTGATCCGTCCCCAGATCGAATGGGAAGTGATCCGCGAAGCAATCGCAGGCCAGCTCGGCGTCAAGGTTGAGGACGAAGACCTCAAGAACCTCGCACGCGCGATCGCCCGCAATCAGTTCGCTCAATACGGAATGGCACAGGTTCCCGACGAGGTGCTTGACAAATATGTCGAACAGCTCCTCTCCGACGAACGCCACCGCAACCAGATCCTGACTCAGGCTGTCGACATGAAGCTCTATCAGGCAATCCGCGACGCTATCTCAGCCGACGAGACTTCTATCTCCGTAGAAGATTTCAATAAACTTTTCGCTCCCGCGGAATAATATTCCCGGGGGATAAGAAAACCCCAATTCAAGGCGTCGGCAAAGTCGCCGGCGCCTTGATTATACCCGAAACTGAATTATGACAAACGACTTCAGAAACTATGCCGTCAACCATCTCGGAATGAACGGCAACACTCTCGACGCATATACCCGCGCCGTCAACAACTCAGCTCCGAAAGGTGTGATCACGCCGACTTCGGACTACATGAACCCCTATATCCTCGAGGAACGTCAGCTGAACGTCACTCAGATGGATGTATTCTCACGCCTGATGATGGACCGCATCATCTTCCTCGGCACTCAGGTCAGCGACCAGAGCGCGAACATCATCCAGGCTCAGCTCCTCTATCTTGATTCAGTCGATCCGGACAAGGATATCTCACTCTATATCAATTCTCCCGGCGGTTCGGTCTATGCCGGTCTCGGAATCTACGACACAATGCAGTATGTGTCTTCCGATGTCTCGACAATCTGCACCGGTATGGCGGCCTCAATGGCGGCGGTGCTCCTCGTTGCCGGCCAGAACGGCAAGCGCTTCGCGCTTCCCCACTCGCGCGTGATGATTCACCAGCCGATGGGCGGAATTCAGGGACAGGCATCGGACATCGAGATCACTGCCCGTGAGATTCTCAAACTCAAGGATGAGCTCTACCGTATAATCTCCGAACACTCCGGCCAGAGCCTCGAGAAAGTCGAGAGAGATTCAGACCGCGACTACTGGATGATCGCAAAAGAAGCACTCGAATACGGAATGATCGATAAGATCCTGACAAATCCGAGAAAGAAAGATTAATTGCTATGGCAACGGGTAAAAAAGCACATGCCGTCTGCATGATGTGCGGAGCCCAGGACTCACCGCAGAATCCGGTGATCAACGTCCTGGACGGCCTCACTCTCTGTACCGACTGCATTTCATATATCGACAACGCCCGCGACGCACAGCTGAAGGAGGCCAGGAAGGGAAAAGGCAAGGAGAAGAAAACCGACAGACCTATTCCGACCCCGAAGGAAATCATGGCTTTTCTCGATCAATATGTAATCGGTCAGGAACAGGCCAAGAAATATCTTTCGGTCGCCGTCTACAACCATTACAAGAGGATCGCCCGTATGGATGCTGTCCCCGAAGATGATGATGTCGACATTGAAAAATCAAACATCATCATGGTCGGACCGACCGGCACCGGAAAGACCCTTCTGGCGAAGAGTATTGCGCGTCTGCTCGACGTCCCCTTCACCATAGTCGACGCAACCGTCCTCACTGAGGCAGGCTACGTCGGCGAGGATATCGAATCGCTCCTCACCCGACTTCTTCAGGCATGTGACTATGACGTCGAACGGGCCCAGCGCGGCATCGTGTTCATCGACGAGATTGACAAGATCGCCCGCAAGAGCGACAATCCCTCCATCACGCGCGACGTCAGCGGCGAAGGTGTCCAGCAAGGTCTGCTGAAACTTCTCGAAGGATCGACCGTACTTGTTCCGCCAAACGGCGGACGCAAGCATCCGGAACAGAAGATGATTCCTGTAGACACCAAAAACATCCTCTTCATCTGCGGAGGCGCTTTTGACGGAATCGAACGCAAGATCGCTTCCCGTCTGAACACCCACATTGTCGGCTACGGCCACAATTCCGCAGAAAAGAAAGAGGCGCGCCAGAATCTGATGCGCTACGTGATGCCTCAGGATCTGAAATCTTTCGGTCTGATCCCCGAGATCATCGGTCGTCTCCCCGTCCTGACAAGCCTCGAACCGCTTGACCGCGAGGCTCTGCGCCGTATCCTGACGGAACCGAAAAATGCGATCATCAGGCAGTACAAGAAACTGTTTGAGATTGACGGAGTCCGTCTTGAATTTGATGACGCGGCACTCGACAAGATCGTCGACAAAGCGATCGAATATAAGCTCGGCGCACGCGGATTGCGCTCCATTGTCGAGACTGTTATGGTCGACGCTATGTTCGAGATTCCCTCAAGCGGAGAGAAGTCCTTCACGGTCACAGCTCCATATATTGAGGAAAAACTCGAAAAGGCTCATTTCGACCGTACCCACATGAAAGAATGATGGTCCTCCCGGTATTCCCGGGAAACTCACTCATAAGTTATGCCCTAAAATAATGCCCGCCTGATTCCGACACCAAGGAATTTGGCGGGCATTTTTGTCGGAATGTCAAATTTTTTATTAACTTTGTAAAAAATCAGACCTTAAGACCCCATCTCACAATATTTCAGATGTTCGGATGGGTATCAAGATGTTTTATGGCAGATATAAGCAAAATTAAGGAGGCCCTATCCGTCTATTTCGGATTCGAATCTTTCAAAGGGAATCAAGAGCAGATAATCTGTTCCCTTCTGGACGGTCACGATGTGTTCGTACTGATGCCCACAGGAGGAGGAAAATCTCTTTGCTATCAGCTTCCTGCCCTGATGATGGAAGGGACTGCCATAATCATCTCGCCGCTCATCGCTCTGATGAAGAATCAGGTCGATGCGATACGTCACCACAGTTCGGAAGAAGGAATCGCCCACTTCCTGAACTCATCGCTGACCAAGGCCGCCATAAAGAAGGTGAAATCCGACGTCATTTCCGGAAAAACAAAGATGTTGTATGTCGCGCCCGAATCGCTTGCCAAGGAGGAGACGATCGAGTTTCTGAGAAGCGTCCCGATCTCTTTCTATGCCGTTGACGAAGCACACTGTATCTCGGAATGGGGCCATGACTTCCGCCCGGAATACAGAAGATTGAGGACACTGATGGGTGAGATCTCCGAAGCTCCGGTGATAGCCCTGACCGCGACAGCAACCCCGAAGGTCCAGCATGACATTCAGAAGACACTCGGGATGCTTGACGCCCACGTCTACAAATCGAGTTTCAACAGGCAGAACCTGTACTACGAGATCCGCCAGAAGACAAAAGACATCGACCGCGACATCATCCGCTACATAAAATCCAATCCCGGAAAGTCCGGAATCGTCTATTGCCTTTCACGCAAGAAAGTTGAGGAATTCACCGAAATTCTAAAGATCAATGACATCAAGGCCCTCCCCTATCATGCCGGAATGGATGCCAACACACGGGCCGAGAATCAGGATGCCTTTCTACATGAGGATATTCAGGTAATCGTCGCCACGATTGCCTTCGGAATGGGTATTGACAAGCCCGATGTGCGTTTCGTCATACATTATGACATCCCGAAAAGCCTCGAAGGATATTACCAGGAAACCGGACGTGCCGGAAGAGACGGAGGCGAGGGAAGATGTATTGCGTTCTACACCCACAAGGATATTCAGAAACTCGAGAAACTTGTCCAGTCCAAACCGGCTATGGAACAGGAGATCTCCCGTCAGCTTCTGATCGAGACCGCGGCCTATGCCGAGTCTGCCGTCTGCCGCAGGAAAACGCTCCTGCATTATTTCGGCGAACAATATGACAATGACAATTGCGGGTGTTGCGACAACTGCACGAATCCCGCAAAACGTGTTGACGCGACCGATGATCTCGCAGCCGCTATCGAGGCCGTACTCGGTGTTTCCGAAGCCCAGAAGATGGAATATATCAACCAGATTCTGGTCGGCCGGCCGACAGACGAAATCAAGGCGAACGGACATGATAACATCGAAGTTTTCGGTGCCCTCCGCCACAGGGATGACAAATTTATCCTCTCCCTTCTCCGTCAGGCCGTCGTTGCCGGCTATCTCGAACGTCAGCTCGAAAATTATGGAACCCTGCGCGTAACGGATGAGGGTCACAGCTTTCTGCTGTTCCCCAAGAAGTTTGAACTCGTCGAAGACCGCGAATATAAGGATTTCGACTCTGATGCACCGAAAGGTGCGGCCGGTGGCGCAGCTGATCCTGAACTCTTCGCAATTCTCAAGGGCCTCCGGAAGGACATTGCGCGCAAGAAGGAAATTCCCCCGTATGTGATCTTTCAGGACCCCACACTCGAGGCTATGTCAACGCTCTACCCCCTGACGGAAGATGATCTGCTCGGAATTCCGGGAGTTGGACGAGGTAAAGCCCGGAAATTCGGCCAGGAATTTCTTGACGTAATCGGGAAATATGTCCGCGATAATGACATTGTGCGACCTGTTGACATCCGCGTCAGGACCGTGGCCTCTCCAAGCAGCATCCGTCCTTTCCTGATCAAGGGTATCGACCGCAAGATATCGCTCGATGATCTCGCCCAGAGCCGGGGAATGGAATTTGAGGAACTCGTGACCGAGATTGAGAAAATCGTCGACGGGGGCTATCAGCTTGATCTCCGTTATTATCTGGACGAGCAACTCGACCCTGAGGAGCAGGAAGAAGTCTTTGATTTCCTCCGTGAACTGGAAGAAGATGACGTCGAGGAACTGATCCAGGAATTCGGAGAAGACTACACAGATGAACAGCTTCGCCTTCTCCGCCTGAGATTTATATGCGAGGCCGGTAACTGATTCAACCGGTGCCGGTATGAGCATTAAATCACCACAAAAAAAACGTAACAATTTGAAACTTAACATATCTATGAAGAAAACATTCAGATTCGCTCTTCTCGCGGCGCTCTGTCTCTCTTTCGGAGGCATGATGACGGCCTGCGGAGACGATGACAATGAAAGCAACGAACCCGAAATCATCGTTCCCTCTGAAAAGACTGTCTATGCAGGAACGACTGTCACATCTCCCGTTTCGGATCCTGATGACAAATATGAATCCACGCGCGGAACATACGCGATAGAATACAACGTAGATAACAAGACTGCGGTCCTCACAATTAACGGTGCCGATTTCAACCCCAAGATGCCGGCTCTGGTAATGACATTCCCCGGCATCAACTGGATCCGCGGCTCTGAAAATGACGGAACTCTTGCCTTCGAGCCCGTGACGGACAATAAGAATGTTTTCCTCCTTCAGAAAGACGAACTTATTCCGGAAGTCATGACGAAACCGTTCCCGCAGTACACCATCTCAGCTTTTGTCGCTGTTGAGGATCCCGGAAAATCTCTCGATATCAAATTCATCTGTGCCTTTAACGGCAATCCGATGAACGTCACATTCTCCGGAACGCCTGAAAAATAATCCCGGATATTATCGAAAAACACGCTCAAATCATGTCTGACACATCAGCAGAAGAAAAGAAGAAAATAGTCGTCAGCGGCATACGCTCGACCGGCAACCTTCACCTCGGAAACTATTTCGGGGCTCTGTCAAAATTCATCCGCATGCAGGATGATTTCGACACCCGCTATTTCATTGCCGACCTCCATGCCCTGACCACAAATCCCGATCCGAAACAGCTTCACGAATCCGTGAAGACTATTCTTGCGGAATATATCGCCTCAGGACTTGATCCGGAAAAGAACACGCTTTATATCCAGAGCGATGTCCCGGAAATCGCGGAAATGTACCTGTTGCTGAACATGCACGTTGGCATCGGCGAACTGATGCGCACCGCCTCTTTCAAGGATAAGGCGCGTAAAGCTCTCGGAATCACCTCCGACTCGGACGAAATAGAAAAGGAAATCATCGGTAACCAGACAAACCAGAGAGTAAACGCCGGTCTGCTGACCTATCCTACTCTCATGGCCGTCGATATCCTTATTCACAAAGCTGACTTTGTTCCCGTCGGCAAGGATCAGGAGCAGCACCTCGAACTCACTCGCCGTTTCGCCCGCCGTTTCAACTCGTTCTATGGAGTGGACTATTTCGGAGAACCGGTAAATTTCAATTTCGGAGGACAGGCAGTCAAAGTGCCCGGTCTTGACGGTTCGGGCAAGATGGGAAAGAGCGAAGGCAACTGCATCTATCTCAACGATGATGAAAAGGTGCTCCGGAAGAAAGTGATGCGGGCTGTGACCGATCAGGGTCCCACAGTTCCCAATTCGCCCGTCTCTGAACCGGTCAACAATCTCTTCACTCTGATGGATCTTGTGTCCGATCCCGAAGTAGTTCAGTCTTTCAGAAATGCGTATGCCGACTGCTCGATCCGGTATGGCGACATGAAGAAACAGCTTGCAGAGGATATTCTGAAGATTACCACTCCGATCCGCGAGCGGATTCAGGACATCCGTGACAATGACGAATATCTGTCGCGCGTAGCAAGAATGGGAGCGGAACGCGCCCGTGCTTACGCCGCTGACACTCTGCGCGATGTCCGCGAAATAATGGGCATTCGCAAGATATGAACCGATTCGCGATCTTGGCGGCGGTCTCAGCCATTCTCCTCACAGGGACCGGCTGCGGCCGCCGTTCCGCGTCGGAGAAAATTGAGGAGAAACCCTCTGTTGCCGTCTCTTTCCCTCAGCAGGCCTCTTTGCTCAGGGAAATTGCCGGCGATGATTTCGAAGTAGTCACTTTGCTCCCTCCGGGTACTGATCCGGAGTCTTACGAACCCTCCATGTCTACGATGAAAGCGTTGACCCGTTCACACCTGTATTTCACAATGGGTTCTCCGGGATTTGAGCAATCTGTCCTCAGAGGTATCGAAGCCAATTTCCCGGATACTCGCATAGTTGACTCTTCGGAAGGAATCGAACGTCTCGGTCATGACCACTCTCACGGCCACCATCACTCCCACCGACACGATGAAGCTGAGAACTGTCCGTCGGCCGACCCCCATATTCTGACTTCGGTAGCCAACGCACGCAAGATGGCTCAGACGATGACCCAAGGTCTTATCCGGGAATATCCGGCGCGAAAGGAGATTTATTCAGCCCGTCTGGCCAGATTCGATTCTACACTGGCATGCGCCGACGACTCTCTTCGCTCGATCTTCAGCCACGGGGCCGCGCCCTTCATCGTCCTTCATCCCTCTCTATCGTACTTCAGCCGTGATTACGGTCTGAAACAGATTGCAATGGAACAGGAAGGTAAAGAGCCGTCGCCGAAACAGTATTCCGAAATTCTCGGCCATATATCAGGAAGCCGGCCTGCAGCCATAATATCGGAACGACAGCATTCTTCCCGAAGGCTCGAGGATATGGGCGAGACAATGGGGATTCCTGTCATTGAGGTCGACCTGAATTCGGAAGGGTGGCTTGATGAGCTTTTCCGCATCGCGAGGGCGATCAGCATTCAGAACAGGGAAGATAAAGACAAGAAATGATTGACTCCACTGATAGAATCGTGCGGCTCAATGAGCCGGTTATTGAGATGAAGGACATTACCGTGTCCTACGACCGGAAGGATGTCCTCAAAGACGTCGACTTCACCCTGAACAGCGGTGACTTCGTTGCCATAACCGGGCCGAACGGTGGCGGAAAGACAACTTTCCTCCGGATACTGCTGAGGCTGATGAAACCGACTTCAGGTTCCGTGCGCTATCTGAAAAATGGCCGCTCCGTCCAGAAGCTTCCGATCGGATATCTTCCGCAGAAAAGCCGGATAGATACTAAATTCCCCATAACCGTTGAACAGGCCGTAAAATCAGGACAGATCAGAGGTCTTCTGGGAAGACGCGACGCAGATGCCGACCGTCGCTTCGAAGAAGTCACCGAGCTCTGCGGAATCCGATCCTATCTTGACCGCAATGTCGGAAACCTTTCCGGAGGACAGCTTCAGAGAACCCTTCTTGCAAGGGCGATCGCCACGAAACCGGAAATTCTCGTCCTCGACGAACCTCTGTCATACGTCGACAAGAATTTTGAAAGACAGATCTACGGAATCATGGAACGTCTCGCGCAAACTACGACCATCGTTCTTGTCTCCCACGAAATGTCCGTAATATCAGGAATGGCGACTAAACACGTAATCATTGATGGCGGAACACTCCATTATTGCCATTCCAAGAAACATTTCACTTCCTCTTGCGACTGAACGCCTATGGTACTCAACTGGATATGGATCGCATTCTTCGCCATAGCCTTCCTTATGGCGGCCGGCGTCTCGCTCTCGACAGGCGATGTCTCGGTGTGGACCGAGATAATGAACGCATCTTTCAGTCAGGCATCTTTCGCCTTCGAGATCTCTCTCGGTCTGACCGGCGTCCTGACTCTCTGGATGGGCATCATGAAGATCGGCGAACGGAGCGGAGTGATTGAATGGCTCGGCAAACTCATCTATCCTTTCTTCTCACGCCTTTTTCCGGGGATTCCGAAAAAGGATCCGGCCCTCGGGGCGATTTTCATGAATCTTTCGGCCAATATGCTCGGACTCGACAATGCCGCCACTCCAATGGGACTCCGCGCCATGCAGGAGATGCAACGGCTGAATCCGAAGAAAGATACCGCGACCGACGCGATGATCATGTTTCTTGTCCTGAACAGCAGCGGACTCTGTCTGATTCCGGTCAGCATCATGATGTATCGCGCCCAGGGAGGAGCCGCCAACCCGACTGACGTATTCATTCCGATCTTGCTTGCCACAGCAATAGCCACTCTTGTCGGACTGATTGCCCTTTGTCTGAAACAGAAAATCAGAATGGACCTCGTCCTCTGGAGCTGGCTCGGCGGCATAACAGCCGTAGTCGGTGGCATCGCCTGGTTTTTCACCACACTGCCTGCCGACAAGGTTGAGATCTGGTCGACTTTCGCAGCCAATTTCATCCTGTTCTGTGTGATAATCGCTTTTATCGGTGCCGGAATCCGCCACAGAATCCGTGTCTATGACGTATTCATCGAAGGAGCCAAGGAGGGCTTTAAGACAGCTGTCGGAATTATTCCATATCTTGTCGCTATTCTTGTCGCTATCGGAATGTTCCGAGCCTCCGGCGCACTCGATGCCGCGACGGGTGCTGTCGAATGGCTTGTCGCAAAGGCCGGACTTGATACTCAGTGGGTCGGCGCCCTCCCGACAATGCTGATGAAACCCCTCAGCGGAAGCGGTTCCTGCGCCATGATGCTCGATGTCATGAAAGCCGAAGGTCCCGATGCCTTTGTCAGCAAACTGGCCGCTGTCGTCCGTGGTTCGACAGACACTACTTTCTATATCCTCGCCGTCTATTTCGGGTCGGTCGGTGTCTCCAAAACACGATACGCCGCCGGCTATGCCCTTCTTGCAGACATAGTCGGCGCCGTAGCCGCCATATTTATAGCCTATCTCTTCTTCTAAAGCAGAAGGCTCTTTTCCTTCCAAAGGAGCAGGCCCTTTTCTTCTAAAGGAGCAGATTCTTTTCTTTCCCGTCTGTTATCGGAGACACTATCACTGAGTCTAAAAAAATCATATTACCGGGAATGATTTAGGGGGATGTTTCATAATTGACGCGAGCAACAATTGTACGGACATGGCGTGCCATGTCCGCTTTGGTAGTCAATATGTTACATTTCTGACATTGCACGCAATGTCCCTACAATTCGACGATTCCATCATTTTGACACACCCTCCTAGATTCAATATGGTCTTGATTTTGCCACTCTATTGCGGTGTTGTGTGTTATATAATAAAGAAGTAAGCTCTTATGTCAAAAGCAAAATTGAAAAAGGCCCTTGCCGTTCTTGACAAGGACCAGATTATCGAGACGGCGCTCGAACTTTATGACGCCCGCAAAGATGCCAGGGATTGGTTCGAATTCTGGCTCGACCCTGACGCCCGGAAAGCCTGCGAAAAAGCGAAAACCGCTGTTCACAGAATCTTCTTTGCCTCAACCGGCACCTCGAAGAAACGTCCTTCGATGTCAAATCTCAACAAGATAATAAAGGATTTCACCTCGGTCTGTTTCGAGCGTGAAGAGGTGGCCGATTTTCTGATATATGTCGCCGAAACGGAAACGGAATGGCTTGAGACCCGTTACCGTAGAATCTCCTACCGTTCATCACTGAAGAAGAACATCGACACGGCGATCCTCTATTGCGAGAACAATTTCCCGGATGGCCAATACAATATAAGAATAGAGCGCCTGCGCGAACGCGCAAACGCCCTTTATGCATACGCCGGCGATTTCTGAACCGGAATCAACCGGAAAGGCTCTCAATAACCTTTGGCTTGGTTTCTTATAACACTGATATTTGACCCGCTATCAGTCATCAGACCAGATAGAACCGGTTGAAGACCTTCGCCATATATTCGTGGTCTTTCACACCGCCCGTCTCGACAGCCGAATGCATTCCCCAGATTGCGCATCCGACATCTACTCCGCGTAGATCAAGCTGTCCGGTCAGTATATTGCCGAGAGTTGAGCCTCCGGCAACGTCGGAGTGATTCACGAAGTATTGACATGGCACTCCGGCCTCGCGGCACAGTTCGGAGAAAACTGACGCTCCGTCGGCGTCGGTCATGTATTTGCAGTTTGCATTGATCTTCACGACGGGACCATTGCCGATCAGGGGATGGTTTGTCGGATCATATTTCTCGGCATAATTGGGATGGAACGCGTGAGCGTCGTCGGCCGACACCATGAAGCTGTTCGCTATTGAACGGTGGAATGCCTCCGCTCCTCCCTCTTCTGTCGCAAGTACAAGGCGCTCGAGAAGATTGCGCAATACAGGTGAATGAGCCCCTTGCTTCGTTCCCGATCCGGTCTCTTCATTGTCGAAGACTGCCATTACCCTCCACGGTTCGGTAGCGGTTCCTGAAGTTTCAAGAAGCGAGTGCAGCGACGTGAAGGCCATCGAGAGGTCATCGATGCGCGGCGACTGAAGATATTCTCCGTTGACTCCTGTGATTGTCGGTTTCAACACAGGATAAATCGAGAGTTCATAATCCAGGATCTCATCCGGCGCAATTCCCGTTTCCTCCGCTATCATCTTGCGGATGACACCCCCCTCTTTCTTGAAGCGCTCAATCTCTTCGGCACTGAATCGGCCGATGATGGGCTTCATATCTTTCTGTGCGCTGAATGCGTAGCCTGCGTTTACCTGACGGTTGAAATGAATGGCCAGATTCGGGATTGTGCAGACGGGACGCTTGAAGTCAACGAGAATGGTCTCGGGACGGAGTGCGTTTTTACCACGCTTCATGATACGGCCCGCAATCGAAAGCGGACGGTCGAACCATGTCGAAAGAATGCCGCCGCCATACTGCTCTACATTCAGACTGACCACTCCCCCTTCGCCATATATTTCGGCATTGGGCTTGATCTTGAAGCCGGGTGAATCACTGTGGGAAGAGATGATGCGGAAACCGGTGCGGGATGCTTTCTCGGTACCGGCAATCACGGCGAATACTGCCGACCCGTTTTTTGTCACATAATATTTTCCACCGGGAACGATTTTCCACTCGGCCCCGGGATGAAGACGGACAAAACCATCTCCTTCCAAAGCTTCACAGATGGTTCTCACTGCGTGGAAGTTTGTCGGAGAGGCCTCGAGCCGCTCCATGAGTTTTTCAATCATAGGAATTAACGCTGAAATATTATTTAATTAACGCATTCAATGGTCTCAGAACATTTGTCAATGTCTGCGACCAATATTCATTGAACTCCTCGCGACATTGGAGATATGCCTCTTTCAAGGTCGCCCCTTCACTCAGGCGTGCCTCCTCCGCAAAATTATATAATGGCTGGAATATATCGGCGAGAGACTCTGATATAGTCGCGGCTATGGGTGTGTCGCTATATTTCATATCCTCTTCAAAAGTCTCGAGATATGTGTCGTCCGGAGCCATTATCTGCTGCATCTGGTTCCTGACATAATTGTAAAGCGATTCATCGGCATGCTGCTGAAGAAAAGCTCCGAGACCTTGATCGAGCGCATAGTCCTCCTCTTCATCCGTCTGAGGCTTAAAGGCCAGAAACTCGCTGTAGATTCTGGAAAGAATAATCAGCAGTTCCCGGATATAATCCTCTCTCTCCTCAACTTCGGGATTCTGGACGAGCGTGCAGTATGTGGCGGCGAGCCTCAGTATTTCGCCCAATCTGTCTATATCGTTATTTTCCATAGTCTTATTTCATTTTCTGACTGAGAAGCCGAATCGTCCGATGACAGGTCCGAGTTCGTAATAGAAACCGTGGCTGTATGCCATCAGACCGGACTCTTCGAGTTTAAAACGGTCTGTCTCAGGGTCAATATACCGTGAGTCGGCACGGACGTTAAGCACCTCGGCAATGAACATGTCGTGTGAGCCGAGGCGCATGACCTCTTTGACCCGGCACTCTATGCTCAGGGGACTCTCGGCGATTGTCGGCGATTTCACCTTTTCTCCGGGAATCGGGGTCAGCCCGGTTTCAGCCCATTTGTTATAATCTCTCGTCGAGCGCACTCCGGCCCAGTCTGTCGCACGGGCCATAGCCGCGGTCGTAAGATTGATTGTGAATTCCATGTTATCCGAAATCAACGGATAACATGCCCTTTCGGGACGGACTGAAATATAACACATTGCCGGATCGGAACAGATGGTACCTGTCCAGGCCACAGTCAGCATGGACCAGTTCTCCGGTTTATCTCCGCATGTGACAAGAACCGCAGGCAACGGATATATCATCGTCCCGGGACGCCACGAAATCTTTGCCATTCTATTATAGTTTAAAGAGGGTGTGTTAAAATGATGGGATCGTCGAATTGTAGGGACATTGCGTGCAATGTCAGAAATGTAACATGTTGACTA